>JAYENI010000260.1:0-21582 GCA_034722015.1 Pseudomonadota bacterium
ACATGGTACGCACGGCACGGGATTGGCCCTGGAGCAACTATCGGGCGACGGCAGGAATGACCGCGGCGCCCGATTGGCAGGAGATCGACTGGATACTGGCCGCTTTCGCCGAACGCAAGCTAGAGGACATGTTGGACTACCTTATTCAAGGATCAGCAGAATTGTGAACCAGACTGAAAAGGCACGAGACAAGACCTGACCATACTGCCCCCTCTCAACTTTACCGGGTGGATTCACGGAGGTGCTGGCAGGGTACGCAGCGCACCGCACCCGGCAGGTGTTTTCGGCGATTCGCGGGGATTTCGTTACCGCAATCGATACAGCTGGAGCTTCCGGTTCCTGTCCTTGCTTCGTGCCGGATATCTGCGATTCGTCTCTCGGTTTCCATCTCAATATGGGCCTGGGCCATGTCGATGACGTCGGCAAATCGTTCCATTTGCAGTTCCATTGGTTGCTATACAGTACCCCGGCAAGTATGCGGGACGGGTGTTGCGGCAATATGACCGGGGCACCGCGACAAACTCACCGTCCTGTCACAAATTCGAAACACTCGATGGTTACCTTGCGGTTAACGACTGGTTCACTACGGGAGAATTCGAGCATGGCCACTGACGAGAAAGGATGCTGTCGATGAACGCGATCATAAAGCCCGGCGAATCTGGCGCGATTCAGGAGCGGGCACGGGTCGGCCTGTCACGGCAGGCCCTGAAACAGGCCTGGATCGACAATCTTTTCTATATTCAGGGGCGTTTCCTGCAGGTCGCCACGCCCCACGACTGCTACATGGCCTCGGCCTACACGGTACGCGACCGGTTGCTCGCACGCTGGATCAAGTCAGCGCAGACCTACAAGAGGACCAATGCCCGCACGGTGTGTTACCTGTCAGCGGAATTTCTGCTCGGTCCCCACCTGATGAACAACCTGATCAATCTCGGGATACTGGATCAGGCCCGCCGGGCCGGCGACGAACTCGAACTGGACTTCGGGGCCATCGTGGAGCAGGAGGATGAACCGGGTCTGGGGAACGGTGGGCTCGGGCGTCTTGCGGCGTGTTACATGGATTCGCTGGCAACCCTGCAGATTCCTGCCATCGGTTACGGCATCCGCTACGAATTCGGCATCTTCGACCAGCTCATCGAGAACGGATGGCAGGTCGAGAGAACAGACGCCTGGCTCAGAAACGGCAATCCCTGGGAGGTCCAGCGACCCAAACTGCGATTTCCCGTAGGATTCGGTGGGCATACCGAGCAGTATCGTGACAACGGCACGCTTCGAGTGCGCTGGGTCCCCGGCTTGCAGGTCAATGGAGTCGCCTGCGACACGCCGATACTCGGTTATGGAGTCGACAACGTCAATTTGCTGCGGCTATGGAAGGCCGAGGCCGCCGAGTCTTTCGATTTCCAGGTCTTCAACACGGGAGACTATTACGGGGCGGTGCACGAAAAGGTGCAGGCCGAAAACATTTCCAAGGTCCTGTATCCGAACGACGAGCCGACTGTGGGCAAGGAATTGCGTCTCAAGCAGCAATACTTCTTCGTAACCTGCTCCCTGCAGGACATGATCCGCATACTGCTTGACACGGTAGGTTCGCTGGACAGGTTTCACGAGAAATACGCCGTACAACTCAACGATACCCACCCGGCGATTGCGGTGCCGGAGCTCATGCGCCTCCTGGTCGACGAGCATCGCATGGAATGGGATCGGGCCTGGGAGATTACCCGAAACACCTTCGCCTACACCAACCATACCTTGCTGCCAGAGGCACTGGAGACGTGGTCGGTGGATCTCTTCGCCCGCATTCTCCCGCGGCATCTCGAGATCATCTATGAGATCAACCAGCGCTTTCTCGACGAGGTACGGATGCGCTTCCTGGGCGACGAGGCGCGGGTCGAGCGTATGTCCCTGATAGACGAGCAACACGGGCGCAAGGTGCGCATGGCCAATCTCGCCACCGTGGGCAGCTTTGCGGTCAACGGCGTCGCCGAGATGCATTCCGAGCTGGTGAAAAACACGATTCTCAGGGACTTCCATGAAATGTGGCCGGAGAAGTTTCATAACGTCACCAACGGCGTTACGCCGCGGCGCTTTGTTGTGGTCAGCAACCCGCGTCTGGCGACACTGCTGAGCGAGCGCTGCGGCGGCGAGGCGTGGGTGCGTGACCTGAGTTGCCTCAAGTCACTGGAGGGCCATGCCGAGGACACGGCCTTCCATGACGAGTGGAGAAAGGTCAAGACCGCAGCGAAGCAAGACCTTGCGGGCTGGCTGGCAGCACACGCCGGTGTCACCGTCGATCCGCTGTCCCTGTTCGACGTTCAGGCCAAGCGCATCCACGAGTACAAGCGCCAGCACCTGGCCGTGCTGCATATCATTACCCTATACGAGCGCCTGAAGGCGAACCGGAATCTGGAGATTCCGCCCCGCACCTTCATCTTCGGCGGTAAGGCGGCTCCCGGCTATTTCATGGCGAAGCTCATCATCAAGCTTATTAATTCGGTGGGCGAGGTCATCAACAATGACCCGCAGGTCAACGGTACGCTGCGGGTTGCCTTCATGGCTGACTTCAATGTCAAGAATGGCCAGCGACTCTATCCCGCCGCGGACCTTTCCGAGCAGATCTCCATGGCCGGCAAGGAGGCCTCGGGCACGGGCAACATGAAGTTCTCCATGAACGGGGCGCTGACCATCGGCACCCTGGACGGGGCTAACGTGGAGATTCGCGAAGCGGTCGGCCCGGAAAACTTTTTCCTGTTTGGTCTCACCGCCGGGGAGGTGCACCAGTGGCAGGCGGAGGGTTACCGACCCAGGGACATTTACGATGACGACCCGGAACTCAGGTCGGTAATCGATCTCATCAATTCCGGGCTCTTCTCGCATGGCGATACAGCGCTGTTCCGACCTGTCACGGACAATCTGCTCCACCAGGACCCCTTCATGGTGCTGGCCGACTACGCTTCCTACGTGAGCCGACAGGACGAGGTCGCTCGGGCGTGGGTCGACCACACGCAGTGGGACCGCATGTCCATTCTCAATGTCGCGCGTATGGGCAGGTTCTCTTCCGATCGGTCGATTCGGGACTACTGCGAACGGATCTGGAAGGTCCAGCCCGTACCGGCCGGGATATAGCCGGCAAATTACCCGCGCACCCACGCGAGGGACCCTTCACGCAAGCGCATTGGCACGGTCGGCAGGCCGCGGAACGATCGGTTGACACTGCTATCAAATCCGATCCCGATGTTGCCGACTGTTCACCGAGTGTGCGATTCTCCCGGTTGTAGCGTCGAAAGGCCATCGCGTGCGGGGGTGAGCCAGTGGGCATGAGAATATTGCTGGATGAAAAGCTTGCGTCGGACACCGAAGATCTGTTCGCCGCCGCGGGCATCAAGACCGACATTCTGAAGCTTCGTCAGCCGGCCCTGGAGACCCTGGTGCGGCATGGCAAGTATTCCGCGCTGGTCGTCCGTGACAAGACACGGATCTCGGGCGAGGTGATGGAGGCGGCGGGCAAGTCGCTGAAGATCATCGGTGTGGTCGCTGACTCGCTCGTGAATCTGAACGTCATGGAGGCGACCCGGCACGGCATCATCGTCAAGATCACCGAATACGGTAACTCCTACGAGGCCGCGAACCTGACCAAGCGGTTGTTTATCTATGTGTTGAGCAAATCCTTCCAGAAACGGGACGCGCAGGAAGCGCTGGTTCTGAAGGACGTTGAATCAATTGTTCCGGATTCCTATACCGGGTTCGAACTGGCCGACAAGACCGTCGGTCTGATTGGGTGCGGACGGGTTGCCCAGGCCCTGGCGATGCAGATAGAGCCCCACTGCAAGTGTGTACTGGGTCACGACAGCCATCCGGAGGTGGTGTACCGGAATCACCATCTCACCAATCCACTGGAACACCCGCTGATCGAATACTGCCAGTTTATCGAGATCGCCGAAGAGGCGGACGTGGTCAGCATACATACCAGCGGCGACGAGAAGGTCCGTGGCATGGAAGAGATCTATCGTTCGGACCGTATGCCTTTCATCGTCGATACGTCGAGAAACGAAACCTGCCACCGCTCCGACCTGCTGTCGGCCTTGAGCGAGGAGCGCATACAGGGAGCGGCCTTCACGGTTCCCTATCAGGACCTGATAAAGGGGGACGTAGAGGAATCGCTGAAACCGTTTCTCTCCTTCGGTAACGTCGTGATCGCGCCCGCGCTGGGGAAACCGACCGGCGAAGCGCACCGGAAGAACTCACGGACCCTGGTGCGCTCGGTCATCAACTATTTGCTGAAGCAGGACCTGTCCCTGGCGGTGAATCCGCCGAAGACTTTCGGCGGAAAGGAGGAACAGCGCTATCCGCTTTCGGTACGGTCGCGGCGGGTGTCGACGCCCCTGCGGCTATAACCCGTACCGGGGCACGGGCGGTGGGTCAGGCCGGCCGTCGATGCCTTGAAACCGGACTGGTCGTTGCCGATCGTACGCCGGTTGTGCGATTCTCTCCCATCATGGAGCCAGAAGACCATCACGTCGTTGTGCTGGGGGCCAGCCCCAAGCCGCAGCGATATTCGAACCAGGCCGTGCGGCTGTTGAAGTCGAAGGGCTATCGGGTCAGTCCGGTCAATCCGGCCTTCGTCGAGATCGAGGGGCTGCCGGTGTATGCCTCGCTCGGACTGATCGTGGGGCCCGTGCATACGCTGACGCTGTACGTCAGCCCGAAGCACATCGAACCCGCGATCGAGGACATCGTGAAGCTTCGGCCCGGGAGGGTGATCTTCAATCCCGGTACCGAGACCCCGGTACTCGAACGCCGTCTCGCCAGGGCGAGCATCCCCCACTTCGACGCCTGCACCCTGGTGATGCTGCGCACCAATATTTTTTGAATTACGGTGCGTTCTGTCCAGGGGAGAAGTGCTGCGATCAGCACTGCCTCACTTTTTTCGCCCCAACTGCCGCATCTCCAGGGTGCGCTGTCCGGCGGCCACCGGGGTGCCCCTCATTTCAAAACCTGCGGCGCCCGAGTCGAGACTCTGGCCCACATTCAGGGTCTCCGGCAAGGGCTGTAATTGGCTGAGGCCCCAGAGCAGCGGATCGACGTAGGTGAGTTCCAGGTCTCTCGTGTCAACGACGGGTTGAACCTGGTAGAAGATCTGCATACCGACACCCTTGCCGATCGGGTCGAGGTCCACGTCCGAGGCGTGCGCGCGCAGCATGCCGCTTTCGTCAAAGACCAGTTGTATCGTCCTTCGTTCGAGATCCGCGTCGCCGAACGCCAGCTTGAAAAACCGAAGCACATCTCCGTTGCCGCGCAGCCCGATCTGCCGCTCCTTGATGTAGAGGGATTCGTAGAGAAACCCGAATCCGCCGGGCAGGGCCGTGATCCTGGCCGGCGGGCCGAGCGCCCTCAGCGCATCCCGGTAATCCATTGGTCCGTCGCCAGGTTGAATTTTCGAGGTGTCCAGCGGGGCGCCGTATTGCTTGGAGATGATCGTGCAGCCACTCGTGTAGATCGCCAGCGTAAGGAACGCGGCGCAGCAAGCTGTTCGGCGCAGTATCGCCTCGCGAAATTCTGGCGGCGACCTCACCGGTCTTGCCTGCTTATGGGACTAGCTGTCTTTTTCGTAGGGCTGTGACTCGATGCTGAGCGAATGGCTCACCAGCACGCCGTTGCGGTCGAAGAAGAAAACGGCGCGGTCGTAGCGGACTTCCTGTGAGGATTTGTTGTAGACGAGCAGGAAGAAGCCCTTGCCCTTTCTTCTTTCCCGCATGTAGTAGTACACCGTCTGGTCGTTTACCCCGATGATCTGCGATGGTGGCCCCAACGCTCGGGTCACATCGGATTCCGTGGTCACCCCGTCCTGCCATTCGGGCAGGTCCACGTCCCGCCAGACGTTGGCGACCCCCCGGTCCGACTGGTACGTCACGCAGCCGGTGAGCAGGGCGCATAACAGCGCCAGAATCAGGCAGGTCACGGAAGGGACTGACAAGGGAGCACTTTGTCCATGGCGGGATGGGGTGGGAGACATAATTGTTGTTTCCTTGGGTCTAAGGCGATCTCTGTCAAATAATCTACCACCTCACTTGTCTTTTCGCCCGTTTTCGGCGTTGCGGCAACGATTGCGTCGTTCGACGATGCGCCCGTTACCGCGCCTTGAAATCGTGGCGCGGCCGGAGTTGATATTTTCATGTGTCTTTTACATTGACCGGAGTGTAGCGCAGCGTGGTGGTCGGCTTTCGGTGGCGTCGTCTGGAAAGGCCTTCGACAGGAAATCCTGCCGGTTCAACTGCGCAGGGCGGGCGTGTATGCTGTCGTGCCAGGGATTCGAGGGATCCGACGCGTCGCGCTGCCGATCTCGATACATCCAACCTGGATAGGGGGCATTCGAGGCTTTGCACAGACAGTATCCAATCACCATCGATGTGCATTCCCGGAAATTGCTTAGCGGGATCCTTGAGATCCTTCGACGAGGGACGCGGTGGCCGACCGCGAACCGGCATCCTCGCAAGGTCGTCCGTCGTCGTTTTTTACCGGCGATTTTCTTTCTGGTGCTGGCATTATCGTTACCGTTACCGGCACAGGTTCATGCCCAGGTGGTTGCGCTGGACAAGTCGCAGTCACTGGATGAGAAACGAACCGGCTGGCTGCCCTATATCTTCGCTACCCCGTCCCTTGGCGTGGCCGCGGGCGCGATCGGGTTCTCGGCCGGATTCGGGCAGCCACAGAGCAGCGTGTTCGGCACCGCATTCGCCACCTCGAACAAATCCGCGCTGGTCTCGGGCGGTCTGTTCAATTATCGACTGGCCGACAGCCGATTCTTCCTGGACTCGTTCCTGCTCCTCGATCATTTCACCGACCAGCGTTTTTACGCCGATATCGACCAGACCCCGACGATTCCGCGGGCGGGCTCCAATAACTCCAACAGGGACGATTTCGTCTCGGGCGTCAGTAACGAGGCGACGTTCTACCTGAACCTGAAGTACCGGCTGCCCATCGGCAGCCTGAGGGACGACCCGGTTGCCGTCTATCGCCTGGACGAGGGACTGCTGGGGACCGGGCCGGCGGGAGGCGAGACATGGAATCCGTTGACCAGCGGTCAGACCACTGTCGGGACCCGGTTCTTTTATACCTACCGCGACCTCTACGATTTTTCTTTCGGGCCCAATGAGGTGAATCCCACCGAGGAGCTTCTGGTCGCGAGGACCAACGGGCTGGAATTCTGGCTCGAATACAACAACACCGATTTCCCGCGCAATCCCGCGCGCGGCAGTCGCCAGCTGTTCAAGGTGACGAGCGATTTCGGCTGGCTGGACAGCGACAACAGCTGGACAAACCTGGAGGCCGATCTCAGCAAATACTACGACCTGGGCACATCGGGCTGGTTCCGGCAGCAGGTACTGGCGCTCGATTTCTGGACATCGAGCACGCCCACCTGGCAGACGGATCCGGAAAACGATCAGATCGTGACCCATCGACCGCCACCGAAATACGGCGCGGAGCTCGGTGGCTGGGACCGTCTGCGCGCCTTCCCGACGGGACGGTTCAGCGACAAGTCGGCCGTCTATTATGGCGCGGAGCTGCGCCTGACCCCCAGGTACCGGCCGTTTCGTGACTGGTCCCTGCTGAAGTATTTCCAGATCGACTGGTGGCAGGTCGCCCCGTTTGTGGAGGCCGGAAGGGTCGGGCCGGATTACAACTCCGACCTGTTTTTCAAGGACCTGAAATGGGACGTCGGTATCGGCATACGCCTGATGGCCTTTCGCGCGGTTGTGCGACTGGACATGGCGTATGGCGAGGAAGGCCCGGCCGCCTGGGCCATGATCGAACAGCCCTTTTCACGCCAGAGTCAGTAGCTGTCCGATGCCCTGCGCGGTAGTCAACGGGATGAAACCCGGTGCAGCAACAGTCGCTGTTGCGCTGATTGTCCTGCTTATACCGTCCGCTATGGCGGCGGGAAAGAAATATCCCGACAATGTGATGCGGCTGGTCGACGAGGCCAGGCGGAACATCAGGACCGTCGATATCGAGCCATTCAAAAAGGTCTGGGACAGGAAGGACTACGACTTGCTGGTGGATGTCCGCGAACCCCGCGAGTATCAGGCAGTACACATACCCGGCGCGATCAATGTGCCGCGCGGCGTGATCGAGTTTGCAATCTGGAAGCACGTGGGATTTCCCGCTGCAACCCACTACGGCATCAGGGCGTACCTTTACTGCCTGTCGGGAAAGCGCTGCGCGCTGGCGACCAGGTCATTGCAGGACCTGGGCTTTACCAATCTCACCAGCGTAAACATGCACTTCCGTGAGTGGGTGAACAAGGGATATCCACTGGAATTCGGGGGCGAATAACGCTTTCTCATGGGGCTGCGGCCTTGTTTGAGATTCGGACCTTTGGGCCAGGCATGCAGAGATGTGACCCGGTGCCGCGATTGCCGTCGACCCGTGCGAACGGCGCGTTGGGACCGAGGCGCCATTTGTCGTCTCCCCTTCCGGCATCAGGGGTTCTCTGCCGCATCGCCAGACAGCGGTGACCATCCCGGCGGTCGCTACGGATTCGGAGGACGGTCGCGGCGGCCGGTCGCGGATCAGCTGCGGGGCCGCCGGTTCCGGTTCCAGATCAGGTAACGGGTCCGACAGCCACAGGGGAAAGAACCGTTCGAAGCGGGCGCGCGCCTCTGCGGCGAGTTTCCCGCCGTCTTCGGAGAGGCCGCGCATCAAGACCGGTCTGCTCGACCTCTTCAATCGGGTATAGCGGTTGACCGCCAACCTCACCAGGGCCCGACCGGAGTGGGAGGTGTAGAATAATATAGGGAATTCAATTGCTAGGAGGCTGTCGGATTTGCGGTTTCAAAGTGAACGTACGCGAATTCTGTGGGAGAAATTGCCTTCGATAGCCACAGAATTCTCGGAGCGTCGCAAAGAGCGCTCAATTTTTGGTCATACCGTCTCATTGTGCTCATAATCCGACAGGCTCCTGGACCGATACAACATTGAACTGCTGCGCATAGAGCACAAAGACTACGTGGTCAATTCCGGCGCTTTGGACTACATGGACAGCCAGGGCCTGCCTAACATTGACTAAACGATTTATCCTTTTGATTCTGATCATGACCGCGGTCGCTGCGGGCATCGGCGTTGCCGCGATTGCGATCCTCTATCACGCGGCATTAGATGAGGAACGCTTACGCTTGGTCGAAACCGCTCAGAGTCAGGCGCGGTTAATGGAGGCTGTGGCACGTTTTGACGAGGTATATAGCCTCAATTATCCCGAAGGCTCCGAGGCTGCGACGATTGCGCAGATTAAGGACGCTCATGATCGGTACTTGGGGTTCGGTGAAACGGGCGAGTTCACGCTGGCTCGGCGTGTGGGTGACGATATCGTTTTTATCTTAAGGCATCGCCATTTGGACATGGATAAGCCGCAGCCGGTGCCGTTCGACTCTAGTTTCGCCGAGCCCATGCGCCGGGCCCTGTCCGGCCAATCGGGCACAACGATCGGCTTTGATTACCGGGGTGTGACAGTGCTTGCTGCGCATGAGCCGGTCTCGGTCCTGGACCTCGGGATCGTAGCCAAGATCGATCTCGTCGAAATTCGTGCCCCTTTTCTAAATGCTGCAGCCATCGTGGCCGTTGTCGCCACGGTGCTCATTGCATCGGGCACGATGCTTTTTTTTCGTGTCGGCAATCCAATCATCCGGCGGATACAGGCGAGCGAGGAGAGATTCCGGAGTATGGCTGCATCCGCTCAGGACGCCATCATTTCATTGGATAATGAGGGCTGTGTCACCTTTTGGAATTCGGCCGCGGCGCGGATGTTTGGGTATGACTTCGAAGAGATCCTGGGGCGCAACTTGAGCGCGCATGTGATCCCCGGACCTCAACGTGAGGGCCATGCGGTCGGCCTTGAAAACTTTGGCCTCAACGGACAGGGCGCGATCTACGGCAGAACCGTGGAACTAGAGGCACAGAAGAAGGATGGTCAGAAGTTTCCCGTGGAGCTTTCATTATCGGTTACGGAGATCGAGGACGAGTGGCAAGCCACCGCGATTGTGAGAGATATTACGGAACGCTGGCAGGCACAAGCAGCCCTGAAAGAGAGCGAGGGGAAGTTCCGCCAGATCCTGGAGTCGGCCGCGGACGCCATCGTCATCTCAGACGAACGCGGCCGTATCCTGATCACCAACGGCCAGGCAGAACGGCTGTTCGGCTATACGCGCCGTGAACTCATCGGCCAGTCCGTGGAGCTGCTGGTCCCGGAAGGCCTGCGCGACCAGCACGTCGCAGAGCGCAGGGATTACTACGGCCATCTGATACCGAGACCCATGGGTACGGGTCTGGAACTCTTTGCGCGGCGCAAGGACGGGACGCTCGTACCCATTGACATCAGCCTGAGTCCTGTACATTCGGAACAAGGGCTGATGGTCACCACCATCGTCCATGACATCACCGCACGCATGCATACCGAGGCGAGGTTACGGCACCTGAACCGCACCTATGCGGTGCTGTCCCGCTGTAATCGCGATCTGGCCCGCGCGACCGATGAGGTGGAGCTGCTGAGCGCCTTTTGCCGCACCATGGTCGAGGTGGGTGGATACCGTTTCGCGTGTGTGGGTTACGCGCAACAGGACAAGGCCAAGGGGGAGCGCCTGATGGCCTACGCCGGGCATACGGATGACAATTTCTCTGTCCTCGCTACCGGTTGGTCCGACACGGCGGCGCCACAAAGTCCTGGCGGGACGGCCATTCGTAGCGGAAAGTCTGTCGTCCTGCGTGATATTGAAAAGGATCAACGTTTCCCTCTATGGCGGGACACCGCCCTGCGACAGGGCTACCGGTCGATGATTGCCCTACCGCTCAGACCGGGTGATCAGGCGTTGGGTGATTTCAGCATGTATTCCACGGATCGAGCCGCCTTCGATGAGGAGGACGTGGATCTTCTCACAGAGCTCGCGGGGGACCTGAGTTTCGGTATTCAAACCCTGCGCGCCCGTGTGGCGCGCGCCCAGAAGGTGCGTCTGCTCAGGGAAGAGGCGGAACGCGAAGAGCAAAAGCGCCTGGCCGCAACCTTGCACGACGGCGTGGGGCAGTCCATGCAGGCTGTCAATCTGGGGCTGAAGCGGCTTCGCGCCCTGGCCAGTGAGGACAAGCCACCCGCAGGCGAACTGCTGGACCGGCTCATCGACGACGTGGGAGGCGTGATCGCCGAGCTTCGCACAGTCACCCAAGAACTCAGGCCACCCTTTCTTGAACGGATGGGACTGGCGGAGGCAGTCCGTTATTGGTGTAATGTGTTGGGCGAGCGATCCGGGATTGCCATTCGTGTGGTCAGCAACGATGATGTCAACCAGCTCGACAAGCGGTTGAAGGAGCAGTGTTTTCTGATTCTCCATGAGGCCCTGAACAACGCCATAACGCACGCCCACGCAACCCGGATCGACGTCAACCTGGAGACCCCGGGAACCGGTTGGCTGAAGGTGCGGATAAGCGATAATGGCCGGGGCTTCGACCCAGGTCAGACTTGGGAGGCGCCCTCTGGTCTGGGGCTCTCCATGATGTCTGAACGCGCGGCGAGCGTCGGCGGGCATGTGGAGATCCATAGCGCATCGGGTGAGGGCACGACGGTTTCGACCACGGTTCCCATCACCGTGTGACGGACTCTTCCGCCGGTGAGAGCTGGCTAGACGGAGGGGTCTGTCGATAGGGGCATGTGATAGTTTTGGATGTGTGCATATGGCAACAAGGATCATTCTCGCAGACGATCACGCCATCTTTCTCCAGGGCCTGACCCAGCTTCTGGAACCCGAATACGGGTTCAAACTCATGGCACAGGGCTCCAACGGACGCGAGGCCTGGGAACTTATCGAGGCGCTGCAGCCTGACGTGGCGATCCTGGACATCACGATGAACGAACTGACCGGTATCGAGGTGGTGCGTAAAGCGACCAACGCCGGTTATCGCACCCGCGTGGTATTGTTGACCATGCATGGGGATCCCTCCGTGGCCCTTGAGGCCCAAGAGGCGGGGGCGGTGGGCTATGTGCTAAAGGATAATACCTTCGAGGACTTGGTCACAGCGGTTCGAACCGTGGTGGCCGGCGGGACGTTTATGACGGCCTCCATTCAAGACAGGTTGCGAGACCTCCAGTCGCAAGGGCACACCACGATACACCTGTCCAAGCGCGAGCGTGAGGTCATCAAGATGATTGCGCTTGGACGCAGCAGCAAAGAGATCGGCCGGCTCCTTGGTATCAGCCCCCGCACGGTGGATACCTATCGGAACCGGCTTATGGGAAAACTCGACCTCAAGACACTTGCCGATGTCGTGCGTTATGCGGTGCGCACCGGGATCGTCTCATAGGTCCGCACAGGATATTCCACGCGAGCGTCAAGCTCCGTATCCCATTCTCCGAACTGTCGGCGATACAACTACGGATACTCTTTTACGCAGATCTACGGACAGACTCCCTCCCTTGTTCCGAATAGACTCTTCCAAGAGTTCTGTCCCAATCCGCAGGTTCCTGAGCTGCGCACGCCAAAGTATCGGCAACGCGTGGTCCAGGACCAGCACCGGTTGGAAATCAGGACCATTTAGCATGCAAAGTGAAATACCAGCAAACATTGGCGTATTCAGTGTGCACATGCCTTCGGCTAAATCTCATCTGATACTGGTGGCATACAGTCCCGACTCGATTCGTTCCAGGGACATCCTCGATGTCGTAACCCAAAACGGGCTGCATGCTGAATTGGTGGGCCTTTAGGGTGAAATGTGACCGCTCCGGGGTCTGAGGAGGGGAGGGACGAGCGATGAATCGCGCGCTCGGTGAAATGCGGCTCGAAGGGGTACCGCTCTCTCCCGGCGTCGCCCTGGGCAGGGGGTGCTTTTTCCAGCGGGAGGTTTCCTCTTTCGGCACGACCGCCGCCGGAGACGGCGTGCGCGAGGCGCATCGTCTCAACGAAACCCTGGCGTGGATGATCCAGCGGCAGGAAGCGCTTGCCCGGGATGCAGAAGCAAGGTTGGGGCCAAGGGAAGCGGAAATCTTCTACACGTACCAGATGATTCTGGAGGATGGGACTTTCCAGCAAGGCCTTTTCGATGCCGTCGAAAGAAAGGGATTGACGGCCGCGGGGGCGATCGAGCGACAGCTGGATCTGTACAAGGCACAACTGCAGGCGGCGGACTCGGAGTACCTGAGACAACGTGTCGCGGATATCGCGGAAATTCAGCGAGGCCTGCTGGCTCGCCTGTGCAGGGAGGTCCCGTGCCTGCGTTGCAAGGACAAGGGGATAACTTGCGACATCGGGCAGTGTCTCTTGGGAAACGACCATGTCCTGGTAGCCAGGGAGTTGACGGCGAGCCTGCCCATGGAGATGGACAGCCATAACGTGGGCTTCCTTGTCGAAAAGGGAGGTCGGAACTCCCACGCCGCCATTCTGGCCCGCGCCATGCAAGTGCCAGCTGTGAGCGGCATTCGGAATTTGTCCGCCTCCGTTCCCTTCGAAGCCCGGATTCTGATCGACGGGGATACCGGAGAGGTTTTTCTCAACCCATCCAGCCAGACCCTCGCTCGCTATCAGAGCGCCCTGGACGCCGGCGGACCAACCCTGCAGATCCTTGACCCGGTTCCCGAGCTAAGAGTCATGGCCAATATTGAGCGGGCTGTAGACGTGCAAGAAGCACTCGCCGTCAAGGCAGAGGGGATAGGACTGTACCGAACGGAGGTGGAGGCCCTGGCAGAGGGGCGGTTGCTCAGCGAGACGGAGCAGGAGGCCCGGTACAGCAAGGTGGTCGGAGCCATGGCCGGGAAGGGGGCAGTGTGTATCCGACTCCTCGACCTCGGTGCTGACAAGACCGCTGCGTGGTTGGGAACGCTCTCGGAGGATGGTTCGATGCCAGAATGCCGGGGGACCCGGCTTTTATTGGCCCGTCCCGAACTGCTCAGGGACCAGGCTCGGGCGCTTGCCCGCGCTGCTATTCACCGACCGATCCATGTGATGTACCCGATGATAGTGGACGTGGTCCAGTTTCGGAGGGTCCGGGCCCTCTTTGACGAAGCCGTGGCCGGCTTGAACCCGCACATGCTGCTCCACGGGGTTCTGTTCGAGGTCCCTTCAGCGTGCCTTCAGGCACCGCAGATCTTGCGGGAGGCTGACTTCGGCTGCATCGGGACCAACGATCTCATCCAGTGCCTGTTCGCGGCGGATCGGACAAGCGAGGCCGAAGACTTCGAAGACAACCCGGTGTTGTGGCGTCTCATCGAAGACCTGTGCGAGGCCGCCAGGGAGGTCGGCAAGCCAATGTCCATCTGTGGGGAGTTGGCCGGCAACCCCAATTTCACGCGCAGGATCATGAAGGCAGGTATCGCCGCTGTCAGCACCAGCACTACGCGCATCGGCGAGGTTCGCCGATCGGCGCGGCACCATCTGTCGTAGTGTGGTGGGTTGGGAATATTGCAGCGAACAAATCCTGCTTGACGGAGGGCATGACTTTCTGCCCTGATTTGGAGATTGGAAATATACAGAAGAGGAGTCATTCCAGATGAGTCATGTCGAGCCCATCGCACTAGTAGTCTGGCTGGCGATCATTGGTACTTGTTTTGTGTTTGTGGTCGTCCGATGTTCCCAGTGCCTGAAATTTTTGAGGTCATACAAACAGGACCTTCTGGAAAGAATACAGGCATTGCGTATACACAGAATGCTTGGGCGATTAGGCATCAAAACCCCTTGCTACCTGCGCAAAGCGCGCGCAATTGATGTCGAGATACAACTGATGAAGTGTAGCCGTTGTGAGCGAGTAGATAGCTGCGATGCCTACCTTCAGAGTGACGAAAACATTGACCCACATACCTTTTGTCCAAACTATGCTCAACTCAAGACATATGGACGAATCCGGGATAATTGATCACAGCTCACAAACAAATCATCGAGCACTTCTCGGCACGCACGGCCGTTGTTGGTTGGAGCGTGACCAGACTTAGCGCCGGTGTCCGGTGTCACGCGGTATTGGTGGGTGGATCAACGTCCCCTTCGGGATACCTGTGGAGCGAGTGGATGTGAATCGCGCTGGGCTCCACGATGCAGGCCTCCCGGCATAGCGCGCAACCGGTGCACAGCCCAGGGTCGATGCGCGGCCTCTCCCCGGTCCAGAACAGGGCACCGGGCACCGGGCAACTCGCGGCGCAGGCGCCGCATTCGGGCCCGCTGTAAGGCAGGCAACTCCGTGTGTCGATGGAGGCCACCGCTATGCGCGGTGGCGGGCGGGGCGCTTCTTCCTCGTCGGCCTCGGGCAGGCGCAGTGCCTCCGGCTCGCAGGCCACGACACAGGGCCAATCCTCACAGAGATGACAACCCTTGTTCAGCAGGTCCAGTGCCGGGGTACCCATCACCTGCGCCCCGAGCCTCGCCGGCAGAGGGAACACGACCCCGTGGGGGCAGGCCGCAGCGCACTCGCCGCAACGTGTGCAGGACAGCAAGAACTCCAGTTCAGCCAAGGCATAGGGCGGGCGTATCCAGCGCTCGGCTCGCCCGCAGGCCTGGGCATCGGCGTGCTTCACCGCGACCTCTGCGACCTCTTTCAAACCCCTTCTGAAAAACGCGCGACGGTCCATGGATCGATTCCTGTCAGGGTAGGGGGTTACGCGAATTCACATCCGCATCACCATCGGCTGCATGAGCAGCCACAGATGAAAGCCGGTGATGCCCACCACAAAGACCATCATCGGCGCCAGTCTCCAGCCCGCAAGCGCCTGAGCCTTGTGGTACAGGTCCCGCCCCCGGTGACGCAACACGATCACCGCGAGCCAGAACCCGAATACCAGCAGAGCCGCCTGGATGGCAAATAGCAGGTCCTGGGGGATGATCAAGTCCATATGGCGCAGATGCCTCTCTGCATCGCTGAGGGGCTGGGTCCCCAGTCCGAGGGGGTTGGCGAACAAGGCCCCCATGCCGTTGCTCTCGCGCACCAGGTGATTCAGGTTGTGGGCCAGGTGATAGGCGAAGGCGAGCGGCAGGGCGACGAAGGCGAGCCCGGCGAAAAGCCTCTTGTAGCTCAGGGCCCCGGAGGTGATACGGTGGGTCAGGGCCACGCACAGGGCATAGAACAGGATCGAGGCGCCCAGGCTCAGCGCGAGCCCGATGGAGAAGCTCCAGAGCAGCTGGCCCGAGTCCCCGATCACGCGCGCGAAGCGGGTCATCCAGTCTGACCAGAAGGGCATCATCGTGATCCCGTGGAAGGCGGTCAGCGCCAGTAGCCCCAGTATGAACCAGGCCTCGTCCCAGTGGGGACGTGCCCCCTGAACGGCCTCCACACTGGGTGGGCGCAGACGCCAGGAAACATTGCCGTGCGGACAGCTCTGGACGCAGTTACCACAGGAGGTGCAATAGGTGTTCTGGGTGAGGCTACCCATGACCAGATGGGTAGGACAGGGCTCGACGTCGCGATCACCGTGATAGCACTCAAGGCTGGTGCAGCGCGTGCAGGTGTCGGTGTCGATCGGCCTGAGCTCCACCGGCGCAAGCTGGGCATAGAATCCCACGGTGCGGCCCACGGGGCAGAAGTGGCGGCAGAAGGCCTTGCGCTCAAACAGGGCCAGGGAGACCGTGGTCAGGACCACCATCAACAGCGCCAGGGATGCCGTGCCATAGGGGCTGGTGGTAATCCCGACCCCCAGCTCCAACCAGGTGAGACCGACAAACAGCGCCAGCGCGGGCCAGATATTGCGCAAGGCCCTGGGCACCCGCAGGTGCAGGCTGTTGGCGGGCTCGGCGCGTCGCCACAGCCGCCGGCGCACCATCCAGCTGGCCAGGGCATCCCAGGGGCACACCGCACACCAGGCCGAGCCCAGGAAGAATACGGCGACGATCAGGCCTGTCCACCACAGGTTCCAGGTCAGCGCCGTGGCCAAATTGCGTTCCGGGACCGGGGTGCCGAACAGCCCTGCCACGATGACGAGCAGGAACAAGGCCACGAACAGGAGTTTGAATATCAGCAGGGGCCAGGGGCTGGCGGTGAGCCGGCGGATCCATGGGCCGATCACCGGTAGCCCGGCGAGTTCAAGATAACGGGCGCGTACCCTGCCGGGCAATGGTGCGCGTAGCGCCCACAGGCTGCCGATGATCATCGCTGTCACCACGACTACCCCGCCCCATAGTGGCAATCCCGGGTGGGTCATGAACCCTGGGGATGCGCTGATGCCAGCGCTCCAGTCGATGCGCTCAAAGGGAGGGCCATGGACTATCCGTGGTCCCGCACCGATTCCCGGTGACTGCTCAGCTTGAGCCGCTGCATGCGTTTACGCTGCACCAGACTGACCCCCACCAGCACGGAGAGAATCACCGCCACGGTGATCCCGATGGGTCCCACCGGCGAGGGGTCCCCGATGCGCAGGGGAAAGTCGATGACATAGGGCTCACCCCCGGACTCGAAATGCGCGGAGACAATGTAATCCCCCTGCTCCTTGAACACAAAGCCCTGGCGATACACGTTGTCGTCCGGGCCCTGCCGTCCCAGGTTCTCCTCATCCCCGGAGAACCAGTGGTCGTCGCGCACCGTGAAGCTGACCTCACCCTGGAAGGGGGTACCGTCGTCAATCCGCGTCGCATAGAGATTGACCCGGCCCGGTTCATTGGGCCTCGGAAACGCCGGGAATGCCATGAAGGTGACGAAATAGTCCCCGATCTGGGTCTCCACCTCCATACTGGGCGGGGTGTTGGAATCCTCGCTCAGGCTGTATGCCGGGCGACCCAGCACGTGGTGGGCGAGACCCGGGGCGGCCCATAGCGCGAGCACGATAACACTGATCCTCATCCGTGACATATGACCCCGATGGTGTCAGATGTTGTGTTGCACCACAGTGCCCTTGGAGCGCTCCACGACCCAGATTGGCAGGCTGGGCTCAGGACACGCCTCCACACACAACCCGCAGCCCACGCAGCCCTGCTTCACGATGGGCCGGTACTGGTTCCACATCTCGAAACCGATGGCCTGGTCCCCCAGGGGGCAGATGCTCACACAGGCGCCGCAGATGCCGCGGTCCACCCAGGGGTAGCAGGCGGCACGATCGATCTGGGCAATGCCCATATCGATCTCGTTGCGGGGTCGCTCGGTGAGCGACTCGGTGGGGCAGACCTCCATGCACTTGTTGCATAGGATACAGGCCTTGACCTCCGGGTTGATATAGGGCGTGTTGACCTTGTTCCCCCCTTCGCGATCGTAGAACCTGATGCAGCGCGGCGGGCAGACCTCGGCGCAGAGCCCGCAGCCGATGCACGCGTCCACGAAGGCGGCGTCATCCTCGAGCGCGCCGGGCGGGCGCAGGTGGGTCCGGGGGTCGGCATTCACCGGGGGCGCCAGCAGACGCGCCAGGCCATAGGGTAGCACCCCGGCGGCCAGTACACCGCCGCCCACGGTGATCTGTTGCAGAAAACCTCGCCGTTTCAGCATACCGTCTCCTGGCGGAGCGCCTCCGCCTTGTGCGCATTTCGGTAATGGCGCCCCAGGTGCCCCGACCCCTGGTTGGGCAGGTCCTTGATGTCTATGGTGAAGACCAGTGCATCGGTGGGGCAGACCGCAATGCAGGCGCTGCAGTTGTTGCATTCCTGACCGAAATCGTCACGCATGGGATCGAGCCCGAACTCGCACACGGCATTGCACTTGATGCAATCGTTGCAGTCCTCCACCACCCTGCGGATGCGCAGCGGACGATATCGACCCAGCAGGGAATACAGAGCGCCGCCCGGACACAGGTAGCGGCAGAAGCCCCTGCGGGCCACCAGCAGGTCGAACAACAGGGTCATGACGAAAAACACCGCACCGGCGCCGAAACCGCCCAGGGCCACCGCGTAGTAGATCTCGCGCCCGATAATGGCGGGCGGGTAGATCGCCGCCACCAGGACCGATCCGGTAGCGGCCGACATCACCACGCCCAGCGCCAGCACCAGGTATTTCAGGCGCCTGTCGAAGCGCAGACGCCCCAGCCGAAACCCGGCCCTGCGCAACCATGCGGCCAGGTTCGTATTGAGCTCATAGAGGAAGGTCGCCGGGCATATCCAGCCGCAGAAGAATCGCCCCAGCAGCACCGTGAGCAGGACCGGCACCAGGGCGCTCAGTACAAAGGGCCAGTAGACCGTATGACCCGCGGCCGTCTGTCCCACCACCGCCAGGGGATCGCTGATCTTGTAGCCGAAGAAGGTGCCCGACCAGGTCGTGCCCTTGATGGCGTCCAGATCCGTGGTCGGGTCGTCCACAAAGGGTGAGCTCAGGGTCTCCATGAGGTCGTAGAGCTGCCTCTCTGAGGGTGGCAGCAGGTCGTAGGCATGGGCTGCCACAAAGGTTTGATACACGCTCAGGAAGGGCAGCAGCACGAGCATGGCAAACACCAAAATGAGGCTTAGCCAGCGCAGCTTGTTCAGCTGGCGTCGAAACAGAAACGGCCTTTTGATCGGTTCAGTCATGCTATTTCACAGGAGTCGTGCTTCCTGGGAGGCTGTCCGGGAATAGAAGTTCTACTGCGGAAAAGCCTCGCTGGCCGGCTTTCGCGTTCGTTTTCGTCACACGAGGCGACTATTCTCCTCGAACGAACGCAAAATCCACCTCAGCGACGCTTCCCCTCGCGACGAACCCCATTCTCGGACAGGCTCCTGGGAAGGGCCTACCACTCATATTCCACTCGCAGCACGGTTGGGGATGACCCGGATCGCCTGGGGAATCTGGATACAAGACCGCTCACACAATCCGCAGCCCACACAGGCAGCCAATACATGGGGCTGTTCCAATCTGCCCACCCGGATGGCCACATCCTGCAGCGGGCAGGCGCGGTAGCAAACCCCGCAGGTCTTGCCCTGATAGGACAGGCACAGGCGCTCGTCCACCCGGGCCCTGCCCATGTGCACCTGGCCCATGATGGTCCCGGCCTCGTGCTCAATTGGCCTCAGGGCCCCCGTGGGACAGGCCTGGCCGCACTTCATGCACAGGATACAGGCCTGCTCGCGAGGCATGATATAGGGCGTGTTGAGCGAGGCCAACCCATTCTGGGTGGAGAAGAACTTGATGCAGCGGTTGGGGCAGACCTCCCCGCATTGACCACAGCGGATGCACCGCGCCACAAACGCCTCCTCGGCCAGGGCCCCGGGCGGGCGCAGAAACCGCAATCCCGCGCTGGGACGTGCCGCCCTGCCCGCGGGCGTACCCACGGCCAGCAGGCCGGCGGTGGCGATGAGTTCCTGCAGAAAGGTACGCCGTTTCATGGATCCACAACGGGGTGGGGCACAGCGCCCCACCCCAAATCCTCACACCTTCTCTACCCGGCAGGCGAGCTTCTTGAAGTCCACCTGTCCGGAGACCGGATCCCATACCCGGCTGGAGGTGCCGTTGACCAGCCACTTGTTCTTCTTGGGGTCCGCACTGTCGGCCACCGACAGGTTCCATGGGCTGAACAGGTAACCGCGCGGGACGCTGTTGCGGGCCGGCCTGACCAGGCTGTTACTGCCCACCTGTGCCCGGGCCTCGTAAGCGCCCCGGCGGGTGATCAGGCGGACCTTGTCGCCATCCTTGACCCCCAAGACCTTGGCGTCGTCCGGGTGCATCTCCACATACATCTCCGGCACCAGGCGCCGCGTGGTGGGACTGCGGTTGGATTTGGCCGTATGGAAATGCTCGTAGACCACGCCCAGGCCCAGCCAGTAGGGGAACTTGTCATGGGGCACCTCGTCCCAGGCCTGTCCCCGGAACTTCTCGTCCGGCAGATCCGGCGTCAAACCCTTGTCCCGGGCCAGCTTGATCAGCGGGATGTTGTCGATGGTGTATTTTCCCTCTACGGCGCCGAACTCCATGAGTTGTTGGGTGATCTTCTCGCGATCGGTATAGTCCTGCTCACAAAGCTTGAAATGCACATTGCCGTCCTTGGTGCGAAAATAACCGTAGGGACGGGCCTTCCAGTCCCCCTCCTGCAGCATGTAGCGGCGCTTGGTGCCCCCGTTCTTGGCGATGGCATAGGTGGGCGCCGGCCACTGGATCCCCCGCAGCGTGCGCAGTTGCTCGTAGGGACTGACGCCATCGAGCTTCTCCACCTCCAGGATCCCTGTCAGATCGGTGTCAGTGCCCCTCGAGGCCCGACAGACATCGCGGAATATCTCTTCGGCGTCCACGAAGCCGTCCTTGCCCTTCTTCCAGTGGAAGATCTTGTCCCCGTCCAGACCCAGCAGATTGGCGATCTCCCGACCCTTGTCGATCACGATGTCCAGATCGGGGCGGCAACCCGGAGGCGGCTCCGCGGCCTTGTCGACGATGTTGATACGCCGCTCGGAGCTGATATAGACACCCTGTACCTCGCCCCAGGTGGCGGCGGGAAAAATCACATCGGCATACAGGTTGTTGGGCGCATGGCGATAGATCTCCTGGACCACCGTGAAGGTCTTGGACAAGGCCGGGCGCACCAGATTGTGCTGATCCGGGAGGTCGATATGGGTGGCGTAGATCAGGAACATGGCCTTGACGTCGCCCTTCATGGCCCGCTCCATCATACCCAGGCCTGGCGGGTGCCCGAGCAAAACCTGACCAACGCCATGAACTCCCAGAACCCGGGCATGGCCGTGGGTATGATGGAGC
>JAYENI010000261.1:0-21562 GCA_034722015.1 Pseudomonadota bacterium
GGCAGGCGGCGTGCTGAGGCGCGTCGGCGTTATCGACAGTTCGTCGCCGCAGGCGGCGCAAGCATCTGGTCAGGACTGCGCCAGCAGATTTATCTCGGTGATGAGACGTTCATCACGCGGATGCAGAAAAAAGCCCCAGTGCAGACCGACCGAGTGAATATCCCACGGGCCCAGCGTAGAAAGCCCGCGCCGACTCTGAAGGTGATTGCCGCCGAACACCTCGAGCGAAATGCCGCCATTGTTGCGGCTTATGCCACTGGCGCCTACAGCTGCCGCGAGATTGCCGATCAATTCGGTTTGCACCCGGCGACGGTAGGACGGGTGATCCGCAGCCAAATGTTATAATGCGAGACCTGTCCCCAATATGCCCTCCCGGACGTCAGCCGGGGCGCTTTTGGTCCGGCTGATTTGCGACGATAGCTCCGCTTCGCGGAGCTATCGAGCAGATGAGGAGCGCACCTTATTAACGAAACTAGGCAACTTTATAACCGCCACGCTATCAAGGCAGATCGAGTCAGACGCGCAAATGCGCGCTCCTCATCTGCTCGTTATGTGTCGAAAGGTACCTGTGATACGTCCATTTGTTTATGAAGAACCCTGACAATCACTATTTTGGTTGCGGAGGCAATGTCGTAGTAGATGAGGTGGCTTTGGAATGGGTGCTTTCGCAAATTCGAAGCGATGTATTCGCAGGAAACGCCGAGCGTTGGGGAATCGGCCAACCGGTGGAAAGCATCGTCCATCCCTTTCAAGTAATGCTTACGCTGTTCTCGTCCCCACCGTTCTTCCGTGAACTTTGCGATATTTCGCAAGTCCGCCTTGGCGGCGTTCGTCAGCGAAAATGAACCCACTAGCTAAAGTCTTAATCCAGTTCCGCCATGAAGCTCTCGTAACTGTACTCGGCTGTCCCGCTCTTGCGGCCTTCATCAATCAAACTACGCAACGCTTCCAATTTTTCTTCTTCGGTTTCGAGCAGACGCAAACCGGCGCGCACTACCTCTGTAGCAGAGCCATATCGCCCTTTTTCAAGCTGAGCGGCAATAAACTGATCAAAGTGCTCACCCAAGCTGACGCTGGTGTTCTTGGCCATGGGCAGAACCCCTCAGGTACCAATAATTACCATAATATGGTAGTAGCACATAACGGAAAGGACAAGCCACTCGCTGCGCTCACTCGGACGCTCAGCACTCCGCCCCTGCTCGCGCATGGCTGCACCATTGTTGCGCGAACAGGCGCTCCATGCTGAGCGCCGCTTACCTTGGCCACACACAATATCCAGTAAATCGAGGAATATAAAAAGATGATCAAATTTGTTATGTGCATAACGCGACACCCAGATATGTCTCGCGAGGAATTCAAAGATTATTGGATGAATAAGCATGGCCCATTCTTCATGAGCAACGCTGATGCGATGGGCGCTAAAAAATATGTGCAATTACACACAATAGATACCCCTTTGAACGAAGGCCTAAGAACCTCCAGAGGGATGCTACCTGAATATGATGGTGTTGCTGAAGTCTGGTTCGACTCAGAAGAAGCCCTTATGAAGGGGATGAGTTCACCTGAGGGTCAGAAATTGGGTGCTGCCTTGCTGGAGGATGAAGGGAACTTTATCGATCACTCGAAATCTTCGGCGTTCATTGTTGAAGAGCACGAGTTTTAGGTGGATAATCGGGTCGCCGGGGGTTTTTCTCCCCCAGCTCCCACAGCACCCCGCATGCGGGTCCGCACGGGGCGCTTCCTACGGGGTTGAAAGGAATTCCATCCGGTTAGCCGATCGTCTGGTTTCGGGAATTCGGGTCCGATTCCAGAACCGGACCCGGAAAGGATTTCTGGAGCGGTTCCCGCCAAATTTTCCCTGTCAGCATCGGTTTGAGTTCTTCCAGGACGCTCCCTTGCGCTGTCCGCGTAGGCCCGTGTGGTCAGCAGTGCGAAGAACCCGGGGGGAACGAAGTCATCTCGAGCTCGAACCATGGTGTCAGGTGATGAGAGAGAATGGTGGGAGGAGACTGGCAAAACCTCATTGAGATGCCTATCCTTTCTCGGCAAGCTACAGTCAGACGCCTTCCATTTTTCCGGAGATCACGCGCTGGCTGGTGGAGCCGGGCATCCAGGCCCATCCCAAGGATCTTCGGTTCAATCTTTCGGATGTGGGAAAACAACGGCCCCCCAACCGGGGTGATGGAGAGTAGCGAACCATGAGTAGACGACCTAGCGACATGACCCGGTTGCTGGACCTGACCCACGAGCATCGCACGGCGGGCCCCCAGCGGGTGCAGCGCCCGATCTACGTGGACATGCTGCCGCCCTGCAACAATGCCTGCCCGGCGGGCGAAGACATCCAGGCCTGGCTGGCCCACGCCCTGGAGGGAAATTTCAGGCAGGCCTGGCAGACCCTGATCGCGAGCAACCCCATGCCCGCCATCCATGGTCGGGTTTGCTACCACCCCTGCGAGAACGCCTGCAACCGGGCGCGGTTGGACGAGACAGTGAGCATCCACGCGGTGGAACGCTTCCTGGGCGACATGGCCAACCGCGAGGGCTGGAAGGTGGAGTGGGAAGGCAACGCCTCCGGCAAGCGGGTGCTGGTGGTGGGCGCGGGCCCCAGCGGCCTGTCCGCCGCCTATCACCTGAGCCGTCTCGGCCACGAGGTCGAGATCCACGAGGCGGGTCCGGTGGCTGGCGGCATGATGCACTTCGGCATCCCCGCCTACCGCCTGCCGCGCAAGGACCTGGATGCGGACATCAAACGCATCGAGGAGATGGGTGTCAGTATTGTACTCAACCACAAGGTCCAGGACCTGATGGCCGAGAAGCAGGCCGGCAACTTCGATGCGGTGTTCGTGGCGGTGGGTGCGCATATCGGCAAGAAGGTCGACATCCCGGCGCGTGACGCGGGCAAGATGCTCGACGCGGTGAGCTTCCTGCGCGACGTGGACAGTGGCAACCCGCCCAGGCTGGGCCGCCGGGTGGCCATCTACGGTGGTGGCAACACCGCCATGGACGCAGCCCGGGTCGCCAAACGTCTGGGCGCCGACGAAGCCCTGATCATCTACCGTCGCGACCGGGAACACATGCCCGCCCACCCCTTCGAGGCCGACGAGGCCGTGGAGGAGGGGGTCAAGGTCCACTGGTTGCGCACCATCAAGGAGATCGATCAGACGACCTTCACCGTCGAGGCCATGAGGGTCAACGAGCAGGGGCGCCCGGAGCCTACCGGGGAATTCGAGACCCTGGAGGCGGACTCGCTGATCCTCGCCCTGGGCCAGGACGTCGACACCGACTTCATGAAGCAGGTGCCGGACATCGAGTTCAAGTGGGACGGTACCGTTACGGTCGACGAGCGCATGATGACCGGCGCGGAAGGGGTGTTCGCCGGCGGGGATATGGTGCCCTCCGAGCGCACGGTAACCATCGCCGTCGGTCACGGCAAGAAGGCCGCCCGGCACATCGACGCCTGGCTGGGTGGCGGCCGCTATGAACCGGCCGCCAGGCACGAGGTGGTCGACTTCGACAAGCTGCACCTGTGGTACTTCACCGACGCCCAGCAGCGTCCCCAGGAACAAGTGGAACAGCGTCTGCGCGAGCGCGGTTTCGAGGAGGTCGTCAAGGGCTTCGGCGACAAGGAGGCCCTGTACGAGGCTCGTCGCTGCCTGTCCTGCGGCAACTGCTTCGAGTGCGACGGCTGCTTCGGTTCCTGCCCCGAAGACGCGGTGATCAAGCTCGGTAAGGGCAATCGATATCGCTACGACTACGACCGCTGCACCGGCTGCGCGGTGTGCTTCGAGCAGTGCCCCTGCCACGCCATCGAGATGATCCCCGAGCCGGGTTGAAGGCCGGTGTCCAGTCTCACAAGTACCTCACGACTCACAGCCCCACAAAGGGGCCAGGGCGAGGCGCAGCCCGCAGGGAATGGCCCGGCCATTTCCAAGGGCTGCAACGCCGTATTTGCCGAAGGGGGTGGGCGGTTAGCGCCACCAGAAACACATATTTGTGCTATCCCCGCTGATAACGGTGCGTGATGTCGGCGTCAGTGATCGGGCCGGTAACAATCGCCTGTTCAAGCAGACGGCGAATGTGTCATAAATTTACGTTTATTCGTGTTCATTTGCGAATAAGCACCCGAACAATCCCAGCGGAGAACAGAATATGCCGGATCGGGAGGTAGCCACCATTGACGGCAACGAGGCCGCGGCCCTGGTCGCGTTCAAGGCCAACGAGGTCTGCGCCATCTATCCCATCACGCCGTCCTCCACCATGGGGGAGCTGGCCGACCAGTGGGCGGTGGAGGGCCGCACCAACATCTGGGGCCACGTGCCCCTGGTCGTGGAGATGCAGAGCGAGGGCGGGGCCGCGGGCGCGGTGCACGGTGCCCTGCAGACCGGGGCGCTGACCACCACCTTCACGGCCTCCCAGGGGCTCATGCTGATGATCCCCAACATGTACAAGATCGCCGGTGAGCTAAGCTGCGCGGTGTTTCACGTCGCGGCCCGCTCGCTGGCCGCCCAGGGCCTGTCCATCTTCGGCGACCACCAGGACGTGATGGCGGTGCGCGCCACCGGTTTCGCCCAGCTGGCCTCCAGCTCGGTGCAGGAGGCCCACGACATGGCCCTGATCGCCCAGGCCGCCACCCTGGAGTCGCGCATCCCCTTCATCCACTTCTTCGACGGCTTCCGCACCTCGCACGAGGTCAACAAGTTGAGCATGCTCTCGGACGACGACATCCGGGCCATGATCGACGACGACCTGGTGCGCGCCCACCGTTCGCGGGGCCTCAACCCCGACCACCCGGTGATGCGCGGCACCGCCCAGAACCCGGACGTGTATTTCCAGGGGCGCGAGACGGTTAACCCGTTTTATGCCCGCACCCCGGGAATCGTGCAGGGCGCGATGGACCGCTTCGCCCAACTCACCGAGCGCCGGTACAAGCTATTCGATTATTTCGGCGACCCCCGGGCCGGGCGGGTGATCATCGTCATGGGGTCCGGGGCCGATGTGGCCCGCGAGACCGCCGAGTATCTGAACAGGCAAGACGAGAAGGTGGGGGTGATCCACGTCCACCTGTACCGCCCCTGGTCGCCCGAGCACCTG
Organism: Pseudomonadota bacterium; assembly: GCA_034722015.1. Lineage (GTDB taxonomy): Bacteria > Pseudomonadota > Gammaproteobacteria > JAJDOJ01 > JAJDOJ01 > JAJDOJ01. The sequence continues at coordinate 5,092 of JAYENI010000261.1, forward strand.
CTCGCGGCCCTGCCGTCCGCGACCCGCGCCCTGGCGGTACTGGACCGCACCAAGGAACCGGGCTCCAGTGGCGAGCCCCTGTACACCGACGTGAGTACCGCGCTGCTGGAGGCGCATGCCGAGGGTCGCCTGCCGGGCAACGCCCTGCCGCGGGTGATCGGCGGGCGCTACGGCCTGTCGTCCAAGGAATTCACCCCGGCCATGGTCAAAGCGGTGTTCGACGAACTGGCGAGCGAGCGGCCCAGGAACCACTTCACCGTGGGGATCAACGACGACGTAAGTCATACCAGTCTGGACTACGACCCGGGCTTCATCATCGAGCCGGACAACGTGGTGCGCGCCATGTTCTACGGCCTGGGAGCGGACGGCACCGTGGGCGCCAACAAGAACAGCATCAAGATCATCGGTGAGGGACCGGAGTTCTACGCCCAGGGCTATTTCGTCTACGACTCCAAGAAATCCGGCTCGCAGACCGTCTCCCACCTGCGCTTTGGTCCGGAGCCGATCCGCTCCAGCTACCTGGTGCAGGCGGCTAACTTCATTGGCTGCCACCAGGCCCGGTTCCTGGACACCACCGACATGCTGGGGCAGGCGGCGCCGGGGGCGACCTTCCTGCTCAACACCACCGAGGGCCCCGACACGGTCTGGGACTCTCTGCCGCGCGACGTGCAGGAGCAGCTCATCGCCAGGGGCATGAGCCTGTACGTGATCGACGCCTACAAGGTGGCCCGCGACAGCGGCATGGGCAACCGCATCAACACGGTCATGCAGACCTGCTTCTTCGCCATCTCCGGGGTGCTGCCCCGCGAGGCGGCGATCGACAGGATCAAACAGACGATCCAGAAGACCTACGGCAAGAAGGGCGAGGAGATCGTCCGCAAGAACTTCGCGGCGGTGGACAACAGTGTGGCCAATCTGCATCAGGTGGACGTTCCGGCCAGGGCCACCGCCACCCGGCAACGCCCACCCACGGTACCGGCTCAGGCGCCCGAATTCGTGCAAAAGGTCACGGCCATGATGATGGCCGGCAAGGGCGACCAGCTGCCGGTAAGCGTGCTGCCGGTGGACGGCACCTATCCCACCGGCACCACCCGCTGGGAGAAGCGCAACATCTCCCAGTTCGTGCCGGTGTGGGAGCCGGATCTGTGCATCCAGTGCGGCAATTGCAGCTTCGTCTGTCCGCACAGCGTGATCCGCTCCAAGTTCTACGAGGAATCCAGGCTCGATGCGGCGCCGGAGACCTTCAAATCGGCGCCCATCGACGCCCGCGGCCTGCCTGACACCCGCTATTCCCTGCAGATTTTCGTGGAGGACTGCACCGGCTGCGGGCTATGCGTGGACGTGTGTCCCGCCAAGAGCCGCACTGAGAGCGGGGTCAAGGCCATCAACATGAAGGCCAAGCCGCCTCTGGAGCAGGAGCGGGCCAACATCGGGTTCTTCGAGTCCCTGTCCGACACGAACCGCGCCCGCGTGGACTTCTCCACCGTGCGCGGGGTGCAGTACCTGAACCCCCTGTTCGAGTTCTCCGGCGCTTGCGCCGGCTGCGGCGAGACCCCCTACGTCAAGCTGCTGTCCCAGTTGTTCGGCGATCGGCTGGTGGTCGCCAACGCCACCGGCTGTTCGTCCATTTACGGTGGTAATCTGCCGACCACACCCTGGACGCAGGATGCCGACGGGCGGGGACCGGCATGGTCCAACTCCCTGTTCGAGGACAACGCGGAGTTCGGCCTCGGCTTCCGTCTGACTGCGGACCAGCACCGCGCCCTGGCCAATTCGCTGCTCCAGGAGATGCGGGGCGAGCTCGGCGACCAACTGGTGGACGAATTGATCTCGGCGCCGCAGTTGCGCGACTCGGAACTGTGTGCCCAGCGCGCCCGGGTCGCCGTTCTCAAGGAAAAGCTGGCGGGCCTGTCCGAGGAGAGGGCCAGGCATCTGCTGTCCGTGGCCGACCACCTGGTGCGGCGCAGCATCTGGATCGTGGGCGGAGACGGATGGGCCTACGACATCGGCTCCTCGGGCCTTGATCACGTACTGGCCAGCGGACGTGACGTGAATGTGCTGGTGCTGGACACCGAGGTCTACTCCAACACCGGCGGGCAGATGTCCAAGGCCACCCCGTTGGGCGCGGTGGCCAAGTTCGCCGCCGGCGGCAAGGCCGTGCCGAAGAAGGACCTGGCCCTGCAGGCCATCTCCTACGGTAACGTGTTCGTGGCGCGGGTCGCGATGGGTGCCAATCCTCAGCAGACCCTGCTGGCCTTTCGCGAGGCCGAGGCCTATCCGGGGCCTTCGCTGATCCTGGCCTACAGCCACTGCATCGCCCACGGCATCAACATGCAGCACGGCCTGCGCCAGCAGGGCAAGGCGGTGGCGAGCGGTCACTGGCCGTTGATCCGCTACAATCCGGCGGTGCGCGAGTCGGCGGAGAACCCGTTCGTGCTGGATTCCCAGCGGCCCAAGATCAAGCTCAAGGACTACGCCTACAACGAACTGCGCTACAAGATATTGACGCGCACGAATCCGCAGGAGGCCGAGCGTCTCATGGGCGCGGCCCAGCGCAACGTCTATCAGAAGTGGATGGTGTACGAGGAGATGGCCATGCGGCCGGGTGAGGCCTTCCCCTGTGACGGCTGCGGTCCCGCAGAGTAAGGCGATTGCCGGAAAATGACATACCGGATTGTGCCGGAATTTCGTTCGTCCTCGAGGCGCGACAACAGGCGCATAGTCGGACTATGTAACTGTTGTCGCAACGCAGAGGACGGACGAAAAGACAATCAGGATGGTATGTCAATTGACAGAAATCGCCTTAGGCGATTGCCGGAAAATGACATACCGGATTGCGCAGGATTATCGTTCGTCTTCAAGACGCGGTAACGGGCGCATAGTCGTTCTATGCAACCGTTGCCGCAACGCCGAAGACGGACGAAAAGACAAGCAGGATGGTATGTCAATTGACAGAAATCGCCTAAACACCGACCTGGTTTTTTTGAATACGAATTGAGGTATCCATCATGGATCTGCGCACAACCTACATGGGGCTGGAACTCAAGCACCCGATCGTGGCATCGGCCTCTCCCCTCTCCGAGCACCTGGACAACATCAAACGCATGGAGGACGCGGGCGCCGCGGCGGTGGTCATGTTCTCCCTGTTCGAGGAGCAGATCCGCCACGAGAACGCCGCCATGGAGCATTTCATGCGTACCGGGGCGAACAGCTTTGCCGAATCGCTGAGCTATTTTCCGGACGTGTTCGACTATCCCGCCGGGCCGGACAGCTACCTCGAACTGGTGCGTCGCGCCGCCGAGGCCACCGATATTCCGATCATCGGCAGCCTCAACGGCGCCACCAGCGAGGGCTGGGCGGACATGGCCCGGCAGATGCAGGAGGCGGGCGCCAGGGGTATCGAACTGAACGTGTACTACATCCCTGCAAACCTGAACCTGACCGGGCGCGAGGTCGAGCAGGGCTACACGGATGTCGTGAAGTCGGTCAAGTCCGCGGTCAGCGTGCCGGTGGCTCTCAAGCTCAGCTCATTCTTCAGCTCCATTGGCCACATGGCCAGGGAGCTGGATCAGGCCGGCGCCGATGCGCTGGTGCTGTTCAACCGTTTCTACCAGCCGGACTTCGACCTGGACCACATGCAGGTCAAGCCGAACCTGAGCCTCAGCTCGCCCGGCGAGATTCGTCTGCCCCTGCTGTGGATCGCCATTTTGTATGGGCGCATCGATGCCTCGCTCGGCGCCACGCGCGGTGTGCACAGTCCGGCAGAGGTGTTCAAGTACATCCTGGCCGGCGCCGACGCAGTGATGACCACCTCGGCCCTGCTCAAGAACGGCATTGGTTTTCTCGGCGAGCTGGTCGAGGGGCTGGAGCAAATGATGTCGGAGAAGGGCTACGAGTCGGTCGAGCAGGCCCGCGGCAGCATGAGCCAGCTGAACGTCGCGGATCCCGGCGCCTACGAGCGCGCCAACTACATCAAGGTCCTGGAGAGCTACGAGAACGAGTACACTGGATAGCGTTCAGCTACGATCAGAATATCCTGGATGCGCTTGCCGGGAGGACATCGAAAGACCTGATAGTCCGAGGTTCCCCTGCTGGTGTCCCTGGGAGCACTATCTGGAGTAGCACCGATTACCCGATAGTCTGGTTTCGGGAATTCGGTTCCGATTCCAGAACCGGAAACCATTCCCGGAGCGGTTCCCGCCAGACAACGTACCTTCCGCTTACGTCAGCTACGGTGGTAATGCTGTTTCAGAGAACGGCAAACCATTTTCAGTTTGTTGGTGAACTGCGCTTGTCCACCCGAGCCTTATCTCACAGTGTGGATGGGGGTAGGGTGGACAAGTGCAACGCAGTCCACCATTGTGGCGCCGTGACGAAGTCCGGAAGTAGCGCTAAGGCGATTGCCGGAAAATGACATACCAGATTGCGCAGGATTATCGTTCGTATTCAAGGCGCGGCAACGGGCGCATAGTCGTTCTATGCAACCGTTGCCGCAACGCCGAAGACGGACGAAAAGACAAGCAGGATGGTATGTCATTTTCCAGAAATCGCCTAATATCTCGCCTCGACTCCCTATCCCCGAGAACCGAAACATGAAAAAGATGACAAACATCGCCCTCTGCCTGACGTTAGGCGCCACCACGGCCCTTGCAGCAGACCCGCAGGACATAGAAGCACGCGCCACGGAGGCCCGCGCCGCGGGAAACCAGCTCTTTCTCGAACTAAAAAAGGTCGTTACCGAGGCGGCCCAGGCGCAAGGCGCCGCCGCGGCCATCGAGGTCTGCAATGTTAAGGCCCTGCCCACCACCAGGCGTGTCTCGGAGGAGGCTGGCATGGAAGTGGGTCGGACCAGCCACAAGCTGCGCAATCCCGAGAATGCACCGGACGCATGGGAGCAGAAGGTCCTGGTGGAATTTCAGGCACGCAAGACCGCAGGCGAATCACTGGAGAACATGGAGTACTACGAGGTGGTAGAGGAAGATGGCAAGAGGTCTTACGTTACATGAAGGCAATCCCGCTCGGCGGCGTGTGCTTCAACTGCCACGGAACCAGTCTGAAGCCCAAGGTCAAGGCCAGGCTGGATGAACTCTATCCTGACGACAAGGCACGCGGTTTCATTCCGGGGGACCTGCGCGGGGCTCTGACTATCAAACAGGAGATGTAGGGTCGGTTTTAATCGCCCCCTTGCCGGGGCGCCATACCGAAGTGGAGTGGTCTAGGAGGCTGTCCGGTTTCGTTCCGAGCGCGAGAGGACAAAGGGGCGCGGAGAAAGATCCTCAATCCCGAGTACCCTTTACTCATCATTCTGTACGGCGATGCGCCGGTTGCCCGCTAACCAGGGAGCGCTAGTTTCGGGGGGCCGTTTCCAGAACTGAACCTGGAAAGGATTCCTCGAGCGGTTCCCGCCAGATCTTCTCGATCAGCATCTGTTTGAGTGCCTCGATTCGGTTTCTTGCCTCGACCGTCTCGGGATTGGTCTCCAGCGTGTCCAGCAGTCCGAAGAACTCGGGGGGAACGAAGTCGTCCCGTAACCGCACGCTGACCCGGTTCCTGCCGTCGCTGATCTCCCATTCATACTTCAGGTCGCTGGTACACCTTCTTTCGGACCCGGGACTGGACAGCGTGAACCGGCCGTTCGAAATGCTGTGAGTGACACATTCGATCGTGTCGCGAACCCCGGGTCCGGGGTGGCCGCTACTGATACGCAAGGTTTCGCGATCCCAGAGCCTGTCCCTCGAGAGCAGTTCCCCGGCTCGTTGCAAGGCCCTGAAAGCCACGGCGCAACCCCAGTACGCATCGCCCTGGTGAAAGGCAAGGACGTCACCGTAGGAAAGCCGCTGTTCCGCACCGTGGTCGGCAATGCGGAGCGTTCTGTCGTGATCATGGCGCATGATCGGGTGCCTGGCAGGTAGCTCATCCACTGTCAATGGTAGCCGAGACCGGGACGGTCGTGGGAGACTTGGCTATCCACCTTCCGGTCGGGCTAGCGAACTGCTTTCTGTGCCTGGACAGTTCGTGATGAACGATGTATCGATCCGATCAATCTGAGGATCTTCTTTCCGGTTCTTAGGCGATTGCCGGAAAATGACATACTAGATTGCGCCGGATTTTTGTTCGTCTTCAAGGCGCGGTAACGGGCGCATAGTCGAACTATTCAACCGTTTCCGCAACGCGGAAGACGGGCGAAAAGACAAGCAAGATGGTATGTGATTTGACAGAAATCGCCTTATAGGGCAGACCCCGGCAATATCGGTGATCACACGCGGCTCGAGTGCAGAATTGACTGGTATGTCTATGATTCGTTGGAGGGTGACGATGACTGGCGGATACCCCGGGTTCGCCGTTCGCGCAGTTGCCGGGTCACTGGACCTGCCCGGAATGCGACGGCAGGAAGGATGAATTTATGGTGATCGCGGATTGACCATGATCTGTCCGGAGGAATTGTCGGAAGCACTGGAAGCGGCGTTCGTCGGCATACAGCGCGAGCGAATGGTGGACGTGCCGATACTGAATCCCGCCCTGAAGGTCGAGGCCGTGGGCTTCAGGGAGTGGGATGGTTGCTGTCTGGGTGTTCTCGTCACGCCGTGGTTCATGAATCTGATGCTGCTGCCCGGGAACCGGGATGAATGGGCCGACCTGCCCCCCGGGACCAAGATCGATCATGTGTTTCCTTCCGGAAACTACGAGTTCATACTCGGCGAAGAGGAGCGGATCGGCCGCTACCAGATGTGTTCGTTGTTTTCACCGGTTTTCGAGTTTCAGGATCAGGAGGCGGCCGTTGCTACCGCCGGGGCCGTGATGGAAGGCCTGATGGACCAAGGCAACCGCGACGGGACCCCAACGCATGAGCGTGGGAAACGGCCGACGACTGAAGAAGGTCTGGCGAGACGGATGAGCCGCCGGGACTTGCTACGCGGAAGGTTTTCGGCTGCTCGGGAATAGTCGTGTCGATTGAGCGGGGGTAACCGTGTGTACATCGAGGGGCGTCTTCGGATTGATCTGAATCCGGTTGCCGCGCCGGCCAATCGGGTTCGCATCGAGTCGACTCGTCCCCTGCGCGCCGCGCGGGTTTTTGAAGGCAGGAGACCGCAAGAGGTACTGATGCAACTGCCGTTACTGTTCAGTGTGTGTGGCGTCGCCCAGGCAACGGCGGCCTCGCGAGCGTTCCGTCAGGCCCTGTCGCTGGTCGACACCGGTCCCGTAGACGCGGCGCGTGGCTTGCTGGTTCAGATGGAGACGGCCCGCGAACACCTCTGGCGAATCGTCATCGATTGGCCGAAATTGATCGACGAGCCGGCGGAAGCAGGTCGGGCGGCGCCGTTGCAGGCGATGATGGCTGCGGTTCGCAAGGCCGTGTTTGCCGACGCCGGGGCCTTCTCGCTGCGAGCGGAACCCCGTTCGGACGACGGCGCCCTGCATGCTCAGATAGATCGCCTGGACGAATTGCTTGCCCGCCTCGTCTTTGGCAGTTCCCCGGCCCAGTGGCTGGAGATCGATGGCGCGAGCGGACTGAATGCGTGGACCCGGAGCACCGATACAGTCGCCGCGAGGCTGTTGCGGGAGGTTTCCCGGCTCGGTTGGCAGGGGGTTGGCGCCACGGAAAGCACCTTTCTGCCGGACCTGCCGGAGGTCGGCCTGAACCGACGGCTGGATGCAGCGGATGCCGAGCGGTTTATTGCGGAACCCGTGTGGGAGGGAAGGACCTGCGAGACCACACCACTGGCCCGGCAGACCGATTGTGAACTGATCCGGTCACTGCGCCGTGAATATGGCACCGGCCTGTTGACCCGACTGACGGCGCTGCTGGTGGAACTGGCCCGGATACCGGCGGCGATGCGGGAGGCGACCGCACGCGCGGGCCCGGCAGATTCATCGGAGCTCGGCGCCGGGCTCCCCGCCGGGATCGGCATCGGACAGGTCGAGGCGGCACGCGGGCGCCTGGTGCATCGTGTCGTGCTGGACGACGGGCGCGTCCAGCGGTATCAGATCCTGGCGCCAACGGAATGGAACTTTCATCCGGCGGGCGTGGCCGCGAGGGGACTGGGACGCCTGCCTGACGGGAACGGGACCACACTGCGGCGTCAGGCGGCGATGCTGGTCAATTCCGTGGACCCCTGTGTGGGATACGACCTGCGGGTGCACTGATGCACGAGTTGTCCCTGTGCGAGGGCGTGTTGCAGGTCCTGGAAGACAGCGCCCGAACGCAGGGATATACGCGGGTAAAAACGGTCTGGCTGGAGATCGGTTGCCTGTCCGGTGTCGAGGTGGAGGCGATGCGTTTCGGTTTCGATGTCGTGACGAACGGCACCCTGGCGGACAATGCCAGACTCGAGGTGATCGAGGTGGCGGGCGAGGCCTGGTGCATGCGGTGTTCGAAGACGGTATCCGTGGCGCAGCGGTTCGACGCCTGCCCGGATTGCGGCAGTTATCAATTGCAGGTTACCGGAGGTGATGAGATGAAGATCAAGGAACTGGAGGTGGAGTGATGTGCACGGTATGCGGCTGCGGCGAGGGTGAGACCAGGATCGAGGGTCAGGGGCACTCGCACGATCCTAAACAGGGGCACGATCATGCTCACGAACACCACCACGATCACGAACACCACCATCCCCACGGCCCGCATACCCACGACTACGGGCAGGGTCCGGCGCATGCGCATGCGCCCGGTCTGAGTCAGGCCCGTATGGTGAAGATCGAGGAGGACATTCTCGGCAAGAATAATGAGTACGCCGATGCCAACCGCCGCTGGTTCGCCGAACGCGGCATTCTGGCACTGAACCTGGTGTCCAGCCCGGGATCGGGAAAGACCGCGTTGTTGACCCGCACCATCGAGAATCTGAAAGCAGAGCTCGATCTGTCGGTCATCGAAGGCGACCAGCAGACCGCGAACGACGCCGACCGCATCCGCGAGACGGGCGTCAGGGCGTTGCAGATCAATACCGGCAAGGGCTGCCACCTGGATGCCCATATGATCGGCCACGCGCTCGAGACCCTGCAACCGGCGCACGGCGGCGTGTTGTTCATCGAGAACGTCGGGAACCTCGTCTGTCCGGCGGCCTTCGATCTGGGTGAGGCGCACAAGGTGGCGATCCTCTCGGTCACCGAGGGCGAGGACAAGCCGCTCAAATACCCGGACATGTTCCACGCCTCGGACCTTATGCTGCTCAACAAGATCGATTTGCTGCCCTACGTGCCATTCGACGTCGACAAGTGCATCGACTACGCGAGACGGGTGAATCCCCGTATCAAGGTGCTGAAGGTCTCGGCGATCAGCGGCGAGGGCATGGATGCCTGGTGCCACTGGATCGGGACGACGAGGCAACTGGCCGTGATCGGGTTGTAGTCATGTGCCTGGCCCTGCCCGCAAGAGTCGTGTCCGTGGAGGATGACACCGACATGGCCACCGTCGCCCTGGGCGAGGTGAAGAAGGAGGTCTCGCTGGCGCTGGTGGAGGACGTGCAGGTGGGCGACTTCGTGCTGATCCATGTCGGCTACGCGCTCAACAAGGTCAGCCCCGAAGAAGCGGAACTTACGTTGAAGTTGTTTGCCGAGGCGGGGCTGACTGGGAAGGGGCTGCCATGAAATACGTCGAGGAATTTCGCCGGCACGACCTGGCAAGGGAACTGGCCGCCGGGATTGCAAACGAGGTCGATCCGGGGCGCCGGTACAACCTGATGGAATTCTGTGGCGGGCACACCCACGCGATCTTCCGTTACGGCGTGCAGGATCTGATGCCGTCCAGCGTGAAATTCATCCACGGTCCCGGTTGCCCGGTCTGCGTCCTGCCGATCGGCCGTATCGACAATGCCATCGCGCTGGCGGAACACCACGGCGTCATCCTCTGCACCTACGGTGACATGCTTCGGGTGCCGGGCAGCGGGCGCAAGAGCCTGCTCAAGGTCAAGGCAGCGGGTGCGGACATACGGATGGTGTATTCCACGCAGGATGCCTTGAGGATCGCGCGTGACAATCCCGGCCGGCAGGTAGTGTTCTTCGCGATCGGTTTCGAGACCACCACGCCTCCGACCGCCGTGGCGCTCAAGCAGGCCCGTGCCGAGGGACTGGGCAACTTCAGCGTGTTCTGCAACCATGTGCTGACACCGGCCGCCATCCAGAACATCCTGGAATCCCCCGAGGTAAGGGAGATGGGTACCGTGTCGATCGACGGCTTTCTCGGTCCGTCGCACGTCAGTTCCATCATCGGCAGCCGACCCTACGAGTTCTTCGCCGAGGAGTTCCAGAGACCCGTGGTCATCGCTGGTTTCGAGCCGCTGGACGTCATGCAGTCCACGCTGATGCTGATCCGTCAGCTCAACGAGGGCCGGCATGAGGTCGAGAACGAATACACCCGTGTGGTCACCCGGGAGGGCAACCTCAAGGCCCAGTCGCTGGTTGCCGAGGTATTCGAGTTGCGGCGCACCTTCGAGTGGCGCGGCCTTGGACTGGTGCCCTACAGTGCGTTGCAGATCAAGGAATCCTTCGCCGGGCTGGACGCGGAAAAGCGGTTCGACGTGCCGACCGTCACCGCATCCGATGTGAAGGGATGCGAGTGTCCATCGATCCTGCGCGGCGTCAAACGGCCCACCGACTGCAAACTGTTCGGTACCGTATGCACGCCGGACAATCCGATGGGTTCGTGCATGGTGTCTTCGGAAGGCGCCTGCGCCGCCTACTGGAGTTTCGGGCGTTTCCGTCAGCCGGAGATACCGACTGTGCGAGAGTCCGTGGCGTGAACGCGGTCGTCAAGCGCTTCCCGGTGCGCCTGGACGTAAGGCGTGGCGCCGTCGACATGACCCACGGCAGCGGCGGACGCGCCATGGCGCAGTTGATCGAGGAACTTTTCGTCAAATATCTCGATAACGAAATGCTGCGCCAGGCCAACGACCAGGCGGCGTTCAACGTGACGACCGGGCGCATGGTCATGAGCACGGACGGCCATGTGATATCGCCCCTTTTTTTCCCCGGCGGTGATATAGGTTCGCTCGCCGTGCACGGCACCATCAACGACGTCGCGATGTCCGGGGCGGTGCCGCTGTATCTGTCCGCCGGATTTATCCTGGAGGAGGGTTTCCCGCTCGCCGACCTGGAACGGGTCGTGGCCAGTATGGGACGCGCGGCAACCGGGGCCGGGGTGCCCGTGGTGACGGGTGATACCAAGGTAGTCGAGAAGGGCAAGGGTGACGGGGTCTTCATCACCACCACCGGTGTGGGCGTGGTGCCGGACGGCGTGGAAATCTCGGGGGACCTGGCCCGGCCGGGCGACGCCGTCCTGCTCAGCGGGAGTGTGGGGGACCATGGCGTAACCATCATGTCCAGCCGGGAAAACCTGGCGTTCGAGACCAGCATCGAATCCGATTCGGCGGCCCTGCACGGGCTTGTGGCTGACATGGTGGCCGCGGTGCCGGCGATTCACTGCCTGCGGGACCCCACCCGCGGCGGTCTCGCCACGACCCTGAATGAACTCGCGCGTCAATCCGGCGTCGGCATGGTTCTGCGGGAGAATACGATTCCGATCAAACCCGAAGTGACCGCCGCCTGTGAACTGCTGGGGCTCGATCCCCTGTATGTCGCCAATGAGGGTAAATTGATCTGCATCTGTGCACCGGAGGATGCAGGGCGTCTGCTGACGGTGATGCAGGAGAATCCGTTCGGCCGCCAGGCCGCGATCATTGGCGAAGTGGTCGATGACCCGCACGGCTTCGTGCAGATGGAGACCAGTTTCGGCGGCAACCGCATCGTGGACTGGCTCGCCGGTGAGCAGCTTCCCAGGATCTGTTAGCAGGCTGCTGAAAAAACCTCATGCGGCACGATACGGCGTTAAAATTCGGCTCCGAATGCTCATATACTACGTGTAAACTGCGCGTTCTCGCCAAATTTTGCCTTGTCTCATGCTCGCCTGAGTCTCTTTCAGCAGCCTGCTAGCGCCAGCGCGATGCGTATCCTGTTCCTCACGCATGCCTTCAACAGCCTGACACAACGACTGTACGTCGAACTGAGCGAGCTGGGTCATGAGGTCTCGGTAGAGTTTGATATCAACGACGACGTGGCGTGCGAGGCGGTCGAACTGTTTCGGCCGGACCTGATCATCGCACCCTTTCTCAAGCGGGCGATCCCCCCGTCCATCTGGCGCCGTCACGTGTGTCTTGTCGTGCATCCGGGCATCCGGGGTGATCGAGGGCCTTCCGCCCTTGACTGGGCAATCCTCAACCGTGAGGACATCGGCGGGGTGACCGTACTGCAGGCCAACGCGGAAATGGATGCCGGCGACATCTGGGCGTTCAGCGAATTCAACATGCGGGACACCGGCAAGGCCAGTCTGTACCGCAACGAGGTGACCGACGCGGCGGTAGCCGCCGTCAACCTGGCGGTAGCCCGTTACGCCGCGGGTGATTTCAGGCCCCGGCCGCCCGATTACACGGATCCGGGGGTGCGGGGAGAATGGCACCCGTTGATGCGACAGTCCGTCAGGGCGATCGACTGGCGGGGCGACGACAGCGCGACCGTGGTGCGCAAGATCCGCAGTGCCGATGGCTTTCCCGGCGTGCGTGACGGCCTGTTCGGCCGGGAACTGTTTCTCTATGACGCGCGACCCGAAGAGACGCTGCGCGGCAAGGCCGGCGAGGTGATCGCGCGCTGCGGCGGCGCGATCTGCCGCGCGACCGTCGATGGTGCCGTGTGGATCGGCCACCTGCGGGACCGGCACGCCGGTCATCCCTTCAAGTTGCCGGCGACGACATTGTTCGCCCGCGAGGTCCGGGGTCTGCCGGAGGTCGCACCCGACGGGGGCACCGGCTACCGCGACATCTGGTACGAGGAAACCGGGGATATCGGAACGCTGCATTTTCCCTTCTACAACGGTGCGATGGGCACGGCGCAGTGCGAGCGCCTCCGTCAGGCCTTTATCGAGGCGCGCCGTCGCGACACCCGGGTCATCGTGCTGGCGGGCGGTCCGGACTTCTGGTCCAACGGCATGCACCTGAACCTGATCGAGGCCGCCGATAGCGCCGCGGATGAATCCTGGCGCAATATCAACGCGATCGACAATCTCGCCGCGGAGATCATCGGGACGACCTCCCACCTCACCATCGCGACGCTGCGCGGAAATGCGGGCGCCGGCGGTGTGTTTCTTGCGCGTGCCGCGGACTATGTCTGGGCGCGCTCCGGTGTCGTCCTCAATCCCCACTACAAGGACATGGGTAATCTGTTCGGTTCGGAATACTGGACCTATCTGTTACCCCGATATGCCGGTGAACAGCGAGCCGAACAGATCGCGCAGGCGCGCTTGCCGATGGGGGTGCGGGAGGCCCTTGAGATGGGTCTGGTGGATGAATGGTTTGGCAGTGACAAACAGGATTTCATGCGGCAGGTGGAGGAGAAGGCCGAAGCCCTGGCCGGTCGCGAGACGTTTGCCGCGCTACTCGAGGAGAAACGTTGCCAAAGGTGGAACGACGAAGCGCACAAGCCGCTCAGCCGCTATCGCGATGAGGAGCTGGAGAAGATGCAACTGAATTTCTACGGGTTCGACCCGAGTTACCACGTGGCGCGTTACAACTTCGTCTACAAGGTGCCCAGGTCGCGAACCCCTCTCACCATTGCAGGTCATCGCAGGAAACAACCGGCGGACGTCGTCAGAAAAGTCTCATGAGTACGCCAACGACCCGATTGATCTTGACGACGCGGTACGCCGCTGCGGAGTCGCTGAAACGTATCCTGGCCGATGATTTCGATGTGAATATCGCCGAAGCAAACGAGGCGGAAGCGCTGCCGGAGTCCGAGTGGGTGCAGATCATCCCTCGCGATCGGCGCATGCCGGATACTGCCGGGCTAGAGTTCCTCAAACCGGTACGCGAACAATGGCGGGCTGCGAAGTGGCACATCGTCCGATTCGATCCCTGATGGTCTGTATCGTTCATTGATGGCGGGTGAACGTATCCGGGTAACCGGTATCGTACAGGGCGTCGGTTTCCGGCCCACGGTATGGCGTCTGGCAAACGAGTGCGGCATCGCCGGGCAGGTCTGGAACGACGCCGAAGGTGTGTTGATTCACGCCTGGGGAAACCGGGAGTCGCTGGAAAGGTTCGTGCGGCGTCTGCGGTCCGAGCCGCCGCCCCTGGCGCGGATCGATCGCGTCGTCCGCTCGGCACTGGATGAGGCCTCTCAGGTCCCGAAGGCTTTTCAGATCGTCGACAGCCGCACGGGCATGGTACGCACCGGCGTGGCAGCGGATGCGACGACCTGTCCCGAGTGTCTGGCCGAAGTGCTCGATCCCGCCAACCGCCGCTATCGATATCCCTTCACCAACTGCACCCATTGCGGCCCCCGGCTGTCCATCGTCAGGGCGATTCCCTACGACCGCGCCAACACCAGTATGGCGTCGTTTCCGATGTGCCCACAATGCCGGGCCGAGTACGAACAGCCGGCCGATCGCCGCTTCCACGCCCAGCCAAACGCCTGCGGCGAATGTGGTCCGCGTGTCTGGCTGGAGGATGCCGCAGGCAACCGGCGGCCCCCTGATGGGGGAATCGACGAGATCGAGACGGCCGCACGCCTGATCCGCCGGGGCCACATCGTCGCGATCAAGGGCATCGGCGGTTTCCATCTGGCCTGCGATGCGGGTAACGAAGACGCAGTCGACACCCTGCGCCGGCGCAAACATCGCTATCACAAGGCGCTTGCCCTGATGGCGCGAGACATCGCGATGGTCGCCCGTTTTGCCGGGGTGAACGCGCAGGAGGCGGCACTGCTGCGCGACAGGGCCGCGCCGATTGTCGTGCTGGATGCCTCGGGCGAGGCCCTGGCCGCCGGTCTGGCGCCCCGCCAGCGTACCCTGGGTTTCATGCTGCCGTACACACCCCTGCATCATTTGTTGATGCAGGACATGGCGCGACCGATCGTGCTGACCTCGGGAAACCGTTGCGATGAACCGCAGACCGTCGACAATCAGGACGCTCACCGGCGGCTCGACCGGATCGCCGATGACTATCTGCTTCACGACCGCGACATCGTCAACCGGCTGGACGACTCGGTACTTCGTGTCGCCGACGGCACGCCGCGTTTTCTGCGCCGGGCGCGTGGCTATGCGCCGCAACCGATCCTGCTCGCCGGTGACCTTGCCGAATCCGATGGCATTCTGGCGATGGGCGGCGAGCTGAAGAACACCTTCTGCCTGCTCAACAAGGGGCGGGCCGTCCTGTCGCAGCACATTGGCGACCTGGAAGACGCGGTGACGCTCAGGGACTACCGTCGCAATCTCGATCTGTTCCTGAACCTGTTCGATCATCGGCCGACCTGTGTCGTCGTGGACGAACATCCTGACTATTTCTCGACCCGGCTGGGACAGAAACAGGCGCGGGAAGCGGGTCTGAAACTGGTGGAAGTGCAACACCACCACGCACACGTCGCCGCGTGCCTTGCGGAGCACGGGATGCCGCTCGACGCCGGGCCGGTGCTGGGGGTCGTGCTCGACGGGCTGGGATTTGGTCGGGACGAGACCTTCTGGGGCGGGGAATTTCTGCTGGCCGACTATTTCGGTTTCAGGCGTCTGGCCCGGTTCCAGCCCGTCGCCATGCCGGGTGGGGCCCGGGCGATGCATGAGCCCTGGCGCAACACCTGGGCCCATCTGTTCTGTGCTTTCGGCCGGGAGCCGATACGGGATCGCTATAAGGATCTCGATATTGTCCGGTTTCTCGAAACCCGGCCGTTGCAGGTCCTGCAGACCATGGTGGAAAAGGGACTCAACAGTCCGCCGGCCTCGTCCTGCGGACGCCTGTTCGATGCGGTTGCCGCCGCGATCGGGGTGTGCCGCGAGGCGGTCTCTCATGAGGGGCAGGCCGCGATAGAACTGGAATCGCTGGCAACACCTGAATTTCGCCGGCAGGCGCAATACGGCTATCCCTGTGATGTGACGGACGACGGCGGGCTCCGCACCCTGACCTGGCGGCGCCTCTGGGAGGCGTTGCTGGAGGATATCCGTCGCGGAATCAAGGCCGCGAGGATCGCGGCACGTTTCCATCAGGGCCTGGCGCAGGCCGTTGCGGAATCCGCACTGGATCTGTGCCGTCATAACAATCTCGACACCGTTGTACTCGGTGGCGGCGTTTTCCAGAATCGGTTGCTGCTCGAGGGTGTCAGCGAAAGGTTGAGGGAAACGGGTATTCGTGTCCTGTCTCCAGCACGAGTGCCGGCCGGTGATGGTGGCCTGGCCCTGGGACAGGCCGCCATCGCCGCGGCCAAACATGCCGGCCACTAGCCCGGAAATCACGCCAACCATTGCGGACGCCAACCGATCACCCCGGCAAAGATCGCGTCAATACATCGACGACGGAAACTGAAGGGTTCATGGAGCAACCGATACCACCGTTGTTGGTCTATGCAGCGTCGTAGCGGTTGCACGAACTGGCGAGCTGCTTGTCATGGTGGAACCGGGTTGTGTCGCACCCTGAACAAGTCGTGGCAGGATTCCTGGATCAAT
>JAYENI010000262.1:0-5144 GCA_034722015.1 Pseudomonadota bacterium
GCAAATCGCGCAACTGATCGATCAGAACCGGATCTCGAGGGACGAAGGCGATCTGCCTCACCAGTTCGTGGACGGAAAGAAGATCCGAAAGATTTTCGTTCCGCAGGCCATGCGCCGCGATCTGGTCGATGGACGGCTGGCGGTCGTCAAGTACAGGGGGCGGTACGATGTCGTGCCGGCGGATGTCGCGGAAAAGATCCGTGAGCGCGATGCGGCGAGCGTCATGTCCGCCGGACAGCCGGGTAACGAAGACACCGTCGACGAGGCCTATGCGGACTACAAGGTGCCCGACGATCTGATGTGGTAAGGGTGCGGGTGCCTCGCCTCTATTGACCGGGAACGGCTCACGCCCGGCGTATGCCACCATGAAAAATCGTTCCACGAACGGTTCGGCTGGTCCCGTCGGCGGGTATTCCCGGGCCCGGAGCCAGTGCGCGGGCGTTGTTCGCGAGTCCGGTCAGATCGCGGTGCTTGCCGGACCGTTGATCGTCAGTCAGGTGTCTCAGGTGGCGATGGGTTTCACCGACACCGTCATGGCGGGAAGGATCGGCGCCACCGATCTCGCCGCAATTGCCCTGGGATCGAGTCTCTGGTTTCCGGTCTACCTCGCGTGCGTCGGACTGCTGATGGCCCTGTCTCCCACGGTCGCCCAGATCGTCGGCGCCGGTCGTGTCTCGCGGACAGGAAGCGTGTTCCGCCAGGGCTTGTGGCTCGCGTTCTTCGCGGGATTCCTTGCCTTCCCGGTCGTGCGCCGGCTCGATGCACTGATGGGCTGGATCGACATCGACACCCCCATCGCTTCACTTGCCGGAGGCTACCTCGACGCGGTCTCCTGGGGCATGCCCGCGATCTGCGTGTATCTCGTGTTCCGTTTCGTCAGCGAGGGGATCGGTCAGACCCGTCCCGTGATGTATATACAAATCGTCGCACTGGGCCTGAACGCACTGGGAAACTACATCCTGATGTTCGGGAAGTTCGGGGCACCCGCACTCGGCGCCGTGGGGGCAGGGTGGGCCACGGCCATCGTGATGTGGCTGGATGCCCTGATGATCGCGGCCTGGGTCTGGTTTCATCCGCGCTACGTGCCGCTGCGCCTGTTTCAGCGCCTGCCGCTGCCGGATCGCTGCGAACTCGGCAGGCTGGTGAGGCTGGGGACACCCATGGCCGCTGGCATCGTGATCGAGGTCGGGCTGTTTTCCGCCATCTCGCTCCTGATGGGGTCATTGGGCGCGGAGGCGGTCGCGGCCCACCAGATCGCCCTGAACTACTCAGCACTGATGTTCATGATCCCACTGGGTCTCTCCATGGCCGTCACGATCAGGGTAGGTCATGCCGTCGGGTCAGCAGATCCCGACGGTGTTCGACGTGCCGGATGGACCGGCGTCGCCATGGGCGCCATGGCCATGTCGGTCTCGGCGGCCGTGATGCTCTGGGTCCCGGACGGCATCGTTTCCCTGTACATCCGGGACGAGGCGGTCCGCACGATCGCGGTGGGCCTGCTCACCATGGCCGCGATGTTCCAGGTGGCCGACGGCATTCAGGTCTGCGCCCTGGGCGCCTTGCGCGGGATGAAGGACACCGTGGTCCCGATGTGGATGACGTTCGTCTCCTACTGGGTCGTCGGCCTGAGTCTCGCCTATGCGCTGGGCATCCATTACCGATTCGGGCCCCGCGGGCTCTGGAGCGGTCTGGTCATCAGTCTGGCAGTGGCGGCGGTCCTGCTCAGCCTGCGGTTTTACAGGTTGAGTCGCCGAGACATTTAACAACGAAGATGCCAGACGCATACGCAGATCGCAGTTAGGGCGCCGGCGCTCCGGTCCCGTATGTCGCGGGATCGACCAGAGAGCGTCCGTTTGCACCTTGGGCCAGACGGACCTCGTCGTGGTAGACCACTCGGGAATCCAGGATTGAGTCTGGATTATTTTTCTTCCAGTCCCCCTTGTAGACACCGATCTTGAAATGGACCCCACTGAGGTCCGTATGCGTCGTCGAGCCGAACTTGCGGAACAGTTTTGACCCGTTCATCCAGACTTCCAGGATACCGTGGTTTCCGGTCGTCCACACAGCCCGGAGAACGAAATCCGTCCAACGCCCCTTCATGGCGTTGATGACATCGGCCTTGTATAATCGCGTGCTTGTTAACGCGCCGTCTATCAGGTGTTTGTTCGCGATGACCAGTTTCTCTCCATCGATCTTGACACGTAGCGGCGGTCCACCTCCGACACCTGAATCGGTGTGGAACTGGGTGACGATTTCGGGAGCGGTGTCGATGAACCAGTCCTCTGGAAGCCAGGTGCTCCATCCATACCAGTATTCTGTCTCCAGTTGGTCGTTAGAGGGCTTCAATTCCGCACGATTGGCCCCGGCAACGAACGGCTCGCCCTGTTGGAGGTCGCCCCCAGGTCGTCGTTGACGGAATAGGTGAAGGTGTCGGTGCCGTTGAAGCCGGCGTTGGCGGTGTAGGTGGCTTTGCCGTTGGCTTTTGTGAAAACCAGGCCGTTGGCCGGACTGTCAATGATACTGACCGTCGCCGGGGCGAGGCTGCCGTCGCTGTCGGCGTCGTTGGCCAGTACGGAGAGGGTCTCGGCGACGTCGGGGTTGGCCGCGGCCGAGTCATCGCTGGCCACCGGTGCGACGTTGCCTCCACCTGGGGCGTTTTGGGGACTTTCAGGCGGACCCACGCCGCTGGGTTTGTCTCCTGACCCGTCGCCAACGACGATCTTGTCGACGTAGACGCCATCTTCGCGCATCCAGACGTTGATCGTATGGGCGCCCGCGGAAGTCACCTCCAGTGCGGATCGACCCTTCCATCTCAGAGCGCCAGTCCCAAAACCGAGGTTGTCCAGGGCGACCCCGTCCAATTCGAAAAGTATCGAGTCTGATTTCTTTCCTGTCCCGTACCCCCGTACCCAGATATGGTGCGTACCGGTTCGATTGAACACGATCGGGAAATCCAGTTGGGGGCTGTCGGCCGCGTTGGTGCGTTGTACGCCGTCGTCGGGCAATGCCTGCATGGTATCGCCCGAGGCATCTCCCCCACTCGGATCAGGCTGTTGCTGCCAGAATGACACGCCTCGATCAATATTGGCTCCGAAATTTTCCGCCTCCATCGAAATCACGCCCTGCTCGTCCTGGAGAAACGGATCGTCCGCCGCCGATCCGGAGCCGGTAAAAATCAGGCTGGAAACATACAAGGTTCGCAAAAACGATTTCACGTTAACCATTCCCTTGGTGAATGACGCCCTCTTGAGTGGGGCTTTCAGTCGATACGAGATCCGGAAAACAGAACTATGTTGTGGATATCAGTGCGGGGAGCCACGTGGCGAATGCGAATTCGCTCCCCGAGTGATCAAGTCTGCAAAGAAGGGAATGTCCACCGTCCGAGGTGCCGAGACGGCGCTAATCTGGCGAGATGACGAAACGGAAAATTGAGGGGATAAATCCATTTACCGGCCAATCCTGTTGTGTCCCTTACCCGTTCTGATCTCGAACTTTTTGACTAAGGCGTCATGGCGTGCCGGGTGTTCGCTTCCGTGCGGTTTGTCGGGCGAGTATGCCACCTTGTCAGGTACCCGGCAGATCACCTCTGTAGTGCGTATAGGTTTATCGCACCACGATGTCTTCCGCACCTTGGAAAGTATGCTGGAAGCGACTTGAATATAATGGGGTAAACGCTATGAAAGAATCAATATTAACTATTTTTCTGTCAGGTATGCTGACGGCCGCGACGGGTTCGGCAGGCGAGATCGATTTAAATGCCGTGTTGGGCGGTGCGGTCGGTGGTGCTGCCGGTGCGGCAGTCGGATCAGCGGTGGGTGGGCGCGAGGGCGCCATCATCGGGGGTGGCCTAGGAGGCGCCGCCGGTACGGCAATCGCCACCACCGGCAAAGATTCCGATCCCGATCCCAAGCCGCAGGTCACCAACACACAGGTCGTGCACGAACACCATTACTACAACGGCCGGTACGACAACGGCCGGCATCGCGGGCATTACGGTCCCCCAGGACATTACAAAAAGAAGGGCCACTACAAAAAGAAGGGCAAGCACGGCTACAGGTATTGAGGTCGGGTTTCACCACACATCGGGACGGCGGTCGGCATCCCCATGCCCTGTGAGGTCGCGGTGGCTCTAACTCGTCGCCGCGTCGTTCCCTTGTTTCAATAGCGGGATACTCTCCTCGCGGTCTTTCCCCGGAGAACCGCTGCGAATCAATCGCCGTCCGGCCCCGGGTCGCAAACCGGCATTCAGGCCATGTCCTGCGGCTCCACGTGACCCGGTCGTGACGCTCACTTGTATCCCCTCGATATTTGCCGGCTCTCGGGTGCTGTCCCGGCATCACGGGTTTCATTCCCGATTCTCACCGAACTTCCGCTGATCCCTCCATATACCGGTCGATGTCCGCAAGCAGGGAGCAGCGGCGTATAATTGCGCTACCGCGCGGAGCCATAGTCGATAGAGACGGGAAGATTCCGGCAGGTCCCGAGCCGTCTGCGTGCGAAAACAAGAAGGATATCGACGACCCTTGTCCCTGTCTCTCCACATTCTTGCGCCGGGCCTCCTGGGACCGGTACGCGTATGGGCGCGGGACTACGGCAACTTCCCGCGCTTCGACGAAATTGAGGCCCTCCTCGGGGGTTCCGGTGAATCCGCCATCGAGGCGATCGGGTTCGAGCGTACGCTACTGGTTTTGGGAGGGTTCACGTGGCCTCCGCCCACTGGCCTTCCGACGGCGGCTCTGCGCAGGCTGGGTATTACGGGGACATTCGAGGAAGGGACCTTCGCGTGTCTCGACCCGGTCTGTCTGCAGGCGGATATCGGCTCGGCCTATCTCTACGACGCCAGTCGCATCGTTGTCTCGAGGGACGAGGCGGCCGCGCTTGCCCGGTGTTTCAACGAGCACTTTGCGGACAGGGGACTACATCTGGATGCGGATCTTCCGGACGCATGGCACCTGCGGCTGGGGTCGCCCGAGGTAATTACCGGAACTTCGATCAGAGAGGCGCGTGGACGGGACGTGACGCGCCTCCTGCCGGCGGGAACGCGAGCGCTTTTCTGGCATGGCGTGATGAACGAGACGCAGATGCTCTTTTACCAGCTGCCACTCAACCAGGAACGGGAGGCGGCTGGACGCATGCCCGTCAAC
>JAYENI010000263.1:0-21410 GCA_034722015.1 Pseudomonadota bacterium
CTGCTCTGGGTGGCTCGGGCGGGATAGGCGACGTCGGCAGCGGCGGCGGGGGCGGCGGAGCGGGTGGTGTATGCACACACATAGACGGCGATACCCTCGATTACATCGGTCTGCCAGGGGGCGGGGGCGGGGGCGGGGGTTGTGGCGGTGAAGGAGGCAGGGGTGGACAGCAGGGTGGTGCCTCCATTCCCCTTGTCCTAAACAACGCTTCCGTGACATTTGAGCAACACAGCATCATCCCGGGACCCGGCGGCCGTGGGGGTGAGGGTGGACAAGGGGGTAAGGGGGGCCTTGGTGGTGAAAGCGGCCCAGGCGCCGGTCCGAATGATCTGCAGGTCCCATTCAAGGCGTGCTTGTTTTGGAATTCACACGATACAGGTTATGGCGGAGCCGGCGGGAACGGCGGCAATGGCGGCCAGGGCGGTGCCGGGGCGGGCGGCGCGGGCGGCAACGGTGGCCCTTCGATCGGCATCGCCCTGGTCGCGGGATCGCCATCACCGAAGAGCGAAGCGGGCATCTATGGGCAGCAACGGGGTCTCCCGGGATCCAAAGGTACCGGTGGCCGGAATGATGCGAAAGGCTGCAGAGGCGAGGACGGTGCCGACGGGATCGCGGGCGGGCATGCTTTTTGGCACAGTTTTTAGATTACGCTGAAACGGATGATCGGTAATGGGGTGACGGCATGACGATGAACGAGGCCGAAACGATGAGATTCGCCCGGATCGATAAATGGGGCGGTTGGATTAAGTGCCTTTTCATAGCGAGCGTATGCTGCCAGGCATCCTTCGCCAAAGCACAGGATCTGTCCTGTCCGGCCAGTCCTTCGTCCGCAGCCGGCAGGGACTTTAGTGGTCAAAACCTGAGATGGAGCAACTTTGCGTATTCGGACCTGACCAATGCCAAATTCGTGGGCGCCACCTTGACCGGTGCGGTTTTCATCGGTGCCGACCTCACCGGTGCCGATTTCAGCAACGCCACCATCGCAAACAGTAACAATGCCACCCTGCCCACGGATTTCAGCTTTGCGAACCTGAACAGCGCCTGTTTCATCGGTGCAAAATTCAAGGGACCGACCTATTTCACCCACGCCACCCTGACCCGCGCGGACTTCTCCAATACGGACATCTCGGCCAATGCCTTCTTTGGCGAAAGCCTCCAGTTCAATGCCGGGGAAAGTCCCCGGCCGGCCTTTCGCAACGCCACCATGGACTGCGAATTCGTCGACGATTGGAAGGATCTCGATCTCAGCGGTGCGCATATCAGCGCCTGCAAGGCGCTGCTTGCGGGGCAGGATTTTTCAGACGCCGAGATGGCGGGAGTCGACTTGACCGGATTCGACCTGACCGGTACCCAATGGCGCAAAGCGAATCTCTCCGGCGCGAATTTTTTCAAAGCCACACTGACAAACACGGACTTTTCCGAAAGTCAGCTATATGGTGCCAAGCTCAACAACGCCAACCTCGAGGGCGCCAACCTGAGCGGGGCGTTTTTGACGAATAACACCAGCGAGGGCATCAACACCGCGGCGAACCTGGCGGGCGCGTACCTGAAGGACGTCGACTTCTCGAAGGCCCAGTTGAGCGGGGCCAATCTGACCAATGCAAGTTTTTACAGTAATGACGATTGCAAGCCCTGTGCCACCGCGTCCGGGGCCACATTGAACAATACCCAGTTCGGCGGCGCCTATCTGCGGAATGTGGTTTTTTCAGGCCAGACGATGATCCAGGGCGTCCAGTTCGGCAACGCCGTACTGATCGGGGCCGATTTCACCGGCGCCACCCTGTCGACGGACCCGGGCGTGGGCACCGAGTCGGGATTTACCGCCGCCTTCCTGCAAGGGGCAAAGCTCGGGAAGGCTCACATGACCGGGACCTCATTGCAAGGCGCCTTCGTGGATTTCCGCGATGGCGGCAACGCCATCTATCTCGACCTGGATGGAAATCACACGAACTTCCCGGGGTGGAAGACGCCCGGTCAGAAGGTATGTGTGTGGGCGGTTTACGGCCCCACGACGGTCCCCACGAAAAATGCCACCCTTACCTGTCCGGATGGTTCCGCGGCCAAGGACAATTCGCCACCGGGGTGCGGCGCCACGGTGGCCGATAACACCCACTGGAAGAGCGGCATCGATATCGCCTCGGCGAATCCGCCCGCATCGTATCTGCGTGACGCCACCTATACCAAGGCGGCCGAGCCGATCTGCTGCCCGCCGAGCGAGGAATGGTCGGGGCAGGGGACCTGCATCAAGTCACCAACGGGGATGACCCCGTAGCGCGTTGACATTACGCCGCGCGGGGACCCCGCGAACTACAAGGACACGCCAGGAGGAGGAGAGCCGGCATGCCAAAGAAAACCGATACCCACGGAAACACACCGGAAACGGACGGTGTTACGCGCCGTGAGTTTCTGGCCTATTCCGCGGCCGGGGCCCTGGCCGGCCTTGCGCCGTTCACGTCCGCCTGGGGCGAAGCGCAGCCCGCAGACGGGCGCCATCCGCATCACCGCCGCAAACGGCGCACGCTGTTTTTCAATCTCTCCCATGAGCCCGACTCGGACACCGCGCGGTACATTCTGGTCGCGGGAGGCCGCCGCTATCACCTTCACAAGGTCAAGGAAGGCTCCCCGATACTCCGACGCGCCCGCAGAAGGAACCGGTTCCTGCAACAGGTGCCCGACAGCGCCCTCACCCACGTCGCCCGGAATGTCTTGACCGCCGGTGGTGTGCAACTCCACTACGTGATCAAGGACGCGGACACCGCGACGGGCACGTGGTCGATGTCGTCCATGTTCTTCCAGCTTCCGGCGAGTGCCATCGTCAACGCCTTCGAGCGCGGTGTCGTACGCCTGGGTTCCGAGCCACGCCGTCCCTCGGCCAAGCGAAAACTGTACGGTCTGGAGGCGGCCGTGACGCCCTGGGACCTGCTGGAGGAGGCAGCCCTTTGTGACAGTTCGGACCATGCCACCGCGATCATCGGCGTGAATCCCGAGCTCCTCAGCGCCGAGCCGAACAGCGCCGCGGACATTCAGTGCAATCATATCGCCACGAACATTAACACGTTTATTCTGGCACAGAAGTTGTCTACGGTGGGGGCCGCAACCCCGCAGCAGCACCCGAATCTGCCGAACGACAAAGGCTGGGCGACGATGACGCCGGTTCTCGATGACAACGGGCAGCCGTTCAAGAACCAAAAGGGTAACAACAAGGGCCTGATTCAGTACCACCCCGCCTGGAACGAATCGATCGTGCCCGATGCGCGTGCGGGCATGATCGGCTCGAAAGGAGGCCCCCCCGGCGTCATGAACCCGATCAAGAACGATCCCAAACTCGGGGCGGATATCACCGGGCTCGATCCCAACGTGAAGCATCCGAACGTGTCGGGGGCTGTCTGGCAACGGCAGGACGGGTTCACCACCGTCGATCAAGGTCCGACGGCGGATGGCGCCGTGCAGGACGCGCTGAAATATACCCTGTCGACGCAACACTTTCGGAGCGGGTTCAAAGTCACCGGCTCGGCGAAGGCGCAGTCCGACGGGAGCGGCGTTCAGGCGACACTGACATTCACCAATTCGTTTGTTCGCTGGTTGGGGATTTACCTCCTGTTCATGGAGGGCAAGCAACCCGTCGACGCCCCCTCCGACCTCGAGTTCACCCTGCCGGACGACTATAAAACCGACGACGAGAGCCGCGCGAAGCTCGCCTCCGAAAAGGCGGTATTCGCCTTTCTGCTCGGGCCCGAGTTCACGCTCCTGGGTGTTCCGATCTCGGCCGACACCGCCACGATGACTTTCAACATTCCGGAAACAGCCACTGGTTTACGGATCTTCGCCAGTGGACCGAGTTTTCACCGGGTCAGGCCGCCGGATCCGAATGACCCGAGCACCTGGGGAGACCCACTCCCGGGAGTTTTGTCTACCGTCCTGTTTAACTACGGTCTTACGGTCATGCTGATGGTCGCGGGCGCCGCCCCGGCGATCCCGGCGGTACTGAAGGCAGCCCTTCCCATTGCAGCCGCCGTTGTGGTGGCACTGGTCACCGACCTGATCAACAATCTGGATTTCAGCAAGCCCGATGCATGGCGGGCGTTGGGGCTCGCGATATTAAAGGCCTTTCTTAATGTTTTTGCCAACCCGGCCAGGATTCCGGGGCTGTTTGTGGCCCTCACGGCTGCGATGGCCGAAGGCGAGGCCGAAGACGCGATACCGATCGCCGGGCAGGTCGCAATGGGGATTTCCTTAGCGGCTGGAGCGGCCACACTGCTCGAGACCACCATTGAGATTGCGGAATCACCGGTATCGTACGTCTACGACCTGGTTCTGACCCATGACCTCAGCGTGACCATCCTCCCCGATAAGGGCAACTCAAACTTCCCCTCGCAAGCCAAAAAGTACAAGGTCACGGCGCTGTTCGAAAATGGTGGCACACCCCATGTCCAGATTCACGAAGACTTCAACCCGGACGTTGACGAGGTAAAGGTCACGTTCAAGAACGTCCCCGAAGGCGGCAAGGTCAACGTGTCGGCGGGGTTTTATTCGAGCTCCAGCGAGCCGGACGAGAACGACTGGCTTGCCGGCAAGGGCAGCTCGGGGCTGGTCCCCAACACCGTCGGTGCCAACGTGGAATTCCACATCGAGCAGTCCAAAGTGCCGATTCGAAGTAATACGGTCTACGAACATAAACGAAAGATCACCCTGGACGCACACGACGATCACCAATGGACCGAAACCCCGGTGGGCCCCACCACCAAGCAGAGTGACATCTCGTGCGAGAGTTCCCGGGGTCATTTATGTGAGTTCCAGGGGATCACGGTGCGCCAGGGCACCTCGGAACCGCCGGTGCTGGGGTATGTGGGCTATGCCTGGCAGGGATACAGCAGGGACGTACTCGGTTGCTCGGGGGGCCATGGCCAGTTCGACCAGTTGGCCAATCTGGGCGTGCTAAAAGCTCAACAGGGTTACGTGACCGCCCCCTGCGGCTTCCCAACCGGTGTGCAGCTCACGTATAGCCTGCTGTCGCGCGGTGGCGCCAACTTTTACCTGGATTCCAAGAATCAACTCATACGCCAGATCCGGCTCGACCCCCCGGGATTCGACGACCCGACAAACATGCAGGCCTGGGGTGCGCTGAATCTCCCCTCGAAGGCCCTGCTATTGCACCCATCCGGAAGGATCGTCAGCATCAACAACGTCAACAGCAAGATCGAGGTCCTGAAGATCCCTGACGCCGCGATGACCGACGATGAAGCGAAGGCGACACTGCTCGCCGACGTGTACTCCGGACCAGGCTCTCGCCCGGGGCTCATCGATGCCCCGTGCGCGGCGGCAGTATCACCGGAAGGCGTGCTCCTGATCCTGGAGGACAACAATAGTCGGCTGCAGGCCTTCGACCTGGGCGGAAATCCGCTGCAGTTCTTCAAAAAACAACGGACGCCCTATTTCCTGAATCTGGAAGCCACCGCCGGCGGGGATACCATGTATCTCGATCTCGCCGTGGAGTTCACCGGGTATCTTTATGTGTTGTCGTTTAACATCGGCACGAATCTTTACCGGCTGGATATCTACCACCCGGATCAAACGGATACCGATCCGATCTCCACCACGTTCAACGTCAACGCGGCGAAGCTCACCGTCGATTTCTGGCGCAATGTGTACACGCTGAATTACGAACTACTGAAGCTGCCCGACGGGTCGGTACCGTCGATCACGGAACCTTCGGTGAGTCAGTGGGTTCCCTCGACACCATGAAGCCGTGCCCAATCCTGACGTGCCATGGCTGGATTTCCACTATGCCCCTGACCCATCGTCCCCCTCGACACTGGCTAACCGGCTCCGAATCCGACGCTTGGCCGGGAGGAACGAGGGTGCGGACTGATGTCATGTGATTAATCAGCCTGGTATGAGATGCGTTTTTTTATAGACGCGCAACGACCCGCGACAAGACACCGTTGCCGCGATTTGCGTGTGATTTCGGTGTGTTAGGATGGCTGGTCACCCTCTGACTCCGTCAACCCAGGTTCGAATCCTGGTCCCCCAGCCAATCCGGCTCCCGTTCAGTTGATACGGATCAAGGCCCTGCAGTGTTCATGGATTTCTGGCTGTTGTTCCATGACGAACGGCACCCGTGATCAGATCGACCAGCGATTCCGCTTCCATCTTGTTCATGATGCGTGACCGATGGACCTCCACGGTTCGATGGCTCACGCCCAGCCGTTCTGCGATATCCTTGTTGGGCAAGCCGTCCACGATCAGTGCCATCACCTCCCGCTCACGATTTGTGAGCCGCCCGATCCTGTTGTGGAACCCGTCCCGTGAGGCGTGATTCGCACGTCGGGTCCTGTCCATGCGGAAGGCTTCCCGTATGCGGGTGATCAGGGCCTGGTCGTCGAAGGGTTTCTCGACGAAGTCCACGGCCCCGTCACGCATGGCCTTGACCGACATGGGGATGTCGCCGTGTCCGGTGATGAAGATGATCGGGGGTGGTGTGCCCTTGTGATTCAAGCGTGATTGCAGTTCCAGTCCACTCAGACCCGGCATGCGCACATCCACCAGCAGGCAACCGTACGCCCGGGGATCGTACCTTTCCAGGAACAGCTCGGCCGAGTTGAAATCCTTTACCCGTAGTCCCGAGGCTTCCAGGAGAAACTTGAGCGATCTTCGGTAGGCATCGTCGTCGTCGATCAGAAAGACGGTGGGGTTTGCTGCGTGCATTCATCGTCCTCCGGGACCGTGAAGTGAAAACGCGCCCCGCCGGGCGCCGGTTCGTCTGCCCAAATATGGCCGGAATGTGATTCTACGATGGACCGGCACAGGGCGAGCCCCATTCCCGTACCGTCGGGTTTCGTCGTATGGAAGGCCTCGAATATGCGTCCCGCGGTCTCCGGCGCAAGACCCGGGCCGTTATCGGATACCGTAACACGAACCTGATTTGACTCGTCCCGGCGTACGTCGATCCCGACCTTCCCGGGACCGGGGGACATCGCTTCCATGGCATTGAACATGAGATTCAGTATGACCTGTTCGATCTGGTGCCTGTCGCAACGTACCCGCGGCACCCCGGGGGCCACGTCGACATCAACCCGGATCCCTTTGCTGAAAGCTCGCGAACCCGCCAGGTCCAGCGCGTCCCCGATGAGTTCGGCGAGATCCGTGCATTCGGGGTGTTGCCGGTCTTTTCGCACGAACGCCCGGGCCTTGCGGATGATCTCGCCGGCGCGCTTCGCCTGGGCAACGGTGTCCTCGAGTCCCGCGGCAAGGAGTTCCGGTTCGAAGCGACCTTGCCGTACGATGCGCAGACATGCGTTGGCGTAGTTGGAGATCGCACCCAGCGGCTGATTGAGTTCGTGCGCGAGGCTGGTGGCGAGTTCACCCATCATGCCCAGCCGGTCGATGTGGGCCAGTTCCATTTCATGGTGGTGAAGTCTCTCCCGGGCCTGCTTGAGTTCGGTGATGTCATGGCGGATACCCACCAGGCCTGCCACTCGACCGGATGCGTCCAGATAGGGGGTGCGCGACACCAGGGCGGTCCGCCCCTGACGGTGAGGGTCGTCCTCCTCTACCGTCGAAGGCGTCGAGGTGGACGTCACTTGCGCGTCTTCCCGCTCGTGCAAGCTGGCCGTGTGTTCGGGCAGCACCTCACGGTCCGTGCGACCGATCAGTTCCGGGGCGTCACGTTCGGTCCAGTTCGCGTACGCGTCGTTGACGAGACGGTATCTGCCCTCAATGTCTTTCAGATACACGCCATCCGCCACGCCCTCTACCAGGGCGCTCAGCGTCGCGTGGCTTTCCCGAAGCGATACCTGGGCGCGCGACCTCAGTTTCTCCGATCTTTGCAACAGATACAGCATCAGCATTGTTGTCGCCAGGATGGCGAGAAACAGAACGCTTCCCTGGACCCAGGTGTTGCGGACGCGCGCCGCGACCAGGGCCGGGTCGATTACGTCGACAAGGTCCCAGCGGGTCTCCGGTATTCTGCTCATGAAGAGCGTGTTCTCCGCGGCGATGAGGAAGCCCGGCTCCGGCCTGCCGCTGACGGAGGCCCAGCTTTGGTCCGAGACCTCGATATAGGGGATTCCGATGTCGGCAAGCAACAGGTAGAGACGATGGCCCGGCGCCTGACTGTTCTCCAGGACGCGCGAGAGCATGTCGGGTGTCATACTGATGAAGAACACCAGCCGGTTGCGGTCCTCGGGATCGGGCACCGTCGTCATGATGTCGAAGTGCGAGCCATTCGCATTGGCGTGGATTCGTGTGTCCTGCGGCACCTGCGTCAGGACAAAGTCCTGGATATCCATCCTGCAGATGCTGCCGATCAATTGAGGCTTTTCTTCGACGAGTGTCCGGCCGGTTTCGTTCGACAACGCATAGGCGAAGACCTCGGGAAAGTGGTCCCTCACCGACCGGTCGAGTGCGCTGCGGGCCTCCAGGTCTTCGGGATGCCGGGCGATGTGTCGCAGCAGGTCAGACTTTTCGTCGGCGAATATCCCTGCCGATCTGTGCAGCTCGTGCAGAATCACCTCGATTTCGTTGGCGGTGCCGTTGACCGAGGACATGGCGATTTGCCGTTGCGCGCCCTCAAAGGTCCGGACACTGTTGATGCCCTGCCAGATCAGCAGTGACGAGACCATGAACAGCACGAGAACCGTATAGGCATACGCCAGCCTGGGTGAGGATCCGGTGGCGGTGGTGAGAAAAGGGTTCGATTCCGCGCTCGTTGACATAGGAGACTCGGGATCCTGAGCGGGGCGTCGATACGGGAGGAGGTAAGATGATATCGGAGAGGTGACTTTATCGCCCGTGTGACATCCGTGTAAAGCGTAAGGCGATTTCTGTCAAATCACATACCATCCTGCTTGTCCTTTCGTCCGTCTTCAGCGTTGCAGAAACGGTTGCATAGTTCGACTATGCGCCTGTTACCGCGCCTTGAAGACGAACGAAAATCCGGCGCAATCTGGTATGTCATTTTCCGGCAATCGCCTAAAGACCGAAGTTCGGTCCGGGAAGTGCGCATTCGCTCCGGCGTGAGGCGATCAACCGGAAACGTGAAATTTTCGGGGTGGGAGGGACCGGTTTCCCAGTAGCGAGCGCCATGGAGGGTGTCGCAAAAGTCTGGATCGTGCTTCCTGGCAAGGCAAGAACGCGCGCAGAAGCGCAGTTTACACGTAGTAAATGAGCATTCGAGCACGTTTTCAACGCCGCCAGGGAGTGCAAGACGGGCTTTTGCGACACCCTCCCATGGTGTGAGGAGGGATCGAGATTGGGTCAGGATACAGAGAATGATTCACGATTGGGGACATCCCCCGCACAAGCACTGGATCAGGAAGCGCTGGAACTGCGGCTAGAGGAACATGTGGACGCGGTATTGTCGTCCCGGCGGACCGGCGCGGGCCCCGCGGAGGGACTGGCGGCACTCGATCGCGATCGGCAGGAATTCGTGCTGCACTGGGTGTCCGCCCTTGCGGGCTCCAATGCGGAGATGGCGTTCCAGTTCGCCGCCTTTGCTCCCGAGGCCTTGCGACGCATGGACCGGGAAGGGATCGAAGCCTGGGCGATTCAGGCGATGGACTCTTTCGACAGGCAGGGTCTGATGTCCGGAGTGGCGGCGCTGAAGCGCGTGGAAGTGTTCGCCCGCGTCAGGCAAGCGCGTCTGACCGGCCTGTCGCTGGACGACGTGGCGGGTGTACTGGAAAACTTCGTCCATGGTCTGAGCGGCAGACGCCTGAAGATCGAGGCGACGGACCGCGCCGGTACCGACACGGAGACACTGTTCCTCCCCGGGCTGCTTTCCCTCATGCCGCGTCGCGAGGACAACTTTCGTTTGTACAAGTCGATCGCCGTGCATCTGTGGGCGCAGACCCGCTATGGAACCTGGCGGATTCGGCCCCAGGATCGTGTGCGGGCGTTCCCCGATCCTGACCGGGCGCTGCGCGTCTACCATGCGCTGGAGGTCATCCGCCTGGATCAGCGCATCGCCGTCGAGCTGCCCGGTGTGCATCGAGACATGTGCTTGCTGCGCAAGTCGCTGGATCCAACGCGTCCAGAGCCTGCCTGGGAGGACGTCGTCGACATGCTGTCACCGCAGGATACGGGGCCGGAGGTGAGTTGGTCTCTGGTTGCCCGTCTTTACGATGCGGAACCACCGGTGTGTTGCTATCAGGGGTTCCTTGACGGCGATGCCGTCACTTGCGTCATGGATCAGCGGATCAGTCGTGAGCGGCGGGCCTTCCGTGTCGCGATGGCGAAGCTCGGGGACGAGCTGACAGACGACCCTGATCAGGCTGCCGGAGAGGAACCCCCCGAGCACGAATTCACACTGGCCCACGGAGATGACGGCCCCGACGGAGAACCCGCCGCCATGGAACTGCGCTTCGACGACCGCCCGGTCGAGCCGCCGGAGGAGGTCCGGGGCCTGATGAACTCCATCGTGCTCGACTTCGGTGGTATTCCCCCGGAGTACCTGGTGCCCGCCGGACCGGGTGAGTACGACGCAGCAGCGGTCAGCGACGACGCACTGGATCCCAACGACGTCTGGAAGGGGACGTATCACGAGGAAGGGGCGTGGCTGTACAACGAGTGGGACCATGACAGGCGCCACTACCGCAAGAACTGGTGCGTACTTCGCGAACGCGACGTCCATCCCCGCCACGACGAGTTCGTCGATGCGACGCTGCGCAAATACGGGGGTCTGGTGAAGTCGGTGCGGCGTACCTTCGAGGCATTGCGGGGCGAAGAGCGGCTGTTGCGGCGTCAGCCCGATGGAGAAGACATCGATCTGGATGCCCTGGTGACGGCGTATGCGGACCTCAGTTCCGGTATGGAGATGACCGACCGGGTATTTACGAAACTGCATCGAGACAACCGGAGTATCGCGGTGATGTTCATGGTGGACATGAGCGGATCGACGAAGGGCTGGATCAACGACGCCGAGCGCGAGTCCCTGTTGCTCCTGTGCGAGGCGCTCGAGACCCTGGGAGACCGCTACGCCATTTACGGCTTCTCCGGGATGAACCGAACGCGCTGTGAGCTGTTCCGCATCAAGCGCTTCGACGAGCCATACGGCGAGCTGGTTCGGGCGCGAATCAGCGGGATCCGGCCTCAGGACTACACCCGCATGGGCGTGGCCATCCGTCATCTCACCATGCGGCTCGGCGAGGTCGAGGCGCGCACCAAGCTGCTGATCACCCTGTCGGACGGGAAACCGGACGACTACATCGGATTTCGCGGCAAGTACGGCATAGAAGATACCCGCCAGGCCCTGTTCGAGGCGCGGCGGGAGGGAATCCATCCGTTCTGCATCACGATCGACGAGCAAGCGGGGGATTACCTTCCCCATATGTACGGACAGGTGAACTACGTGGTCATCGACGACGTTCGCAAGCTGCCCCTGAAGGTGTCGGACATATACCGGCAACTGACTGCGTGAATCGCCGGTCAGCGTTTACGGCTGCGCTTGCGTCGCCCCTGAAAGGCCAGTACGGATTTGACGATCCTGTCGTAGGGTAACTGCCCGAGGCTGCCGTAAATGCTTTTGGCCTCATCGACGAGGGCGGCGACATTCTCTACGCGCGTTGTGTCCTGGACATCCGGCGAAGTTGCGTGCTGCAGCCCCAGAAGCCCGCCGTTCTGAACACGGATCTCCCTGGCGTGGGGTAACGGACCGTCGATCCGCGTGAGTTGGAGCGTGAAGCGCGACGCGTTTCTGAGCAGCCCGAGAAGGGAGTCGCAATCCGTACGGGATGCCCCGGAGGTGCAGGCGATACCTTCCCGGTCCGCGAGCGCGAAGTGATGTGCCCTGTCACAGGCGCAGACACGCGAGGCCAGGGCCTTTTCGAAGACGCAACGGTGCTCGTTGAGTTCGTGGTACGTCGCTCTGAATTCGTCTTCGTCCATCGTCGCACGCCCCGGATCGCGGCTCGACCTATTTCTCCCATTCCTTCAGGACAGGCGCCTCCCTGACCTCCCTGAGTCGCACCTCCGCCTCGTTCTGGTTGTCCGCGAAAATGATCTTGATCTCTTCGCCCCGGCCGAGCGGTTCGTTGCGCTTCTCGCGCGCCAGCGTGCGGGCGTCGCGGTAGCTGCCAAAGAGCTCGATGAGTTCGAGCTTTCTGGTTTCCCCGGATGAGCCCCTGGTGATTCGGTAAACATGGTATGGCATTTCTCGGAGATCCTTGCTTGCTACGGCTGATTTTCCCTTGTGTGGTGGGATTATACCCTCAGATTTCAGGTCGGGGTGCTCACTGCCGGATGCCGCCCCGATTCCTATGAGTCGGATGTTCTGAACGAACCGGCCGTGAACACCGCGGGGGCCCCAAATGGACCGGAATTTCCGGGCCGAATGACCTTTTTGTCTCCATCTTGATCTGGATCAAGTTTATTGATTGCTTATATTACATATATCTAATAATCTAATCCTGCATTCCAGCACAGGGATGAACACAGAGATACCACTACCTGATTACGATTAAAGGAGACTAGATAATGAAGATGAAAGTTGCAGCACTCGCCAGCGCACTGGTCCTTTCCGCCGCCGCCGGTTCCGCTTCGGCCTGGTGGGGCGGCCCGGGTTACGGCAGTGGCTGGGGTGACGGCTGGGGTGACGGTTCCGGCTGGGGTGACATGTTCGGCGACATGAACTTCAGCATGAGCGGTAGCGGCAGCGGCTATGGTCGCGGCTATGGTCGCGGCTATGGTCGTGGCTATGGCTATGGCAACCCCTACTACGGCGGCTACGGTTACGGCCCCTATGGCGGCGGCCCCTATGGTGGCGGCTATCCCGGTGCTTACGGTGCTGCTCCCTACGCGGCCCCCGTTGCTCCCCAGGCTCCCCAGGCTCCCCAGGCTCCGGCTGCCGCAGCGCAGTAATTCGTTCGGTACTGAGTCCTGAAGATAAAGGGGTGGCATAGCCACCCCTTTTTTTCTCCATTTTTCCTGCTCTGGCGTACCTACAGGAACCGCTCCGCCGCGATCAGCGTCCAGCAGAGGGTAGCGCAGATCAGCGCGAGCAGTACGGCTGCCGAACCCATGTCCTTGGCCCTCCCGGAGAGTCGGTGGTGCTCCTGTCCGACCCGGTCGATGGCGGCCTCGACGGCTGAATTCAGCAGCTCCACAACAAGAACGGCGATCAGACTGCAGACGAGCAGCACCCGCTGTACCGCTGTTTGTCCGAGCCAGATCCCGACCGGGGCGAGCATCACTAACAGAAGGAGTTCCTGACGGAATGCCTCCTCGTGTTTGAAGGCCGCCTTGAATCCCTTCCAGGAATACCCGGTTGCCCTGATCAACCGAACGAGTCCCCTGTTTGCGCTGTGTGCCACGGTAACGCCCCCTCGCACTGGAGCCATAGAACGGGTTATGCGGTTGACGATTCGTCAGGGCGCCAGCGCAGGTCGGGTTCGCGCGCCGCGCGTACCTCGTCGAACCTGCGGTTGGGCAGAGTGAACGGGGCGCCGCGAACCTGCTCGGCGTTGCTGCCCGCCTCCGCCAGAATGGTGGCCATCGCCTCCACGAAACCGTCCAGTTCTTCCTTTGCCTCTGACTCCGTCGGCTCGATCAGGAGGCACTCCGGCACCATCAGGGGGAAATAGGTCGTGGGGGCATGGAATCCGAAATCCAGCAGCCGCTTGGCGAAATCTGCGGCCGTGACCTTCAATTCCTTCGCCTGACGGCTCAGCGTCACGATGAATTCGTGTGTCGCCCGGCGCTCGGGATAGGCGAGATCGAAGCCCTTGTCGCGCAGCCGTACCATCAGATAGTTGGCATTGAGGGTGGAGTATTCCCCGACTCGCACCATACCTGCGTCGCCGAGCATCCGCATATACACGTAGGCGCGAAGCAGCACACCCGGATTGCCGCCGAAGGCCGACAGTTTCCCGATGGTCTTCGGAGGGTCCCCGGCCGTGAGCCAGCGATACCCGTCTGCGGCCCTCGCAACGACCGGAACCGGCATGTAGGGGAGGAGCCGTTGCGCAACGCCGATCGCACCGGAACCCGGACCTCCGCCACCGTGTGGCGTCGAAAAGGTCTTGTGCAGATTCATGTGGATGACGTCGAAGCCCATGTCGCCGGGCCGCGCCTTTCCAAGGATGGCGTTCAGATTGGCGCCGTCGTAGTAGAGCAGTCCGCCCGCCTCGTGGACGATCCCTGCGATCTCGGTAATCCGGCGCTCGAATACCCCGAGCGTCGAAGGATTGGTGAGCATCAGGCCCGCCGTGTTCGGTCCCACCGCCGTGCGCAGTGCTTCGAGGTCGACGTCTCCGTTATTGTCGGTCGGTATCTCCCGGACCGTGTAGCCGCACATCGCGGCGGTTGCCGGGTTGGTGCCGTGCGCCGCGTCCGGCACCAGCACCTCCGTGCGTTCGTGATCGCCACGATCCCGGTGATACGCGCGAATCATGGCAATGCCCGCGAACTCACCCTGTGCGCCGGCCATCGGGGCGAGGGAGACGCCCTGCATGCCGCTGACCGACTGGAGCATCTCCTGAAGTTCGTACATGCACGCCAGGAATCCCTGACTGCGGGAATCCGGCGCCAAGGGGTGACGGTTCGCGAATCCCGGCAGCATCGCCGCGCTGTTGCATCCCCTGGGGTTGTACTTCATCGTGCAGGAACCCAGGGGATAGAAATGCGTGTCGATGGAAAAGTTTTTCTTCGACAATCGCGTGTAATGGCGCACCGCCTGCAATTCTGAAACCTCCGGCAGGCGGGGGCGTTCGCGGCGCCGAAAGCGCTCGGGCAGGTCGTCTGTCCCGGCCTTCTTCGTGGGCGCCTGCGCCGCGGCGCGGCGATTCGTGAGCGAATGATCGAATATCAACACTGAAAGGGTTTTCCGGGATCAGATGGCATCGGTTTGCCGTGAACGGACAATCGGCTCACCCCAGGGCGGCCATCGCCTTTTCGTAGTCGGGTTCGGTGGCGATTTCGGGTACCAGTTCCGTGTGGACCACGCGATTGTCGGCGTCCAGAACCACAATCGCCCTTGCAGTCGTCCCTTCCAGCGGACCGTCGACGACCAGCACACCGTAGTCCTTGGGGAAGTTTCGATTGCGCATGATCGAGAGCGTCTCGACGTTCCTGATCCCTTCGGCCGAGCAGAACCGTGCCTGCGCCCCTGGCAGGTCGGCCGAGATCGTCAGGACCACGGCATCGTCACGGTCGGCAATCTTCTCGTTGAATTCTCTCGCGGATTTCGCGCAGACCCCGGTATCGAGGCTCACGACGATGTTCAGAACCTTCTTTTTGCCGGCGTAACTGCCCAGTCCCACATCGCTGAGGTCCGTGGCGACCAGTCGAAAATCGGGCGCCTGGGAGCCGATGGCCGGTAATTCGCCGTTGGTGTGGATGTCGTCGCCGTTCAATGTCACCGTCGCCATGGTCGGTGTCTCCTGTGGATGTGATTGGAAAGTGCGAGTTTCAGGCGATTGACAGAAATCGCCTTAGTCGCGCAGGGCGTGTCCGGTCGCAAGAACCATCCGTTCCAGATCGGCCCCGGTCTTGGTCTCGGTCGCGCAGATCAGTAGTCCGTCGGACAACTCCGGGTAATCCCGCGCCAGTGGATGTCCCCCGAGGATGCCCTGCGCGGCGAGCAACTCGAGAACCCCCGGGACCGGCCGGTCGATCTTCAGCGCCGCCTCGTGAAAGTACTCACCCTCGAACAATCGCGAAACCCCGTCGATCTCCAGCAATCCCTGCGCGAGGTCGTGGGTATTGGCGTAGCAGGCACTGGCGACCCGTTCCAGTCCTTCCGGCCCCAGCAGGGCCATATGGATCGTGGCGGCGGTGACGAGCAGCCCCTGGTTGGTGCAAATGTTCGATGTGGCGCGGGACCTGCGGATGTGCTGCTCGCGCGCCTGCAACGTCAGCACGAAACCGGGTTTGCCGTCCGCGTCGATCGCCCGGCCGACGAGCCGGCCGGGCATCTGCCGTACGAGGCTTTGTCGGGTGCAGAGAAATCCGAAATAGGGCCCGCCGGAGGACAATGGAGAGCCCAGTGGCTGACCGTCCCCACAGACGATGTCCACGCCGTTCTCGCCCCATTCCCCGGGAGGGGTCAGTAGCCCCAGCGACAGCGGGTTGACCACGCCGATGGTCATCAGCCCGTTTTTCGCGGCCCAGTCCGTGAGCGCATCGACCTCCTCGAGGACGCCGAAGTAATTGGGTTGCGGAATGACCAGCGCCACGGCGCCTTCGTCGCGCCAGCGGTCCATCTCGTCGGGATCGACCCTGCCGGTGCGCGGGTCGAAGGGGATTTCCACACACCCAATGTCCTGCGGTTCGGTCAGGGTCCTGACCGTTTCCCGATAGGCGGGATGGACCGACCGCGGTATGAGGATCTTTCTCGACTTCGCCTTGCGGTTGGCGCGCACCGCCATCAGCACCGACTCCGCCAGCGCCGAGGCGCCGTCGTACAGGGAGGCGTTCGATACGTCCATGGCGGTCAGTTCCGTCATCATGGACTGGTATTCGTAGATGATTTGCAGCGTTCCCTGCGATGCCTCCGGCTGATACGGGGTGTAGGCCGTGTAGAACTCACCGCGGGTCGTGATCTGCCAGACCGCGGCCGGGATGTGATGTTCGTAGGCGCCGGCGCCGATAAAGTTCAGCGCGACCTGGTCCTGCGCCGCGCGCTCGCTCATGAGGCGGGCGACCTCCATTTCGCTGAGTGCCGCCGGTACGCCGTCCAGGGTGTCGATTCGCAGTGGTTCGGGTATTTCGTCGAATAGCGTGTCGATGTCGGCCACGTCGATCGCGGCGAGCATCTCCCGAACCTCGTCCTCTGTGTGTGGAATAAAGGGCATGGGCAGTGTGCGCCGGTCGACGCCTAGCTGGACGTTTCGACGAGTTGTTCGTATGCAGCGGCATCCATCAGCCCCTGCACCACGTTATCGGTCTCCGGAGCAACGCGGAAGATCCAGCCTTCGCCATAGGGGTCTTCGTTGATCTGTTCCGGACTGTCCGAAAGGGCATCGTTCACCGCCACGACCTCGCCCGTCACCGGTGCGTAGACGTCGGAGGCCGCCTTGACCGATTCCACTACCGCGCAACCGTCCTTCGCGGTGACCTGCGACCCTGCTTCGGGGGGCTCGACGAACACCAGATCGCCCAGCAGCTCCTGCGCGTGATCGGTGATGCCCACGGTGAGCGTGCCGTCGTCGTTGGTGCGCACCCACTCGTGGCTCTCGGTATATTTCAGGTCCTCTGGCGAATGACTCATCGCTGATCTCCATTCAAGACGGGTTTGTTGACATTAGTGACTTGCCGTGCCTGACGAACACGGGTTTGACCACGGTCGCGGGGAGTCGTTTACCGCGGATCTCCACTTCGCACCCCGACCCGGTAGAAGCAGTGACCCGCGCCATACCGATACTGACGCCAAGCGTGGGTGAAAAGGTACCACTGGTGACCTCACCCGCGGCCTCGCCCTCGACGAATACCTTCTGGTGGGATCGAAGTACGCCCTTGCCGTCGAGGACCAGACCGACGAATTTCATGGCGGGACCGCCGGAGCGTTGCGCCTCAAGCGCAGCGCGTCCGATGAAGGCGCGTTCTTCAGGCTCCCAGGCGATGGTCCAGCCCAGTCCGCTCTCAAGCGGAGAGACTGTTTCGTCCATGTCGACCCCGTAGAGATTCATGCCGGCTTCCAGGCGCAGCGTGTCCCGTGCGCCCAGGCCAGCCGGTCGCACCCCCGCATCGAGCAGGGCCTGCCAGAACTCGGGTGCCGACGTGTCGGGCAGCATGACCTCAAAGCCGTCTTCGCCAGTGTAGCCGGTGCGCGCCACGAAATAGTCACCCACCGCGACGCCGTTGAATGGTCTCAATGCCTTCAGCCCCTCACGGTCGCCCTCGGGCATCAGGCCGATCACCGCACGTCGCGCGTTCGGGCCCTGAACGGCGATCATGGAAAGATCGTCCCGTTCCACGAGAGTGACTGCGAAGCCCTGCGCCTGGCGTCGCATCCAGTCGAGGTCCTTTGCCCTGGTGGCCGCGTTGACGACGACCCGGTAGCGATTCGGGTCGAAGTAGTAGACGATCAGGTCGTCGACGACCCCGCCATCCTCGGTGAGCATGCAGGAATAGAGCGCCTTGCCCGAGGTCTTGAGCTTGTCGACGTTGTTTGCCAGAAGGTGCTGCAGATAGGCACTGGCATCGGCTCCGTCCAGATCGACGATCGTCATGTGAGAGACGTCGAACATACCGGCGTCGCTGCGGACGCTTTGGTGCTCGTCGATCTGGGACCCGTAATTCACCGGCATGTCCCAACCCCCGAAATCCACCATGCGGGCGTTCAGTTCCAGGTGCTTGTCAAACAGGGCGGTGTGGTTCGCCATGTGTCAAAGTGCTCCGTGTAGCGGGTCGACCGTCTCGGGAGTGATCTCCCGGCCGCCATTCGTCCCTTGCAGGTTTCTCGCGGAATCTCCGGAGGGATGCAGAAGGGCAGTCGGATAATGGCCGATCTACTGCGGCAAGACTCGGCAGTTATTTCTCTTGATGCGGCCCCGCATTCCGACGGGCCCCTGAGCAGGGGCGTACTATAAACCAGTAAACCGGTGATCTGAATACCCCTGTCCCAACGGGTTCGGGGTTGCGTGTCTTTTTTGTTGCTATTGAGTGAAAAACCCGAGCCGTGCACATGTTTTAAGGCGATTGCCGGAAAATGGCATACATGTCATTTGACAGAAATCGCCTCAGGGGACGGTGTCGCGCTGGCCTCGCTCAGCGGTTCTCGGGATCCATGGTAGGATGCGCCCGTTTTTCCGCAGTCAAGAGGGACGTATGCACCTCAAGCTTTTAGCATTGATCGTCGTCATGGCAATACCCTTTGTGGGGGGCGCCGGAGTCTATGCCGTCGAGGGGGAAGTCGTCGTACGGGACGCGTGGATCCGTGAAGCCCCGCCGAATGCCAGTGTGCTCGCCGGGTACCTGATACTGGAAAATCCGTCGAGCGAGCCGCTCAGACTGGAGGGGGCCGAGGCCGGGCAGTTCGGATCGGTCGAGATGCACCGGACGATCCACGAAGACGGCATGGCGAAGATGGCGCCACAGCCGTATATCGATATTCCCCCCGAGGGGCAGGTGGAACTGGCCCCCGGGGGTTACCACCTGATGCTGATGATGCCGGCCGCACGGTTCGTCGATGGTGACGTCGTCCCGCTGGAATTGATTTTTCAGGGAGACGAGCGGGTGTCGGTGCCGTTCGAAGTCAGGAAATCCGACGCGACCGGCGAGGCGCATCACCACCATCATCACTGACAACGCGTGATTCCGTGCCTCCCTGGCTGAGCGATGCAGTCATCAGGGAGCGGATCGCCCGTGAACCGGGGCGGCCCGTCGATGATCCGTTTCCGCCGGGATTCCTTGGGGGAGACGCGATACCGGCCGCGGTACTTGCGCCCCTGGTCCGGGTCGCGGACGACGACTGGCGCCTCCTTTTTATCCGACGTACCCGCCGGCCGGACGATCCGCACAGCGGGCAGGTCGCGTTTCCCGGCGGCCGCCATGAGCCCGGCGATCCCGATCTGCGGGCCACGGCATTGCGCGAGCTGCGCGAGGAGCTGGGGGTCGATCCCGCCGCGGTCCGGGTTCTCGGTGAGTGGAATTCGCACCTGACGATCAGCAACCACCGGGTGACCCCGTTCGCGGGTAGCCTTGACTGGCCCTGCGACCTGCATCGCCAGCCCGAGGAGGTCAGCTGCTTCTTCACCATCCCGCTTGACTGGCTCGCCGATCCGCGAAACTACCGGACGCAGGAACGCCCGCTCCCGGGTTCCGGTTCCCGCATCCCGGTAATCGTGTATCACCCCTTCGACGGGGAAGTGCTGTGGGGTCTGACGGCGAGGATGACCCAGCGCCTGCTCGGGATACTCGGTTACGATTGCGGCCGGTAGCCTTCAGGCCGGATCGGCCGCGTCGGATCAATCGCGACGAACTTTCACCACGATCCGTCCGTGCGACCCGCCATCCAGCAGTCGTTCGAAGGCCTGAGACAGGTCGCCGATCGAAACGGTGTCGACCACGATGCGATCCAGGTGAGCAGGCCGCAGGTCCGTACCCAGCCGTCGCCACAGCGCGTGGCGCCATTCGAGCGGGCAGTTGGCCGAGGAGATGCCCAGGATCGAGACGCCTCTCAAAATGAATGGCATGACGGTGGTTTCGAGCACGTGACTGCCCGCCAGCCCGATGCTGGCGATATTGCCCCAGGGTTTCGTGGTTCGCGTCAGCCACGCCAGGGTGTCGCCGCCGACGTTGTCGACAGCGCCCCCCCATCGGGCGGTTTCGAGGGGGCTTCCGCCGAAATCCAGGTGATGCCGGTCGAGGACCTCCGTGGCACCAAGCGCGGTCAGATAATCGCGCAGTTCCGGTCGGCCGCTGACGGCGACGACCTCGTAGCCGAGCCGGGAGAACATCTGGATCGAGAAACTGCCGACACCCCCGGTGGCGCCCGTCACGGCGATCGGTCCGTGGTCCGGTGTCTGGTGGTTGTCCTCCATGCGCTGTACCGTCAGGGCCGCGGTAAATCCCGCCGTGCCGAGCGCCATCGCTTCGAACGGGTCGAGCGTCGCGGGGAGGGAAACGACCCAGTCCCCCGGTACGCGCACGATTTCCGAATACCCGCCGTCGTGAGACTCGCCGAGTCCGCAGCCCGTCACCAGCACCGCGTCGCCTTCTCTAAAACGCTCATCGCCGCTGTCGAGTACGATACCGGAGACATCGACGCCTCCGACCAGCGGTGAGCGACGCAGTATCCTGCCCCGGCCGGTCCCCGCGAGCGCGTCCTTGTAGTTGATGCTGCTGTAGTGCGCCTCGATGACCACATCGCCCGGAGGCAGATCCTCGAGCGACAGGCGCTCGATACCGGCACGGTGACCGTCCTCCCCGGCGTGAATCCTGAAGGCCTCGAAGTACTTCATGCGACCGATTTCCGTGGTAGTGCGGCCAGCAGTTCGCGTGATCGTTTGCGTGCGTGTCCGGTGTCCTCGTGCAAATAGCAGAAATGTCCCATCTTGCGTCCCGGTCTCGGGTCCTCCTTGCCGTAGAGGTGGAGTTTGACGCCGGGTTCGGCGAACAGGCAATCCCAGCAGGGCGTACCACCGGACCAGATGTCGCCCAGCAGGTTGGTCATGACGACCGGAGTGAGCAGATGCGTATCGCCCGCGGGAAGACCGCAGAGCATGCGGACCTGCTGCTCGAACTGCGAGGTGATGCAGGCGTCGAGGGTGTAGTGCCCGCTGTTGTGCGGACGGGGCGCGATCTCGTTGACCAGCAGATTGCCTGAGGTCGTCACGAAGAACTCGACCGCCATGACGCCGACATAGTCCAGTGCCATCGCGAGGCGCGAGGCCAGTCGACGTGCCTCGTCGGCCTGGTCCGTGGAGATCCGGGCCGGTACGGTGGTCACGTCGAGGATGCCGTCGCGATGTTCG
>JAYENI010000264.1:0-5063 GCA_034722015.1 Pseudomonadota bacterium
TGGGCATAGACGCCGGCCAGCGCTTCCCGGTCGGTGGCGCGAAAGTAGGTTCCCCCGGTGGTGTCCGCGATGGCCCTCAGGGTCTTCTCGTCGAGATCGGCCGAGGGGTTGACCACCCGGTCCCCGAACAGACTCGGGACGCGCATTCGCTCCGCACCGACCCCGATGGTGTGAATCGTCAGTCCCGCGCGGGCGGCGAGCGCCGCGGCCTGATCGGGGGAGACGCGCCCCGCGGTGCTCGCGCCATCGGTCAGCAATACCAGCACGGCACGCTCCCCGGGCGCGTCCCGCATTCGCTTGACGGCAAGCCCGATGGCGTCACCCAGCGCGGTCTGCTTGCCGGCGATACCGATCAGTGACTCGTTGAGCAGCGTGCGGACCGTGGTGCGGTCGAAGGTCAGGGGCGACTGCACGTAGGCCTGGCTCCCGAACAGGATCAGACCCACGCGATCCCCGCTGCGTCGAGCGATAAACTCCCCCGCCACCTGCTTGACGACATCGAGCCGGCTTACCTCGCCGCCGGACGGATCCAGGTCCGGGGTCTCCATGCTCCCGGAAACGTCGACGGCGAGCATGAGGTTACGCCCGGTCTCCGGTAACTCGGCGGCCTCCCCCAGCCATTGCGGCTGCGCCGCGGCGACCAGGAGCAACAGCCAGACAATCCCGAACACCGCGGTCCGTGTCCACCCCGGCGCTGCCTGGCCGGCGACTGCGCCCCCGTCCGGGATGTCGGTGGCGAAGGGCGCATAGAGCGCGGGCTCCCACTTCCGGTTCGCCGGCGGCAGTACCAGCCGCAGCAGTATCGGCAGTGGAAGCAACAGTGCGACCCACGGCCAGTCAAAGTGGATCACGCGCGCCTCCGGTGCCGGATGCCCCCGGGCCCGTTCACCCGAATCCAGCGTCCCGCCAGTTCGATCAATGCCATCCCGTCCAGATCGGGGT
The DNA here is from genome assembly GCA_034722015.1 of Pseudomonadota bacterium. GTDB lineage: Bacteria > Pseudomonadota > Gammaproteobacteria > JAJDOJ01 > JAJDOJ01 > JAJDOJ01. Next base: position 943 of record JAYENI010000264.1, read on the forward strand.
TGATCCGAAACGGCGCCTCGATCAGCACCCGCCCGGCTCCGGCGGCAAACGCATCGCCCTCCATATGCTCATCGAGAAACCGCAGCCATGGTTCCCCGGAGAGACCGGCGACCCGGGTAGGAGGGTAAAGGGTCAGGGCATACCTTCGCAGCAGGGTCGAGACAGAGCCCGCCAGCTCCGCCGTCGACAGGTCGGCCGAGCCGATCCGTCGAAGCTCGGCGAGGGCCGCGCGCCGCACCCTGCCGCGGCGCCAATGCCAGACCAGCGCGACCAGTAACACAAGGAAAAAAATCAGGAGAATCCACCAGCCCGGGGCCGGGGGCCACCAGGTGACCGGTTCCGGCAGATGCAGGGGCCGCAGGGCAGCCAGTGGATCGGAAACCTCGTTCACTTCGTCCGGGCGTGCCGTACGAGGCCCCGCCGCAACGATATCAGCGGGTCCTCATGGGTCAGCAAAGGCACGGGATGCATCCCGTAACGTGCGCACAGCCCCGTCACCTGGTCCTGGCGCCGCGCGAACTCCTCGCGCCAGCGGGCCGCGATCGCGGGCACGCCCGTATCAAGTACCACCTGTCTGCCCGGCGTCCCGAGACCATATCGACCCGGCGGCGGGGGTTCCGCCTCCAGGGGGTCCTGCGTAAATCCGAGCATGACATCGTTGTGTCGGGAGACCGCAGCCAGAGACGACTCGCCCGCCCGACCCAGGCCGCGGAAATCGCTCAGGACGAACACCAGGCTCCCCGGATGAACAAGACGCGCCAATCGCGCCAGCGACCCGTCGAGACGGTCCGGTGTCGCCTCCCCCGCGGCCACGGGCTGGCACTGCACCAGGGCGTTCAACAAGGCGAGCACACCGGCCCGTCGCGCACGGGGTTCCAGCATGCGCATCGCGTCCGGGCCCGACACGATGCCGCCGACCCGGTCACCCGCCCGCTGCGCGGACCACGCGATCAGGGCCGCCGTGATGGCGGCGAGTACGGACTTGAAACGGACGCGGCTGCCGAAGAACATGCCGGGGTGCAGGTCGACCAGTAATACCACGGGACGCTCCCGCTCCTCCCGGAACAACTTGGTGTGCGGCTTGCCGCGCCGGGCCGTTACCCGCCAGTCGATACTGCGCGCATCGTCACCGGTCTGGTAGGCGCGCACTTCGTCGAATTCGAGTCCCCTGCCCCGGTAGATCGAGGCGTAGCCGCCGGACTGCGCCGACAGGGCAAGGTGCCGCGCCCCGAGTTCCAGACCCAAAGCGCGGGCACGCAAACGGACCAGGTCCTGGAGCGAGACAACCGCTCCGCTCATGAGGGTGTTGCAAAGGTCTGGATTGTGCTTCCTGGCAAGGCAAGAACGCGCGCAGAAGCGCGGTTTACACGTAGTAAATGAGCATTCGAGCACGTTTTTAACGCCGCCAGGGAGTGCAAGACGGGCTTTTGCGACACCCTACTCATGGGGCAGGGACACGCGACAGAAGCTCCTCGATCACACGCGGCGCGGTGATCCCTTCCGCCTCTGCCTCGAACCCTGGAAGCACCCTGTGGCGCAGGGCGTCGGGTGCAATATCACGCACGTCCTCCGGGGTAACGAAGTCGCGGTCCTCGAGCCACGCCAGCGCCCTTGCCCCGTGCTCGATGGCGATGGCGCCGCGCGGACTCGCCCCCCAGGCGATCCAGTCCGAGAGCTCCTCTGCGTACATGCCGGGACGTCGCGTGGCCTCGACCAGCTCGATGATGTAGTCCTCCACGGGCGCGGCCAGGTGCATCCCCATCACCTCCCTGCGGCCTTCGCGGATCGCTTCGCCCGTCAAGCGCTCGGCCGGCGGGCCCCCGACCGTGGCACCGAGCGCCTCCTCGCGGACCAGACGCAATATTTGCCGACTCGCGTCGCGCGACGGATAGCCCACCGTGACGTGCAGCATGAAACGGTCCAGCTGCGCCTCCGGCAACGGATAGGTACCCTCCTGCTCGATCGGGTTCTGCGTCGCCATCACCAGGAAAGGGTCCGGCAGGGGGTAGCTCTTCGCGCCCACCGTGACCTGATGTTCGCCCATCGCCTCCAGCAGGGCGGACTGGACCTTGGCGGGCGCCCGATTCACCTCATCGGCCAGCAGCACGTTGTGAAAGATCGGCCCCGGCTGGAACCGGAAATTCCCGTCCGTTGGCTGGTAGACGTCACTGCCTGTCACGTCCGCGGGCAGGAGGTCGGGCGTGAACTGGATGCGGTGAAAGTCCGCCTCGAGTCCCGAGGCAAGGGCCTTGATGGCCCGGGTCTTGGCAAGACCCGGCGCGCCCTCGACCAGCAGGTGGCCATTGGCCAGCAGGGCGATCAACAGGCGGCGGACCAGGGCCTCCTGCCCCACGATCTGGCCGGTGAGGTGTTCGGCCAGCCGATGAAACGCGTCCCGGGTCGTCACTCCCCGGTCCCGGAGCCGATCGCGCCGAACGGCGAGACGAGCGGCTGTGCGGGACTCTCGCCGTCGTCGACCGGGCTCCCGCCGTCGTCGTAATAGGGATCGGGCGCATCGGCATACCCGGCGTCGGTATCGTAAGGCTGGTCCGGCGGCTCGTCTTCAAATGCTTGCGAGACCGCCTCCTCCTGCTCGTAGACGCCGGATTCGGCGCCTCCCTCGGTCTTCGGCGCGCCGGATTCGTCGTAGTTGGGGTCGGCGCCATCGTAGGCTGCACCCTCGGCCTCTTCGGCCGCCTCGCCACCTTCCCCGACCGCTTCGGTTTCCTGCTCATCGAGGATCTCCTCTTCCTCGTAATCCGCCGGTTCTCCACCGTCCTCCGCGTAGGCTTCCTCCTCTCCCTCTATCGGTGCTTCGTTCTCCGCGGCTTCCTCGTAGCCCGCGTCGACCCCGGCACCCGCATCCAGCTCGGCATAGAACACGCGTCCCGACACGCGCAGTCCCGTGAACCGCCGGGTATCGAGCCTGGCCGGTTCAATCGGTCGCACGGTTCCCCCGGCGTTGTTTTCCAGCGAGGCATGGGCCACGGCGAGTGGCGACAACAGAATTACCCCGGGTAACAGGATCGTACTCATTTTCATCATTCAAATCCCCTCGGTGGCTCGGGCGGCTCGATAACGCGCCCAAGCGAGAAATCCAAGATTCGGACCCGGACCATCGTGGGGATGGAAGACCATGGAAGGGTAAACCCCGCCGACGGGACCGGATCTTCTGAAAGAGGACACCGGGATCGCCCGGTATGGATCCTCATACCCGGGCGACCGGTGCAGATGTCCGACGCAGGAAATGAAGATAAAACGTGGTGGGTAGCGGATCAACCCCGCACCGGAGAAACGATCGACGCAGTACGCCGGTCCGGTCGCAAAGCATCGCTTGCCGGGGTCCCCGCGGTCGCCCCCGGAATTCGTTCGAGCTGAAGGAGTCACAAGTTGGCTCGACATGGCCGTGCATCGCCCAGCGGGGGTGTTCCGGATCCGCGGAACAAGACATGTATATATACGCCGCATAATATAATAATTTAGATGAATAATAATTTATATCTTATTGTTACTAATACTTTTTACTGCCAAGATATGGTGTCATCGGTCAAGCCCGCCGGGCAGGGACGCACCGTGCTCCGGTCCCCGCAGCGAGGCTTCTCGGGCCCGTCACAATTTCGTCATATTTTCATCGGATTCACGAAATCATTCCGGGTCACATCCGGTCTATCTTCATGAGTATGCACAGGGAATCGTTGAGGACCGTAAGTTGGCCGGGGCCGGGCAGGCGCTGGTACGGCGGGCGGTTCGTATCAGAAAAGGACGCAACCACCCCCGAACGGTTCGAATCAAGAGGAACGTGACCATGAAGACAGCGACATTCAGACCCGTCATCCTGGCCTTGAGCGCGAGCGCACTGATCACAGCGATGGTGAGCAGCGTTTCCGCGGATGAGATCATCCTCCACGAGGCTGTCGATGATTACACACCGGTATCGCAGTACAATTTCAATAATCCGCCGCAGAGCATGGAGACCGGCTACCGCACCACGAACATACTGGAAGAGTCGTATCACGACTATGACGGCGCAGAGGCCATCGCGTTCAACAAGAACCTGGACGCACTGGAACAGACCGAAATCGCCGCATTTGAAATTGGCGGCACAGTCCGCGAAGGATCGA
>JAYENI010000265.1:0-21317 GCA_034722015.1 Pseudomonadota bacterium
GTGTTTACCTTCGAGCTGAAGAACCGCCTCACCAAGCAGACGGTGGACGACGCGGTCCGGCAGTACAAGAAGGACCGCGACCCGAGAGAAGAGTTGTTCAAGCTAGGCCGCTGCGTGGCCCACTTCGCGGTGGACGAGAGCGAGGTTCGCTTCTGCACCCACCTGAAGGGCAAGGCGTCGTGGTTCCTGCCCTTCAACCGCGGCTGGAACGACGGCGCGGGCAACCCGCCCAACCCGGATGGCCTCAAGACCGACTACCTTTGGCGCGAGGTACTGACCCGCGAGGGCCTGACCGACATCCTCGAGAACTACGCCCAGGTGGTGGAGTCCAGGGACGAGAAGACCGGGCGCAGGAAGAAGGTCCAGATCTGGCCGCGCTACCACCAGCTCGATGTGGTACGCAGGCTGCTTGCCGACGCCGCGGACCACGGCGCCGGAAGGCGCTACCTGATCCAGCACTCCGCGGGCAGCGGCAAGAGCAACTCCATCGCCTGGCTGGCCCACCAGCTGATCGGGCTGTTGAAGGACGACAAGCCGGTGTTCGACTCGATCATTGTCGTTACCGACCGCCGCCTCCTCGACAAGCAGATCCGCGACACCATCAAGCAGTACGCCCAGGTGGGGGCGACCGTCGGGCACGCCGAGCATTCGGGCGACCTGCGCCGCTTCATCGAGGGCGGCAAGAAGATCATCATCTCGACGGTGCAGAAGTTTCCCTTCATCCTCGATGAGATCGGTAACGAGCAGCGCGGGCGCAGTTTCGCCATCATCATCGACGAGGCGCACTCCAGCCAGGGCGGCAAAACCAGCGCGGCGGTGGCCCGGGCGCTGGGCGAGGCAGGCGAAGAGGGCGAGGAGGAGACCTACGAGGACCAGGTCAACCGGCTGATGGAGTCACGCAAGATGCTGCCCAATGCCAGCTACTTCGCGTTTACCGCCACGCCCAAGAACAAGACGCTGGAGATCTTCGGCGAGCCGGTGCCGCAGACGGACGGTACGGTCAAGCACCGCCCCTTCCACAGCTACACCATGAAGCAGGCGATCCAGGAGGGGTTCATCCTGGATGTGCTCAAGCACTACACGCCGGTGCAGAGCTACTACAAGCTCGCCAAGAAGGTGGAGGCCGACCCGGAGTTCGACGTCAACAAGGCCGGTAAGAAGCTGCGCCGCTTCGTGGAAGGCCACGAGCACGCCATCCGGCTCAAGGCCGAGATCATGGTGGACCACTTCCACGAGCAGGTGCTGGCCCGGAACAAGATTGGCGGAAAGGCGCGAGCGATGGTCGTGACCAACGGCATCGAGCGGGCGATTCAGTACTACCACGCCATTTGTGACTACCTGAAGGGACGCAAGAGCCGCTACCAGGCCATCGTGGCGTTCTCCGGCGAGCACGAGGTCGGCGGGGCCAAGGTGAGCGAGGCCTCGCTCAACGGATTCCCTTCGGGCAAGATTGCCGAGAAGATCCAGCAGGACCCGTACCGCTTCCTGATCTGTGCCGACAAGTTCCAGACCGGCTACGACGAGCCACTGCTCCACACGATGTACGTGGACAAGACGCTGACGGGCATCAAGGCGGTGCAAACGCTCTCGCGCCTCAACCGGGCCCACCCGCAGAAGCACGACGTCTTCGTGCTCGACTTTCTGAACGATGCCGATGCCATCCGGGAATCGTTCGCCGACTTTTATCGCACGACGATTCTGGCCGAGGAGACCGACCCCGACAAGTTGCACGACCTGCAGGCCGATCTCGATGCTGCGCAGGTCTACTCGCCGGAGCAGATCGACGACTTCGTCCAGCGCTACCTCGGCGGTGCGGAGCGCGACCCGCTCGACCCGATCCTGGACGCCTGCGTGGCGATCTACAACAGCGACCTGGACGAGGACAGCCAGGTGGACTTCAAGGGCAAGGGCAAGGCCAAGGCCTTCACCAGGACCTACGGATTTCTGTCCTCGGTGCTCCCCTACTCGAACACCGACTGGGAGAAGCGTTCCATCTTCCTCAACTTCCTGGTCTCGAAACTGCCGTCCCCCAGGGAGGAGGACCTTTCCAGGGGCATCCTCGATGCGATCGATATGGACAGTTACCGGGTCGAGAGGCGCGCGGCGCAGAAGATCCTGCTCCCGGACGAAGACGCCGAGATCGAACCCGTGCCGACGACGGGAGGCGGGCGCCTCCCCGAACCCGAGCTGGACCAGCTCTCGAACATCATCACGGCGTTCAACGATCACTTCGGCAACATCCCCTGGGCGGACGCGGACCGCGTGCATGATCTGATCACCGAGGTGATCCCCGCGCGGGTGGCGGAAGACACCGCCTACCGCAACGCGCAGAAGAACTCCGACAGGCAGAACGCCCGCATCGAGCACGACAAGGCCCTGGTGCGGGTGATGACGGCAGTGATGAAGGATGACACCGAATTGTTCAAGCAGTTCATGGACAACGAAGGTTTCAAGCGCTGGATGACCGACACGGTGTTTGGGCTGACCTACGAAAGGCGGCGGGCCTAGGAGCGCCCCGCGGATACCCGACAATTACTGGGTTGAAATCAGGCGACCGTTCGGGGATTGTAGGGTTTGGCCCGCCCAAGCAGGAAAATCAATGAGTCGATGGATCGAGGGAGAAGTGGTCGGAAACCGCCGCTGGAGCGACACCCTCTATTCGCTGCAGGTCGAGGCGGACATCGCCGGATTCACCGCGGGGCAGTTCGGGCGTCTCGCGCTGGACATCGACGGTCAGCGGGTGGGACGGCCCTACTCGTTCGTCAACGCCCCCGACGAGCGTCCCCTGGAATTCTACTCGATCACCGTCAGGGACGGGCCGTTGTCGCCGCGCCTGTACAGCCTGCAAGCCGGGGAGAAGGTCTGGGTGGCGCCGAAAGGGGCCGGTTTTTTCACCCTCGACGAGGTCCCGGACGACCCGGCCTGGATGTGGATGCTGTCGACCGGTACCGCCCTGGGACCGTTTCTGTCCATCCTCAAGACGGACGAACCCTGGGAACGGTTCCGCAAGATCGTCCTGGTCCACGCGGTGCGCAACGAGGCGGAACTCACCTACCGCGACACCATCCGGTCCATCGTCGACACCCATCCTGGAAAAATCGTCTACGTCCCCTTCGTCAGTCGGGAGGCGTCGGATATCGCCCTCGCGGGGCGTGTCCCGGCGGCCATCACCGATGGTCGCCTGGAGCGGGCCGGCGGGATGCCCCTCACTGCCGACGAGTCGCATGTCATGATTTGCGGCAACCCGGGAATGGTCAAGGACACCAGTGCGATTCTCGAGGAACGGGGTTTCACCAAGAACAAGCGACGGGAACCCGGCCGAATCACCACCGAGCAGTACTGGTCCTGACCGGCCCTACTCCGGCCAGAACCTGGAAGTCAAGCATTCCATGCCGACAATGCCCTTGATATCAATGTGCTGCATCCGGGCGCCGCTTACCGGTGTCAGTCCAGGGATTTCCGCGCTATAGTCAGATAGTAGAGGAACCGCTGGTCCGGGTCGGCCGAACCGTAACACCGGGTCGCGTACCTTCGGGTTGTCCAGCGGTAACTGCATGGCGTTTCAGTGGGTTGGAAAGGAGGGACATCGTCATGACGATGGCAATAACGCTTCGTGACTACCTGGACAGAGAAGAGGTTCACTACGATCTTGTAGAACATTCCTACACACGCACTGCCGGGGATTCCGCCCGTGCAGCCCACATCCCCGGCGACCAGGTCGCGAAATCGGTGCTGCTGGAGGACGAGGACGGCTACGTGATGGCGGTTATCCCCGCCACCCACCGGGTGGAGATCGGCAAGCTTCACAAACAACTCAACCGCGAGCTCGGACTCGCCACGGAACGCGAACTCGATCTGCTGTTCGATGACTGCGAGTGCGGGGCGATTCCCGCCGTCGGTCAGGCCTATGGTGTCGATGTCGTCGTGGACGAGTGCATCGAAGAGAACCGCGACGTCTATTTCGAGGGCGGCGATCACGTCGGGCTCGTCCACGTGAGCGGCAGGGATTTCGAGCGGTTGATGGCGGGTGTCCCTCACGGCCACTTCAGCCGGCACGTGTGACCCTGCCTGCCCCGGCGGGCCATTGAGGCGGTATCTTGCGGGCTGAATGGCTGCGGCTGCCGGGGCTTCCGGCGCAAGGTGCGACGGCAACATGACACGAGAGCCGGCGGGGCACACCAGGGACGAAGCCCTCGCGCGTCTGGACAGGATGCTCGAGGAGCGGCTCTCTGCCCACCTCAAGGGGCCGGTGAGGCAGTTCGCTTCACGTTATTTCCGGCGCGTCCCCGATGAAGATATTCGGTCGATTTCCCCTGAAGACCTCTACGGGGGCGTGCTGGCGCACTGGGGACTCGCCTGGCGGCGCCACGCGGGCGCCGCCGCGATCCGCGTCTATAACCCCGTCCACGAGGAAAACGGCTGGCAATCCCCGCATACGGTGGTAGAGATTGTCACCGACGATATGCCGTTCCTCGTCGATTCCCTGAGCATCGTGCTGATACGGCATGGTCTTTCCATCCACCTCGTGATTCACCCTGTCGTCAACACACGGCGCGACCGCCAGGACAGGATCGTGGACATTCCCGATGACGCGGTAAGCGGGGTTGATGTCGTCGCGGAGGCCCTGATCCGGTTCGAGGTGGACCAGATCAGCGAAACGTCCGAGCGGGACACCCTGCGAAGGGAACTCGGCGGGGTCCTGGCCGACGTCAGGACGGTGGTCGAGGACTGGCCCGCGATGCGGGAGAGGATGCAATCCGCCATTCGTGAGATCGAGTCGCGCATGGCCACGCTGCCGACACCCCGAGATGAACTCCTGGAAGACCTGGCGTTCCTGCGCTGGATCGACGATCACCATTTCACCTACATCGGCTACCGCTGCTTCGATCTGCTGCGCCGCAACCGTGATTTCTCCGTACGGCTGGAGCCGGGGTCCGGGCTCGGCATCTTCCGCGGCAAACCGTCCGGGGAAACCCTTACCCTGCCGGAAAAGCTGCGTGAGAGGGCACTCGCCCCGTCCCTGCTGATACTGACCAAGTCGATCAACCGCTCGACCGTGCACCGCCCGGCGCACCTCGACTACCTGGGAATCAAGCGCTTCGACGACGATGGCCGGGTGATCGGCGAGTGGCGCTTTCATGGACTGTACTCGTCGCTGGCCTACGACACACATCCGGGCGACGTTCCGCTGTTGCGTCGCAAGGTGGGGCGCGTCATCGAAAGAGCGGCCCTGTCACCCCGGAGCCACGCAGGCAAGGCGCTCGAGCACATCCTGCATACCCTGCCCCGTGACGAAATGTTCCAGGCCACCGAGGACGAATTGCTCGGGATCACTTCCGGGATCCTCAGCATCGAGGAGCGCCGGCAGTTGAGGGTGTTTGCCCGTCGCGACGCCTACGGGCGGTTTGTCAGCGTCCTGGTATACACGCCCCGGGAGCGGTACAACACCGAACTGCGCCTGCAGATGCAGCAGATCCTCATGGATGCCCTGCGAGGACTCAGCTCTGAGTTCAACGTACAGTTCAGCGACTCGGTGCTGGCACGAGTGCACTTCATCATCCGCACGGACCCCGACAACATTCCGCAGTTCGATCTGCATGAAATCGAGTCCCTGATGGTCGAGTCCATGCTCTCCTGGGGTGACCGGCTGAAGATCGAGCTGCAGGCCATTCATGGAGAGGCCGGGGGCAACCGGTTGTACCACTTCTGGGGCAAGGCCTTTCCCGCTGCGTACCTCGACGACTACACGCCCCGCACAGCCGCGGCGGACATCCATCATCTCGAGGACACCCGCGACGGCGGCCGGCTTGCCATGCACCTGTACCGGCCGCCGGAAGGGGACGAGTCGCTGTTGCGCTTCAAGGTGTTTGGACAACGGCGACCCCTCGCGCTGTCCGATGCGCTTCCGATTCTCGAACGCATGGGCCTCAGGGTCCTGCGGGCGCGTCCCTATGAACTCTCGATAGCCGACGGGATCGGTTGCTGGATCATCAATTTCGACATGTCTCCGGCACGCGGGGCGGACATCGACGTCATGTCGGTCAAGGGCGATTTCCAGGAGACATTCGCTGCGGTCAGCCGGGAGGAAATGGAGAACGACGCCTTCAACGCGCTGGCGCTCACCGCGCGTCTGCACCCCGATGACATCATACTGCTGAGAGCACTGTGCAAATACCTGCTCCAGACCCGCGTCCCTTTCAGCCAGATCTACATGGAGCAGGCGCTCAACGGCAATCCGTCCGTCGCGCGCGGACTCGTCGCGCTGTTCCGGCGCCGCTTCGATCCCGCCCGCCAGGGCGACGACGAAGACCCGGAAACACTGCAGAAACGCATCGAGGCGGAGATCGAGGGCGTCGCGAGTCTGGACGAAGACCGAATCCTGCATTGCTTTCTGGACGTCATACTGGCCGCCGTGCGCACCAATGCGTTCCAGAAGGATGAAAGGGGTCGCATGAAACCCTGGCTTTCGTTCAAGGTCGATGCTTCCCGCATGCCGGAACTGCCCCTGCCATTGCCGAGATACGAGATCTTCGTCTACTCACCCCGCCTCGAGGGCATCCACCTGAGGGGTGGCATGGTGTCCCGCGGCGGACTTCGCTGGTCCGACCGACGGGAGGACTTTCGCACCGAGGTCCTCGGCCTGATGAAGGCTCAGATGGTAAAGAACGCGGTGATCGTGCCGGTTGGCGCGAAGGGCGGTTTCGTGGTCAAACGCCTTCCCGATGACGCCTTGCGCGAGGCGCTACGGCAAGAGGTCGAGACCTGTTACCGGAGCTTTATCCGCGGCCTGCTGGACCTCACCGACAACCTGGACTCGGGCAAGGTCGTGCCGCCCCCGGGGGTGGTGCGTCACGATGGCGACGATCCCTACCTCGTCGTGGCCGCGGACAAGGGTACGGCGACGTTTTCCGACATCGCCAACGGCATCGCTACCGAGTACGGATTCTGGCTCGGCGACGCGTTCGCGTCCGGAGGCACGAACGGTTATGACCACAAAAAGATGGGGATCACCGCACGCGGCGCCTGGGTATCGGTCAAACGCCATTTTCGCGAACTGGGTGTGGATATCCACGACACCCCGTTCACCGTCGCCGGTATCGGCGACATGTCCGGAGACGTCTTCGGCAACGGCATACTGCTCTCGCGACAGATCAAGCTCGTGGCCGCTTTCGATCACCGTCATGTGTTCCTCGATCCGGATCCGGACCCCGGGCGCTCGTTCCTGGAACGGTCCCGGCTGTTCGGTCTGCCGCGCTCCGCGTGGTCGGATTACGACCCGAAACTGATTTCTCCCGGCGGGGGGGTCTGGCCGCGGAATGCGAAGTCCATCGAGATTTCCGGACAGGCCCGGGCGGCGCTGGGCATCGATGCAACACGCCTGGCACCGAATGAACTGATCGGTGCAATCCTGAAGGCACCGGTCGACCTCTTGTGGAACGGCGGAATCGGGACCTGGATCAAGGCGGCCGGGGAGTCGCATGCGGAGGTCGGAGACAGGGCCAACGACAACGTACGCGTCGACGCCCCCGGATTGCGCTGCCGCGTCGTCGGTGAGGGGGGAAACCTCGGTCTGACCCAGCGCGCCCGCATCGAATTCGCCGCGGGTGGCGGGATGATCAACACCGACGCCATCGACAATTCGGGCGGGGTGGACTGCTCCGACCGCGAGGTCAACATCAAGATCCTTCTGAATAAAGTCGTGTCGAACGGGGACCTGACGTGGAAGCAACGCAACGAACTGCTGGTCTCGATGACCGAAGACATCGCCCGCCTTGTGCTCAGGGACAACTATCTGCAGACGCAGGCCATCAGTATCGCCGCAAATGCCGCGGACTACTTCCTCAGCGACCACATGCGGCTGATCAGTGTCCTGGAGAAGGAGGGGCGCATCAATCGCAAAATCGAAACGCTCCCGGAGGACGATGAACTCACGGAGCGCCATGCGGACGACCGCGGACTCACGCGTCCTGAAATCGCCACGGTCCTCGCGCACAGCAAGATCCGCCTGTACGACGAACTGCTGGTGTCCAGGGTCGGCGAGGACCCCTGCCTGTCCACGGAACTGCGGAACTACTTTCCGCCCGTGTTGCAGAAACGGTTTGCGGACGACATCGAACGCCATCCGCTGCGACGCGAGATCATCGCTACCTGCCTGACCAACGACATGCTCAACCGCATGGGCAGTACCTTCGGCATCCGCATGCAGGAGGAAACCGGAGGCGGGGCCGAGGACATCGCCCGGGCCTACCGGGCCGGGCGGGAGGTCTTCAGGCTGGATGAGATCTGGAGCGCCATAGAGGCCCTGGACGACAAGGCGGCCACGGTGACGCAGAGGGACATGATTGGCGACACCCGACGACTGCTCGATCGGGCCACCCGCTGGTTGCTGCTGAACCGTGGGCAGCCACTGGACATCAGCACGGCCATCGGGCAGTTTTCAGGGCACATCACCGAGGTCGCCGGGCACCTTCAGGGGCTTTTGCGCGGCGAGGCACTCGAGCGAATGGAGACGCGCGTGACCGGGCTCGCGGAGGCCGGTGTCCCGGAATCACTGAGCCGTCGGGTGGCCGGTCTGGGCGCGCTTTTCTCCGCGCTGGACATCTCCGAGGCAACCCGGGCCACCGGGGCGGGCCTGCGGTTCACGGCGGAGACCTGGTACGAGCTCGCCGGCGTGCTTGACATCGACTGGCTCAACGAGCGTGCGCGGGACCTGTCGAGATCGAACCACTGGAACCGGAGCGCACGCGCCCTGCTTCGCGACGAGATCGCCGTGGAACACCGCGCCATTACGGCCATGCTGGTCTATCGCCCTGGGAGTCGGGTCAACGCCGCGCCGAACGTCGAGGCCTGGCTGGCTGAGAACGCCAATGCCGTGTCGCGCTATCGCTCCGTGCTGGCCGAATTGCGTGGTGCCTCCCGGGTGGACATGGCAATGATCTCGGTGGCGCTGAGGCAGCTTCGCACCCTGGCCCGTCACGAGGCCACGGAAGGGGCCGGCGGTACGCAGTCGCGTACGTAGCAAGTTGATTCGGTAAAGGGTCCGCAAGGGCGCATCCCGGTCCGAGTCACTTGAATCCCAACGCGCGGATCACCATCAACAGGGGACACAGACCGCTCAGTCCGGCCCCGAGGATGGCGAACCCCATGAACCAGGGCAGGAACCAGCTCAGGAATTCCACGGACTGCTGGGAAGAGGAGGGGAGCAGGGCGTAAGCAGGATTGAGCAACACGAAGCCAACGAACAGCATGACACCGACCACCAGCCGCCACGCCCTCTCCGCATCGAATTCGAAGCGGTAGGTGCCCGTGGCGCAAACCGTATTGGGTGGAGAGTCCTGTTTGTACAGAATCCGGTTCACGATGCGAGGGACACGCCAGTTGGTCAGTCCCTCGAACAGGCTCATCGCGATCAGCACGTAGATCCCCGCATACCAGTCCATGTAGAGACAGACCAGGAGAACCACGCCGAAGATCAGGCGATACAGGCTGTCACTCACGTCGACGCGCGAAGATGCTTGCGGCTATCCATGATGATGAGGGTAGTCGAAATCGGTCACGGTGAGCGGATCGCCCCAAAAAGATTCCCCTGCTTTGCGGCTGACATCACGCTGATACGCCCGGATGGTGCGGGCCCCTCAGCCGATCAGGCAAGCGAAATCTCACGTCCCGGGGAGGGCTGCCCGGGTCTGGAGGGACAACCGGGAAAACGAATGCGGCCCGGCCAATGGCCGGGCCGCATTCATGTCGCAATGGCGTCGGGTTCGCGCCTACAGGCCGCAGGACAGGTTACCCGGAACCGCCTCGTCGATGAGGCGTGGCCTGGGGAGGTCCATCGCGTTCATGATGGCGATGTACGCCTCACGGGTCTTGCCGCCACCCAGCCGCGGGTTGCTGGCCCTTTCCTCCCCGATAGTGGAGGAGGTCTGCCCACTGTAATCGTGCCCGGGATAGACCACGGTGTCCTCCGGCAACGTGAACAGCTTGCCGGTGATCGAGTCCCAGGCCACGCCCGGATCCCCGGACTGGAAATCGGTCCTCCCACTGCCCCGGATCAGGAGTGCGTCGCCCGTGAATACCGCGCCCGGGATGCTGAAACTCACGTCGGTATCGGTGTGGCCCGGCGTATGCAGCACCCCGACGCATTCACCCCCGACCCGGATCACGTCGCCGTCGCCCAGCAGGACATCCGCGCACTCGCTGCCGCTGTTGCGATGCACTGCCACCTTCGCGCCGAAGCGTTCACGGAGGTTTCCGGATCCGGTCACGTGGTCCGCGTGGATGTGGGTCTCGAGCAGATACCGCAGATCGAGTCCCAGCTCCTCGACCACCCGGGCATCCCGATCGACCTGTTCGCGCACCGAATCGATCAGCGCCGCCTCACGACTCCCGAGGTCCCACAACAGATAGGTATAGGTACTGGAATCGGCGTCAAAAAGTTGTCTGATGTTCATATTTCGTGTCTCCCGGTTCCGTCATCATCCCTACCTCGCAAGTCAACCGGCGGCATTGATACCGCCATTAATTGGACTAATTCTAATATTTCCTGAGTATATTAGTCAACTTTAATGTCGAAGGCGTGCTCTACTGCTTAGGCGATTGCCGGAAAATGGTATACCGGAATGCGCCGGATTTTCGTTCGTATTCAAGGCGCGCCAACCGGAGCATAGCGAGCTATGTGACGGTTGGCGCAACGCCGAAGACGGGCGAAAAGACAAGCAGGCTGGTATGTCATTTGACAGAAATCGCCTTCACCGGTCCCGACCTGCATTCGGCGAGGGGCAGACACAAGCACCCGCCTCATGCGCCAGACCGCGCACCGGCCATTTTGTCCAGGACCTCATCCAGCAAGCGGTTGAAACGTTCCGGGTCCTCGAGCATCGGAAAATGCCCGGCGTCCCCGAGGGGCCATTCCCGCACGAACCCCGCATACCGCGTTCGCGCGCGACGATCGTACCGGGACCCGACGAGGCAGTGGACCGGCGCCAGGGTCCTGCCGAAAGCTGGCGCGGGATCCCATCGCAAGAGGGACTCGAAGGCCTGCAATCCCAACCCGGCCGGTGTGCGCGCCATGGCCTCTGCGATCTCCTCCACGATGCCCGCAGGCGTTCCGTCGGCGGTAATGTTGCGGACCATCTTCCGCAGGGCCCCGGCAAAATTTCGCTGAAACGGGGCCAGCAGTTCCCGTACGTGTTTCGCTTTCAGGTATCCGTAGTCGTAGGGAAACGCCTCGAGGAGCAGGACACCATTCACCCGTTCGCCCAGTTGGGCCGCCGCCTCGAGCGCCACCAACGCGCCCAGGGAATGACCCGCCAGCGTCACGGCCTCGACCCCGGCCTCCCCGATGACCGCCAGAAGATCGTCCCTGAACGTCGCGATGGTCCAGGAATCGCGCACCGCCGGTGAGTGCCCGTGGCCCGCCAGGTCCGGCGTGATCACACGATACCGCGTCGCAAGGTGCCGCAACTGGGGCTCCCAGAATCCACCATGGCAGCACCATCCATGGACCAGGATCACACAAGGCCCCTCTCCCTGTTCCACTACGTGAAGTCGTGCTCCTGTGTGCATTTTCGGCCCCTCCACAATCACCGCTGTTGCAAACCCCGGTTTACCGTTACCATTTCTGTCAAACTCCCGAGGACACTCCGCAAACCTGGATTGAAACACGGGGCCGGGAACCCCGGTCAATATCGTAAAGCGATTGCCGAATAAAA
This sequence comes from Pseudomonadota bacterium, assembly GCA_034722015.1. Classification (GTDB taxonomy): domain Bacteria; phylum Pseudomonadota; class Gammaproteobacteria; order JAJDOJ01; family JAJDOJ01; genus JAJDOJ01. Next base: position 11,712 of record JAYENI010000265.1, read on the forward strand.
TCGCCTGAGGCAATTCCACTCCACAGACTACGCCGTAATGAGTCATCACACCTGGATGCACCGAATCGCCCACCTGGGTGTCATACCCCTCTCCAGGACAGCGGTCACACCGAACCAGCTCACTACCGTGCGCCTGTTCATGGGGATCGCGGCGGCGGTGCTGTTTGCCCTGGGCCCGGAGTGGAATATCCATGCCGCGCTTGTCTGTCTCGCGGCAATGCTGGTGGACCGGATGGACGGAGACCTCGCGCGCCTGACCGGCTCGACGACGTCCTGGGGACACACCTATGACCTGATCGTGGACGGAATCTGCGATGCGCTCGTGTTCGTGGGTATCGGCCTTGGCCTCACGGGGAGCCCGCTGGGCGTCTGGGCGATCCCGATGGGTATCCTGGCCGGGCTTTCGGTATCACTGACATTCCTGCTGGTGCTGAAGGTCGAGCGGGTCGAGGGTCCCAGGGCAGCGGAACTCGGGGGGCGGGCGGGATTCGACCCCGACGACGGCATGCTCGTGGTGCCGGTTGCGGGACTCCTGGGCTGGACGGAACCGCTGCTGATTGCAGCGAGTGTCGGCGCACCCCTGTTCGCATTGTTCATGCTGTGGAAATTCGGCCGTAAACTGCGGGCCCGGCAGGCCCGGCCCCAGGTTTACGCAACACCGGGATTTCGTCACCTACATATCCAGAACGAGCCTCACGAATAAAGCCATTGCCGGAAAACAACATAACAGATTGCGCAGGATTATCGGCTGTCTTCAAGGCGTGGCGACAGGCGCATAGTCGATCTATGCAACGTGTGCCACAACGCGGAAGACGGACGAGAAGACAAGCAAGATGGTATGTGATTTGACAGAAATCGCCTAATTCCAGCCCGTAAGCGCGGTAACCGGCACCGGCTGCCGTGGCACCACGAGAACCCCCGACGACTTGACCGCCAGCTTGAGTTTGGGCATCGTCGCCTTCGCTGCCGGGCGGGATCCGGATTCCCGCAGGCACCATGCGACCGACCACATCGCGAATCCCGGACCGGTTCGACCGCGACGCGCCGCCGCCTTTCAAACTGACAAACGACGTATGAGAACACTGATCACCGGTGCCACCGGCTTCGTCGGATCCGCGGTCGCGCGCAAGCTGCTAGAGCGGGGCGGTACGGTCCGCGCCCTGTGCCGGGCCAGGAGCGACACCCGCAACCTGAGCGGACTGCCGCTGGAAATCGTGACCGGAGACCTGACCGACGCGGCGTCGCTCAAACGAGCCGTGGCGGGTTGCGAGGCATTGTTTCACGTCGCGGCGGACTACCGCTTGTGGACCCCCGACCCCGAGGTCCTGTACCGCAGCAACGTACAGGGGACGCGTGACCTGATGGGCGTTGCACTCGAAGCCGGCGTGCGGCGTATTGTCTACACGAGTAGCGTGGCCACCCTGGGACTCAACCCCGAAGGAGCGCCGGCGGACGAACTGACACCCGTCTCGATCGATCACATGATCGGTCACTACAAGCGCAGCAAATACCTCGCCGAGCAGGAAGTCAGCAAGCTCGTGGTCGAAAGCACCCTGCCCGCCGTGATCGTCAACCCCTCGACCCCGGTCGGACCCCGGGACATCAAACCCACGCCCACCGGACGAATGGTGCTCGATGCCGCTGCCGGCCGGATGCCCGCCTTCGTGGACACCGGCCTCAATATCGCTCACGTGGATGATGTGGCCGAAGGCCACCTGCTCGCCTTCGAACGGGGAGAGACCGGCGAGCGCTACATTCTGGGGGGTGAGAACCTGTCGCTTCGGGATATCCTCGCGCAGGTGGCCGATATCACAGGAGGCAGGCCGCCACGCATCCGGCTACCGCACAATCTCGTGCTGCCCCTGGGGTACGTGACCGAGGCCTGGGCGCGCCTGTTTGGCACCGGGGAACCCCGATTGACAGTGGACGGCGTGCGCATGGCGAAGAAATGGATGTACTTCTCGAGCCACAAGGCGCACGCGCAGCTGGGCTACGAACCGCGTCCGGCGCGCGAGGCGCTCGCCGACGCGGTCACCTGGTTTCGCGACAACCGCTACTTCTGAGGCGATTGCCGGAAAACGACATACCGGATTGCGCCGGATTTTCGTTCGTCATCAAGGCGCGACAACAGGCGCATCGTCGAACGATGGAACGGTTGTCGCAACACGGAGGACGGATGAAAAGACAAGCAGGATGGTATGTCATTTGACAGAAATCGCCTTAGGCGATTGCCGGAAAATCAAATTCCAGATTGCGCCGGATTTTCGTTCGTCTTCAAGGCGCGGTAACGGGCGCATAGTCGAACTATTCAACCGTTTCCGCAACGCGGAAGACGGGCGAAAAGACAAGCAAGATGGTATGTGATTTGACAGAAATCACCTTAGGCCGTCGCACGGGGATTCCCTCCGCGTCCCGCCGCTTCAGCAGCATCCAGCCGCCGCGGTACCCGTCACGACCGGTTCGCCGCAATCCGGGAACAGGCCGAAGTGACGGGACATGTCGCCGAAGAATCGGAAATGGTCGCGGAAACGGCTTTCATGCAACATCAGATACGTATTTCCGCATACCCGCACCGAACGGCCCGCCTCGAAGCGATGATGGTCATCCAGGTCGAATACATGCCCCCGGTGCGGGATGGTGCCCCGGTAGATGACCGCCTGACCGAAGTCCTCGCAGGCATCCTCCAGCCCCGGGACCCTGAAGAGGCGATTGGTGACCGAATCAAAGCGGGTATTGCCCAGCAGCGCCGCGACCTCGGCGCTCTGCACCGCGATCGGGCTGGACGACACGGCCCGCACATCCGGGAACCCGCAGTGTGCCGCGATCCTGCGGAAATCACCGACATACAGCGCCCCGCCAAGACACTCCCCGTAGAGGACCTCATTTCCGGCCAGCGCCTCGGGCAGTCGGCGGTCGGCGTAGACGTCGCTGAAATAGAATTCCCCGCCCGGCTTGAGGACCCGGAACACCTCGCGCAGGACCCGCTCCTTTTCCGGTGACAGGTTCAGCACGCAGTTCGACACGACCACGTCGAAACTGTCGTCCTCGAGGCCGAGCTGATCGAGTCGCTCGATCAACCCATCCAGGAAGGTGACGTTCGAAGCCTCGTATCCAAACCGCTCGGCGTGCCACCCCGCGTGGCGTCGGGCGATGTCGAGCTGTCGTTCGGTCATGTCCACGCCGGTGACGTGCCCGAGCGGACCCACCAGCTGGGCCAGAACGTAGACATCGCGTCCCGTGCCGCAACCGAGGTCGAGTACCTTCATACCGCTGAGGTGGTCCGGCGCCACCAGACCGCATCCGTAATAGTGCGAGCTGACTTCTTCGTGTACCCGTCCGAGGGCGGTCCGGACGTGGTCCGGGACTTCGGTCACCGTGCAGCAGGCATTGGTCTTCAGGTCCGAGGATCCGGATAGTGTCTCTCCGTAATAACTCTGGACGTTGCGGTGGATATCGTTGATCGTCTCGGGTCGCATCGGGAAATTCCGGGTGACTGGTGTGGTCGAAGCGCACACGTTAGGGGCGTGCGGGCGAAACCGCAAACACACCGGCATCGTGCCGGGACGCAAGTTCTCCGACCGGAATGACTGAATTCAGCGACTCAGGTCTTTCAGGGCCGAGATGATGTCGGACGGCTCCATGCGTTGCGTATAGTCATTGTTGACGTAGGCGGCACGTACGACCCCGTCCCTGCCGATCACGTAGGTCGCGGGCACAGGCAGTTCCCAGGTCTCGTCACCGTTTGCCGCGGGAACGTCCATACCCCATTTCAGCAGCAGCGGCCGCATGGATTCGCCGACCCGGAACAGCAAGCCGAATTCTCGTACGACGCGATTACCGACGTCGCTGAGCACCTCGAAATCGAGTGCATGTTTTTCCCAGGTGTCGAGTGAGGTATCCGGGGTCTCCGGCGAGATGCCGATGAGTGTCGCACCCAGGGCGCGTATCTCGGGCAGGCGCGCCTGCAGGGCCCGGAACTCCAGGCAACAGTACGGGCACCATCCGCCCCGATAGAAGTTCAGGACCACGGGCCCCCGTGCCAGCGCCTCGGACAGCTTCAGCCGCGACCCGGTCGAATCGGGTAGCTCGAAGTCCGGTGCGGCGTCACCGACACGGATGGCCGCATCGGTGATATTCGATGCCATCAGGTCCATGGACGCCTGCACGACGATCTCCCTGTCGGATTCCGGCAGGGAGGCGATGAACTCGTCCCTGACACGGGCGGTCTGCTCACCCAGGGTGGGAATGAGTTCGGCGGTTGTGGTGGACATGATTTCTCTCCTCGCTTTCTGGTTTTGTCGCAAATGCCCGCGACACCCGGGATGTCAGGCGCTGATACGGTTTAGACGATTGCCTTGGCCCGTGAATCGTCAGAGGGACTCGAGCCATTCCCGCAGCGCGCCAACACGCTGAACGACCACACCGTCATCCTTCAGCGCGTTGGCGACCAGGAACGCACCGTGAAGGCCGGTCATCATGTCAAGCGCCGCCCTGCGGGGATTATCGAGGCCCATCTTCTCGAACTGCCGGGTTACCCAGGACAATTGCAACCGCACCACGTCGTCCACCTGCCTGGAGAGGGGCGAACGCGATTTGTCCAGCTCCTGGCAGAGGCTGCCGATCGGACACCCGAATTCGGTCGCGGCCTCGCTCTGCCCCTCCACCATGTCCAGGTAGCGCATCAGCGCGTCGCGCGGGGGAAAATCCCGTTCCCATGCCGAAAACATCGACCGAAACCCGGCCGCCCTGTCCTCGACAACCGCGGCGCCGATGTCTTCCTTGGTCTTGAAGTAGTAGTACACGTTGCCCAGAGGGACATCGGATTCCCTGGCGATATCCGCCAACGTCGTGCGTCCGAAACCCTGTTCATGGATCAGGGTACTCGCGGCCTCGACCAATCGCTCTCGCTTGGCTTGTGAACGACCCATTTCAATTTAGTTGTCTGACTAAATTTGAGTCTAACAGCCTGGACGATACTGTCAATGCGCGCCTTCGTCGTTCCCCACAGGAGATATTTCGGGATGAACCAGCGGCCCGCGTCCGGCCCTGGCGCGCAACCAGTTCATGGCCCTGAAGACACTGTGATTGGAGACCAGTCGCCGCTCGAAGGCAAATTTGCCGGGAAAATCAATCAGCATCAGGCCAATCAGGATCGTGAGAATGCCCTGTCCCGGCAGCACCAGCATGGCCACCCCGCTGGCGAGCAGCACGACTCCCAGGAGGTTCTTGGCCGCCACCGCCAGGGCATAGAACACCGGGTGAAGACTGTGCAGGCGGCTGGTGTGGCGCCTGGGATCGACGAAGTAGTCCTCCGGAATCCGCGCCACGAGAAAGGGGAGGAGCAACAGGGAGCCGAAGAACATCAGCAGGGACATGCCCCCCAGCAACCCCAGGAAGGCGCCGTTGTCGCCCATCCATTGCCAGACCTCGCTCACCGTTCTCCCGCCACTCGTACCGGCTCACAGAATCCATCACCCGCGGCCCTGTTATTGATGATTGTCATGGCGCCAAATCAGTAAATCTCTAATATTAGTATTACATGAAGTACTAAATAACGGAGGCTATCATGTCGTTCGATGCTTTCACATTAACCGGAATCGCCGTATCCGTCGCGCTGATTTGCGCAACGGTATCCATGTACAAGAAACATCACATATACAAGAAACAGATGGATGAAGACTGAAGTCACGTCATGAAACGCATGAGCCAACTTCAACACCCATCCATCCGTGACAACGTGGTGTCCCGCCACAACGCCAGCGCCGCGGGCCCCTGCTCGCTCTGATTTCGGCCCGGAATCTGCTATCTTTAGCCACTGAACCGGGTGGAAACCTCCAGCCAGCCTGAGGCCCGAAGGCGCGATTTTAGGCAAGATAGACCCCGCGCCCAACCGTAGCACTCACCTCAGGGGCAAACCCTGCCCGACACGATATCCCGCATCTCCCGAATCCGCGTCCCCTTGGATCGCCCGGTTGAGCGGGTCCCCTGGCGCGCGACCTCCTGGAGCGACGGTTTGAAAACCAACGATATCGAGTCCGCCTGGAACGGCCCCGAGCGGTGCCGCAATTGCGGAATCCGCCATCTTGTCCTGTTCGCGGACCTGACGCTCGATGACTTCAAACTGGTACACGAGCCCATCGACGAGATCGAGTTTGCGCCCGGACAGATGCTGTACAAGGCCGGGGCGCCCGCCTCCCACGTCCTGACCATTCGCAGTGGTCTGGTCAAACTGGTGCAGTATCTCGATGACGGCAGCCAGCGTATCGTCCGGCTGCTCAAGCAGGGCGACGTCGCCGGACTCGAAGCCACGGCTGACCACGAACCCGCTTACCAGCACGATGCCGTCGTGCTGACACCGGTTACCGCCTGCCGCATACCGGTGGCGATCGTCGACCGGCTGAGCCGCGAGACCCCGAGACTTCACACCCAGTTGATGCAGCGCTGGCAGCGGGCGATGACGGACGCGGACACGTGGGTCACGGCCCTGTCCACCGGCCCGGCCAGGGCGCGCGTCGCGCGTCTGCTGATGAAACTGGCAGAATACTTCGACGGCGATACCGTCTACTATCCCGTGCGCGAGGACATCGGCGCGATGCTGGGTATCACCACCGAAACCGCGAGCCGTATCACCGCGGACTTCACCCGCCGTGGATTGATAACAAAGGTATCGCCGGGAAAAATCCGACTCGATGTGGAGGCGCTGGATTCCGAGGTTCGGGAGGCCTGAACTGAGGCGATTTCTGTCAAATCACATACCATCTTGCTTGTCTTTTCACCCGTCTTCGGCGTTGCGGAAACGGTTGAATAGTTCGACGATGCGCCCGTTACCGCGCCGTGAAGACGAACGAAAATCCAGCGCAATCCGGTATGTCATTTTCCGGCAATCGCCTGACGGCTCGACAGCCGGAAAAGCGACCCGCCGGCCACACTTCTCCCTGCCACCGGGACCGGCAGAATTGCCCGGCCATATCCCGGATGTGATAGAAATTCCGTCAATCTGCGGTCACGCCGCCCCCCTATATTGATGCAGACACGGCTCGACTGATAGATTACCCTCCCTCACGGGAACAAGAACCTCGCCAGTACGGTGGCACCACCCGCCCAACCAGGCAACCGGGCACTCATCAAGATATAGGGAGCACCATGTCTACTGCATTGCTAGTCGCGCTTGCATGCGCTTTCGCCGCGCTGATTTACAGCATATTGACCATCTACAAGGTACTGGCCCAACCGGACGGCACCCCTGAAATGCGCGAGATCTCCGCGGCGATTCACGAAGGGGCGGTTGCCTACCTCGGCAGACAGTACAAGACCATCGCGATCGTCGGCGTCCTGCTTGCCGCGATCATCTGGTACAGCCTCGGCACCATAACGGCGATCGGTTTCGCCTTAGGGGCCTTCCTGTCGGGTGTCGCGGGTTACATCGGCATGCACGTGTCCGTGCGTACAAATTCCCGTACCACGGAGGCCGCCCGCACCGGACTCAACAGGGCACTGCAAGTCGCGTTTCACGGCGGCGCGGTCACCGGGATGCTGGTGGTGGGACTCGGGCTGCTGGGGACCGCGGGTTTCTATGCCGTCCTGCTGATGCTTGCGCCAGAGGGTGAAAAGGTCAGTCTGGCCCCGCTGGTCGGACTCGCCTTCGGCGGCTCGCTGATCTCCATCTTCGCGCGTCTTGGCGGTGGCATCTTCACCAAGGGCGCCGATGTCGGCGCGGACCTGGTCGGCAAGGTCGAGGCGGGGATCCCGGAGGACGATCCGCGCAACCCGGCCGTCATCGCCGACAACGTGGGCGACAACGTCGGCGACTGCGCCGGGATGGCCGCGGACCTTTTCGAGACCTACGCGGTGACCATCATCGCCACCATGATTCTCGGCGCCAGCATGTTCAGCGGGGCAAATGGTGAAAACGCCATCATCTACCCGCTGCTGCTCGGCGGCATCTCGATCTTCGGCTCGATCTTCGGCACCTACTTCGTCTCCGTGAAGGAAGGCGGGAAGGTAATGTCCGCACTCTACCGTGGACTGATCGTCTCGGCGGTGCTGTCCGCGGCCCTGTTCTACCCGGCCACCATCTGGCTGATGGGCGACAACGGGATCTACACCGTAATGCAGCTGTATATATCGGCACTGGTGGGCCTGGGCGCCACCGCACTGCTGGTGGTCATCACCGAGTACTACACCGCGACCGAATTCAAGCCCGTGCGCCACGTTGCGGCGGCCTCGACGACAGGTCACGCCACCAACATCATCGCCGGGCTCGCCCTTTCGATGCGCTCCACCGCCGCCCCGGTTCTCACGGTGGTGGCCGCTATCTTCATCTCCCATCACTTCGCCGGACTCTACGGCATCGCCATCGCGGCGACCTCGATGCTCTCGATGACCGGGATCATCGTGGCGCTCGACGCCTACGGCCCGATCACCGACAACGCGGGCGGTATTGCCGAGATGGCCAACCTCGAGGAGAGCGTACGCAAGACGACCGACGCCCTCGACGCCGTCGGCAATACGACCAAGGCGGTGACCAAGGGCTACGCGATCGGTTCGGCGGGTCTCGCCGCCCTGGTGCTGTTCTCGGACTACACGAGGGAACTGGCCCACTATACCGGTATGGACTGGAGCTTTGACCTGTCCAACCCCAAGGTCATCATCGGCCTGTTCATCGGCGGGCTGATTCCCTACCTGTTCGGCGCCATGGCGATGGAGGCGGTCGGACGCGCCGCGGGCGCAGTGGTCCTCGAGGTCCGCAGGCAGTTCAGGGAAATGCCCGGCATCATGGAACACAAGGTGAAACCGGATTACTCGCGCGCGGTGGACATGCTGACCAAGTCCTCGATTCGCGAGATGGTGGTGCCTTCGATCCTGCCGGTCCTGACCCCCGTGGTCGTCGGTGTCGCGCTGGGACCCCAGGCACTGGGCGGCGTCCTGCTCGGATCGATCGTGACGGGGCTGTTCGTCGCTATCTCCATGACGACCGGTGGCGGCGCCTGGGACAACGCCAAGAAATACATCGAGGACGACAACCTCGGCGGCAAGGGCTCGGAGGCGCACAAGGCTGCGGTGACCGGCGACACCGTGGGCGATCCCTACAAGGACACGGCGGGTCCCGCCATCAACCCGTTGATCAAGATCATCAACATCGTCGCGCTCCTTATCACCCCCCTGATCGCGCAAATGGTCTGATCAGGAACCGGAACCGGTCGCATGACGGGATTGTTCGCCAGGCATCGCCACGACAGAACACCCCTGATTCGACGGGTTCCGGCGTCCCTCACGCAACGCAAAACGCCTCCCGATGAGGGATATAATCAGTACTGAGGGGGAAGAATTTGCAGCAGACCCACCTTAATTCAGGAGACACACCATGATTCGCGTTCAGATCGCCCCGGAGATGGAATTCAAGATGGAGTTGGACCTGGAAGGGGTCGACGTCAACTCCCGGAACTACGACGTGCAGCAGCACAAAAAGGAGGTCTACGAGGCCTTCATGAAGCGTATGGAAAAGGCATTTCCCGAGGGGTTCGAAATCTGCGAGTTCGAGTTCGGACTGGACAAGGGCTGGCACAAGTAAGCGAAATCGATGTAGAAACACCCGAACCCCGGATG
>JAYENI010000266.1:0-4953 GCA_034722015.1 Pseudomonadota bacterium
CGGGTCCGATACCAGGGCCCGCGCAATGGCTACCCGCTGCATCTCTCCGCCGGAAAGCTGATGCGGATAGTGGTCCGATCGCCCGGACAGTCCCACACGGCGCGTCAGGTCCTCGCACTTTTCGCGAATTGACGATAGTTTCCGCCCATCCAGGAGAAGCGGCAGGGCGATGTTTTCCAGCGTGGTGAGTGAAGGCAACAGATTGAAGAACTGAAAAACAAAGCCCAGCCTTTCCCTTCGAAACCCGGACAGGGCGCGATCGCTATAGGACTCAAGCGGGACCCCGTCGAGAATCACACGTCCGGCGTCGGGTCGATCCAGCCCTCCCAGCAAGTGCAGGAGCGTCGATTTGCGGGAACCACTGGGTCCCATGACCGTAACAAACTCCCCTCGACCTGCCACAAGGGAAACACCTTTCAGTACCGGGACCGTGTGATTCCCCCTGACGTATGCCTTTTTCAGGTCATGCGCCTCTATCAGAGCGTTGGTCACCGAACCGGAGATATGCCTCAATCGATATTTCCCGCTACAGACGGCCCGGAGCGTTCGGGGCCGCGCATTGACCGGACCTCACCCCTTTCCCTGCACGGTCCGGCCCCTGGACAGGCCGAATCGCATGCCGTGTTTCTTGTAGACCTCCTTTCGGTACAGGGGATTGTATTTTAGGTACAGACCCAGGCGATACGGATTTTTCATATTGGTTTTGAGATCGAACATGCGGTACGCGACAGATCCGAACCCGTTGAATCGTGCCCTGACCCTCTGACAGCCCTCCGTCAATTCTTCAGGTGACATTCTTGCGGGAAGGAAAGCGGCGTGGTTGAACCGATAGTCCGGATGCAGCCACCATTTTCCGTCGTACAGCAGCCGACCTTCCTTCTCCAGTTTTCGGTACAACGGTGTATTGGGATAGGGAACGAGAATATTGAACGCCGCAAAACAGAATTTGTGCTCTATCGCGAACGCCAGGGTCGCGTCTATCGACTCCCTGGTTTCGGCGTCGTGGCCCAGGACGAACGCCGCCCACAACTGAAACCCGAAGTCCCTGAAAATCCCGATCGCCTCCTCGTAGTCGGAGAAGCCGTTCAGATTCGGTGCCTTTCTCATCCACCTGAGTCCGTTCCGGTCTATCGACTCGAACCCGACGACAAGCCCAAGGCATCCGCTTCGCGCCATCAGCTTCATGAGTTCCCGGTCCTGGACCACGTCGATGCTTCCCTGACTGACCCAGCGTATTCCCAGCGGCACAAGCGCCCTGCAAAGCGATTTCAGGGCCTCCCGATCGGCGCAGATATTGTCATCCACAAAAAATATCGTCTTTCGACCCTGCTGCTCAATCTCCCGAACGACCTCGTCGACCTCCCGAACGTAGTGGGTCCTGTCGAAATACACGCTAACCGCGCAAAAGTTACAGGCATAGCGGCATCCACGGCTGAACTGCATCAGCGTAATCGGCAGGTAGTCCTTTCCATTGAAAATGTCCCGGCGTGTCTGGACGCCGGGCTGTGGGGGACCGGCAACTGCCCGATACACGGGACGAAGTTTCCCCTTGCCGGCATCCTCGATGACCTGGCCCCACAAACACTCCGCGTCGCCGAGAAATATGGAATCCGCGTACAGGGCACTCTCCTGCGGCAACAGGGTCGGCTGAAATCCTCCCATGATCACCGGCACGCCCCTCCTGCGAAACTCCGAGCTGATCTCGTAGGCGCGCCTTGCCGTATATGTCTCCACCGTAATGGCAGCCAGGTCCGTCGGTTCGTCGTAGGGAATTGTCTCCATCCGGTCGTCGTACATCCCGATCTCGACATCATCCGGCGTCAGGGCGGCGAGCACGCCGAGTTGCAAGGGCTCCATTCGTCCCTCGTCCACGTAGGGCCCGGAATCCATGCAGCCGATATTCGGTTTGATCAGCGTCAGTCTCATGATGGTCAGGCAGCACTCCCGGACTGTTCCGCCCCCCCGAAAGCGATAAATTTCTTTCGCCTGATCTCACGTCTGGAGACCAGATTGGAGACCAGGTAGATCCACATATTGTAGGGATCGAATCCGCTTGCACCGATGCCGATCGCCCGATGCAGCATCGACCTGGAGCCGTAGAAACCCCTCCTTGCCCGATAGCATCCTTGAGTCAGGTCGTCCGCCGACATGCCACGCGGGTTAAACGTCGCGAGTCCAAAACGATCGATGCTGGTCTGACAGGCCCATCGGATCTTCAGCGGAATCAGCGCGCGAAACAGGGCTTCGGCATTTCGTGTATTGGAAAAGATATTGTCGTCCACGAAGAAGACCAGTTTGCGATCCAGGGATTCGATCTCCGCAACGACATCACGCACTGGCCGGACCCACATACGCTTGCCGTAGAAGGCGTGGATCGAACAGAAATCGCAGGCGAATCGACAGCCTCTCCCGTACTGCACGAGAGACAGGGGGGCATAGCGCCTTCCCCCGAATATCTTCCGGTCGCCACGCGCTTTCGATTGGGGAACAGGACCGGTTTGCCGATAGACACGCTGTAGTCTTCCCCGACCTGCATCTTCCACGACCTGTTCCCACACACCCTCCGCGTCGCCGACAACGATGGCGTCACTGTACTCGAGCACCTCGTCGGGCATCAGCGTGGGATGGTATCCGCCCATGACGACGGGTATGCCCCGCTCCCGGCACCCTGCGGCGATCTGATACGCGCGCCGCGCCGTAAAGGTTTCGACCGTCATCGCGACCAGGTCGGTGTCAATGTCACACGGAAGCGGGCTCAACCGCTCGTCATAAAACGAGATGTCGATATCCTCCGGCGTGCGACCGGCCAGTATGGAGAACACCAGCGGTTCCATGGCGTCTGATGAACGCATGTCCGATATGTTCGGTCGTATGAAGGCAATTCTGTCCATCTCACAACGTCGCGACTTCGACGTGGACCACTCTCGAGTCGAGCGCCCGAGCCGCTTCTTCCCCGTCTGGCCAGTAAACCAGATACAACACGCTCCGGTACTCGAGGTGTGTAAAGTGTCTCTTTACCAGGCTCCTCAACGGGTTCTCTTCAGAGAAGCCGAGTATCAACCAGTCGATGCGTCTCGCGTAGGCCTCGTCCATCGCGGCCCGGATCAGGCCCGGCAGCAATTCGGGTTTCTGTCTCGTTGCCGCGATATGCGACAGAAATGCCTGGTTCAGCGCAACGCCCGGCGGTGGCAGAACAGGAATGCGCAGCAGCGTTGAGACGCGATTGATGCCGGGCCGCCAGCGCTTCAGGGAGTCGGCGTAGCCACGGACGACGCTCTGCCTGAATCGCCGCTGGTCCCAGATCGCAAGGCACCCCTCGATCCGACCATCATTCGCGGCCAGGAAAAAATCCTCCGCACCGAGTTCGCGGCAGGTCTCCCTCGATCGCAGCGCCGTTTCGGTCCAACAGGGTGCGCACTGATACTGCGCGTAGTTTCCCTGGAGAAACCGCGCGATGGCACCCAGGTCCGCGGGGACCGCACGCGTGACGCCGGGCCTGCGTCGTCTCCACCAGCGCCGCGAGCACGGAAGGGCCAGCGTGGAGAACGAGGCAAACTCCCGGTACGTCGGCAGTCCGGGCACGCCCAGCGTCAGCAGGCGACGGGCGCGAGTGTTGCCCTCTACGATACTCGTCAGATAGAACGCCGCGTCACCCGAATCATGTATCGGTTTCCAGGCCCGATAGGCTTCCTGCAACCGGCGTCTGCTACCCCGATACCGGGAGTCCACACGGAGCTGGCCGAAGTAACCCATACGATCCACCCTGCCGTTGAGAAAGACGTCTCTCACCGAACGCGTGCCCATCCCGATGACCCGCCCTTCCCTCGTGTCGCGGGCGACGAGGGTCTGACTGACATCGCCTTCGATCGCACCGGCCCCGAAATAATCCGGCTCGCGCTCGAGAGACACGCTGATCCATCCGGGCATCGGACTCTCTCGCAGCAACCGGCGAAGGTCCGCATCGTCTCCCGGGCCGGCCAGTTCGATCAGAGGCGGGGAATGTTTCCCGCCCCGTACCCGGCCCACGACTACGTCACGTTCACGTACGGCCCTTTCCATGCCTCGTCTCCAAGGGGGTAGCGGTTACGCTGTCTGATCTCCGCCCGGTGCATGGCGTTGATGACAAAGAAATTCCTGAACATGAACGCACTGGATCGATTGATCCGGTCGAAGCCACGATTCAGCATACTGCCCAGCGAGTAGAACGAACGCCTCGCATCGAGGCAGTGTTCCTGCAGCGCCTCCGGGGTCATCCCGCGCGGGAGAAACGGAATCTGGTTGTAGCTGTAGCCCTCGTCAAGCCACCATCTGCGGAATATCAGTCGATTCTCGCGTTCTAGGCGAGAATACAGCGGCGTACCCGGAAAGGGCGTCAGGTGATTGAAGGCCGTGATATAGAAACCGTGGTCTTTCGAGAATTCGACGGCCTCCTCGAACGCGTCGACGGTGTCGGAGTCATAACCGAATACGAACGTTGCATAGATCCGGATTTTGTGGCGGCGCAGGTTCTCAATTGCGCGTTCGTATCCGCCTTGCGCGGCGTTGAAATCCTTGTGCATTTCGTGGAGCGTCCCGGCGTTCAGACTCTCGAAACCGATCAGGACTCCCTGGCAACCGGCTTGACCGAGAAGGTGAAGAAACTCCTCGTCGTGGGCAGCGTTGATGCTCATTTGAGTGACCCACCGAATCTTCAGCGGGATCAGTGCGCGAAGTAGATCCCGGGTATGAACGAGGTCCGCCGCGAAATTGTCATCGACGAAGAAAAAGAATCGCTTCTCCGCCCCGAGAACACTCAGGCGATTGCCGGAAAATGACATACCAGATTGCGCAGGATTATCGTTCGTCTTCAAGGCGCGGTAACAGGCGCATAGTCGTTCTATGCAACCGTTGCCGCAATGCCGAAGACGGACGAAAAGACAAGCAGGATGGTATGTCATTTTCCAGAAATCGCCT
>JAYENI010000267.1:0-20882 GCA_034722015.1 Pseudomonadota bacterium
CTGTGGCGTACCACCGGTCGCCAATTCCAGGAGCGCCTCTGCCGCCTCGGCAGGCAAATGATCCGCCAGGTCCAGCACGCCATCTTCATCAGACGAGCGCACATCATCCAGCCACTCGGCCGGCACACCATAGCTCAGCAGTTCATCGTCGGTAGTATCTGCAAACAACCGTGGCTTCGCTGGTGGTGGCGCCTGTTCAGCCTGCATGTCGCTCGGGGCGACATATCTCGGCACCGTGATTTCCCGCACCATTTCACGCACTTCCACCAACTGCGCCGCCCCGGTTTTTGGATGAGTCTCGAGCCTGCGACGCCCGGCCCAGTGATAGGCTGCGTCGTGGTGGCCTACGTAGCAAAGCAGAAGGCTTGAGTCGGTCTTGTGCACGATCAATCGAATATCCCGACTGACGCGGACTGACCAGAAATCCGGATCCTTGGCCCTGTCGAGCTTGTGAAACTGCATTCCAGGAGTGGCCGGGTTCAGTTGCAGATCGAAGGCGGTGGTCTTGACTGATCTTTGTTCCTCTCCATTGAGCCTGGCAAGGCTATCGGTGAAGGTGTCGGCGATACGAAACTCCATCACTCCCCCTTTTCGAGTATCTTCCCTACCAGCCGATAGACTGTCGTACTACCCACCAGACGCGGCCAATCCGCACACGGTGGATTGTCGCGCTGGCTTGCCCTGCCGATTGCGGCTTCAATCGCTTCGGGGGGAAATTTCCTTGGATCGATACCTTTCTTGTAGTGAGGAACATACCGATTCAATCGATCCGCGCAATCCTGGGCACCAGCAATTCCGCTGCCATCTTCGAAATGCAATAACAACCAATACTCGAACCTGGGATTACTCAGCGCAAACCCGTAGTTTTCCGCCTGTTCTGACCAGTGATAAAGCTGGCCCAACTGCTCCTCCGTCCAATTGTCCCTATCCACCACCAACCATGCCTGATCGGTGGATTGCAGACCCGAGTTCTCGATGTAATCCTTCATCCTTTTAAGGACTTTGGGTGGTGCGCTATCGTGTCGACCTCTCAGGCAGTATGCCTTTATCACCGATTCCTGATTATTGAACAAGGAAAAATATTGTGGCTCGGTCTTGCTTCCCTCTGTGGCGATGACGATTAACCTGCGATAACGGCG
Organism: Pseudomonadota bacterium; assembly: GCA_034722015.1. Classification (GTDB taxonomy): domain Bacteria; phylum Pseudomonadota; class Gammaproteobacteria; order JAJDOJ01; family JAJDOJ01; genus JAJDOJ01. The sequence goes on from JAYENI010000267.1 coordinate 1,140, forward strand.
AACACCAACCCGACGCTGGAATCTCCGTCTTCTCGGCATCAGCCGATGGCCTCTTTGCCCCGCGCGTCATCACAATGACCGGTAAGCGCTCCACCAGGCGGAATCCTCGGTATTCCACCCAGCCTGCCTTGCAAATAACTCCTGCGAATATCCTTGTCATAGCGGACATCCTTGTATTCAGCGAAGGAAATCAGACTGGATACACCCGAGTCATCCCGTTCCGCCACCCACATTTCATCCCGCCGGAACAACTGCTGGTCCATCAACAAAACGTCGTGCGTCGTAAACAAGAGCTGGGATCGACTATCCGGCGAACAACAACCCAGATAGGACTCAAGCAACTGCCGGGTCAAAAGGGTGTGCAGACTGCGGTCGACCTCATCGATGACAATTACCTTGCGAGACAGAGCGGCGGAGATTTCAAGAAATGCCGGCAACAAGTCAATGACCCGCTGCGACCCATCCGACTCCTGACGAATATCAAACTTGATCTCGGTACCATCCGCATTCGGATGAAAGGTCACAAGCTTCTTCGCGATCAGTTCGCCATCCTTTCTCGTTATCACATACCGATCGGTGACAGGTTCTGTCATGAGACGCACTGCCATCCCCTCGTTCAATTCATCCTGGAGTTTTGCTCGCAGCGCATCCGGCATTGGAATACTGTCGAAGGGCACATTTTCACCGCCCAGATGTGTAATGCCGGTATCCAGTTGCGGCAATGCCTCACTCATTGTCCCATAGAGCGGATGTCCCTCATCGAAGAATTGTTCGAACGGCTCAAAGCGGGAATCCGGCGCAACCAGATCCAGTGTGTCCTTGAACCAGTCATAGACAGGGCGAAACGCATCGACCTGCTGCGATACCGAATTGGTCAGGAAAAGCTGGTTATTGCGTGTACCCTTGAAGGCATACCGAAGCGCCTGGTCCCTGCGTAAAGACCCATCAAAATTCGGCTCACCGTCACGTCGATCATACAAAACCTTCTCACTGGAACTGGAAATCTGTACCAGCCTTTCTTCCAGGATCGCTTTGCGCGTCAGCGCGAAACTGAATTCATAAATCGTTTCCCCGACCAGCAACTGAAACGAGAATCGCGTCGGCTGCTCCGCCATTGCCGCATCCAGCCGAAACGGCTCCACGGCGATCAGGCTATCCGGAAATGTGCCCTTAATGACCAGATTCTTGGCAAAACTCAGCGCCTTGAAGAAATTGGTCTTCCCTGAGGCATTGCCGCCATAGATTGCGGCGACGGGCAGTACGCGGGTCGGATACTTTGCGACACGCGGAACCCGTTTCCCATGCTGACGCTCACGGCTGGCGAGCATGGAAAATGAAACCGGGTTCCGGAACGACATCCAGTTTTCCAGCGTGAATTCAATAATCATGCAGCATCCCTGACCAAGAGGATGGTTCGTACATTACGGGGCCTGATTCTAGCTTTTCTTGCACATTTTCGCCATATATACGAGATTTTTCCTCGTGGCACAGGGCAATTTTGGCCAAAGCCATTGACTTTCGGATCGGGATTCCACTAATCAACCCGAAACACCTTCATCACTTCATCGCCAAGGTGATTGATGACTTTGACCGCGATACGACCGGATTCTGGTTTGGTGAACGGCCTGGAAACATCGCTGTTGAGGGTGGCCCAGGCGTCCTCGTTAATCTCGGCTTTAAGCGTGGTCTTGAGCGCCTTGTAGGGGTCATTTGCACCAAGGAAATAAAGTCGTACACCAGTTTGGATGTGGATGTGTTGTTGCAGACCACGATGAAGCAAGGCGGGACACGAACACCCGCACTTTTCCATAGATCCCAGGTCTTCTCATAGTGATGTGGTCCATAAAGGGCTTGCAGCGCGGTTTGCAATTCGACCGGCAGGCTGAGCGGGTCGAGGGTTTTTGCCTTACCCCGCCCCTTCCTGGGCATACGTGTGCGAATGTGTTCCCAGAGATTGCGGAACCTGGGCATATCTCCGCCGGGGATATTGTCAGCTACCGGAACACGCGGCAGTTTGACGATGCCGCATTCAATCGCATCCATGAGCGAAAAGTCACTCATGGTCCACGGAAACAGGGTGCCCTCCGCATAGCCGGATCCACGCAGAAAAAACGGCGTGGCGGAGAGATCGATGACACGGGTTACACCGAGTTTTCGGTTGATGGCTTCGATACCGTTTATCCAGAGCCGGGCTGCTTCGTTATTTTTCTTCGCCTCTTTCCTGTCATCTCCCTTGAGAACACCCTCGGCATCATGGTCAGGCTTTTCACGATAACAGTGATGGGCCTCATCGTTGATCACCATGATATTCTTCATACCCATCAGGTCAGGCATGACTCTTTGCAACATCTGGCCTTCGGTCTCCAGTGTATTCAGTGACTCACCCCGGCCCTGGAGCAGTGATCGGCCACCTTTGGAAAGCTCCATGCGCTCACGTAGCTTGAACGCGTGGTAGTTGGTAATGACGATCTTGGCCCGCTCCAGGTCCCCCATCATGTCGCCTGGAATCAGTTCCCGGCTGAGGTAGTAGCTGTCCGGGTCGTTGGGCATCAGCACGCGCAAACGATCGCGAATGGTCAAACCGGGTGCCACAATCAGAAATCCGCGGGTAAAGCGTTGACTCCGCGGTTTACGCACCGCATTGATGGTTTGCCAGGCAATCAGCATGGCCATGACCGTGGTCTTTCCGGCGCCCGTCGCCAGCTTCAAGGCAAGACGCATGATTTCCGGGTTGGCGTCGTTGTTGGCATTTGCCAGATGTTCCAGAAAGCCTTTGGCTCCCTTTCCGGCGATGGGAGCGACTTCGGTCAACCAGATCGCCGTTTCAACGGCTTCGACCTGACAGAAGAAGGGTCGGATACTGATGAAGTCATGATGTCGCCAGTGTTGTAGCAGGCGGACGGTTTCCGGCGTCACTTTCCAGTCATTGGGGTTCTGCAACGCTCGCCATTTCTCGACCTGCAGGCGGACCCCGTTGATAATCGCCGTATGGTCATATTGCTGTTCGTCCGTAGACAGGCCCTTTCCTTCATCGAAGCGTAGTAGTGATTGCTCTGCCGCTCCCTTACGTTTTCTGGGCTTGGGGATCGGTGTAATGAATTCCGCGCGACGGCGCGTTTTCTTGATCTGCTGCGTAGGCTGGCCGCTGGCGTCTAGTTCCCAATGCCGATTGGGGGTGTCATAGGGGGAGTTGAGAACGGGGTGTTCGAAGAACTGGTTATTCATCTTTTTTGTATTCTTCTCTTACCCAAATGGATGAAAGCCACGAAGTGGCGGCAGAGGATCTTGCGGGGACCCGATAGAGGGCAGCGTTCGGCAGCCCTTATGCCCGCTCGCGCGAGCCGGGCAGCAACCAGTGCGCCAGCGCGGGAAGCAGCAGGATGGCGCCGAGCATGTTGACCAGGAACATGAAGGTCAGAAGGATGCCCATGTCGGCCTGGAACTGGAGCGGCGAGAAGATCCAGGTGCAGACCCCGATCGCCAGGGTGCATCCGGTAAAGATCACGCCGTTGCCGGTGATGGACAAGGTATGCCGATACGCCTGGGGCAGCGGTACGCCCTGCTTCAGGTCTTCGGCAAGCCGGCTGTATATGTAGATGCCGTAGTCCACGCCGATACCCACGCCGAGCGCCACCACCGGCAGCGTGTTGACCTTGAGACCGATGCCGAGGAGCGCCATCAGCGCATAGGCCAGCAGCGATACCAGCGCCAGGGGCAAGACCACGCACAGCGTCCCGGCGACGCTGCGGAAACTGAGCAGGCACAGCACGATGATGGCCGAAAAAACATAGAGCAGAATCGGGAACTGCGCCGCGGAGACCTCCTCGTTCGTCGCGGCCATCACGCCGACATTGCCGGTCGCCAGCCTGAACCGTACCCTATCCGTGCCGTTTTCCTCGCGCCAGGACTTCACGGCGTCCACGATGCGGTTGATGGTCTCCGCCCGGTGGTCCGTCGTAAAGATGTACACCGGGAGTACGCTGCAGTCGTTGTTGAGCAGGCCGCTGCCGGTCGGCACGTAGGCAACGGCCTGCACGAGCACGTCCTGGTTGCGCGGAATGACCCGCCACTTCAGGCTTCCCTCGTTCCACCCGGCGTTGATCACGCGCGCCACCGTGGGCAGGGCGATGACCGAGTGGACCCCCTCGACGTTGCGCATGAACCACTCGAAGCGGTCAACGGTGGTCATGACACCGTAGTCGATGCAACCATCGGGGACGGTCTCCACGATCACCGCCAGCATGTCCACACCGATCGAGAACCGGTCCGTAATGATCTCGCTGTCCCGGTTATACCGGGAATCGGGCCGGAGTTCGGGCACTCCCTTCTCCGAGTCCCCGATCTGGACCTCGTGACCCTTCCACAGCCCGAACCCCAGAAGCCCCGTCGCGACCAGCACCACAACGGCCGCCGCGCGCGGTCTGGACACCCGGAATAGCAGGTCCCAAACCGGGGCCATGAACGACGATCGCCGATGCAGCTTGTCCCGGTAGGACTTGTCGACTCGCAGAAACGACAACAGGACGGGCAACAGGACGAGATTGGTGAAGATGATGGAGGCGACGCCGACACTGGCGGTCACCGCCATCTCCTGAATAATCCTGATCTCGATGACCAGTATGGCGATGAACCCGATGGTGTCGCTCAGCAGCGCGATACCACCCGGAACGAGCAGTCGCTGAAACGAACTGCGGCTCGCCTTGCCGGCATCGGCGCCCGCATAGACCTCCGCGCCGAAGGCGCCGATCATCTGCACGCCGTGGCTGACGCCGATGGAGAAAATCAGGAACGGGACAAGGATCGACATCGGGTCCATGCCGAATCCCAGAAGCGGTAACAGACCCAGTTGCCAGACGACCGCGACCAGCGAGCAGGTCAGCGAGATCGCGGTAAGCCTCACGCTTTGCGTGTACAGGTAGACCAGCAGCGCGATGATGACGAACGCGATCCCGAAAAACACCACGACGCGCCGCGCCCCTTCCGTGATGTCACCCACGATCTTGGCGAAACCGATGATGTGCACGGTCACGTCGACGTCCTCGACGCCGATGCGGTCGCGAATCTTTTCCTCCAGCTCCCGCGAGACCTCGGCGTAGTCGAGAACCGCCCCCGTGTTCGGGTTGACCTCCATCAGTTCGGCGCTGATGATCGCGCCGCTGAAGTCGTTCGCCACCAGGCGGCCCGCGATCCCCGCCTTCAGCACGTTTTCACGCACCCTCTCCAGCCCCTCGGGCGTGGGAGTGAAGTCATCGGGGATCACCGGCCCGCCGGCGATGCCGTCCTCGACGACCTCGGTAAAACGGGTGTTCGGCGTAAAGAGCGACTTGACCTGGGCCCGGTCGACCCCGGTGATGAAGAAGACCTCATCGGTCGCCTCCTTCATCGCCTGGAAGAATTCGGGCGTGAAGATGTCGCCCTCATCCACGGTCAGGGCCACCAGGACCCGGTCGGCGCCGCCAAAATCATGGCGGTACTCGAGGAACGTCTGCATGTACTCGTGCCGGGTGGGCAACAGCTTGGTGAAGCCCGCCTCGACGCGAAGCTGTGTCGCGCTCCACGCCATGAAGACGGTCGCCGCCGCGAACAGCCCGATCACCACACCGCGGTGACCGAAGATCAGACGTGTGAGCGCCTGTTTGAAGCCGCCGTGCCGCATGCAGGGCTACCGCTCCGCGGCCGGTGTCAGGTCCACGACTCCCCCTTCGCCGACCGCAAGGATGCGTCCGTTGTCGGTCTGCACGATGGCCGACAAACCGTGACGATCAGGCAAGCGGGTGAGTTCGAACCGGCGCCCGCCGTCGTCGCTGCGAAGTACGGTCCCGCCGAGACCCACGATGACGATGCCACCGTCTTCCAGCAGCACGCCGTCGGTCAGCATCTCCTTGACGCCGGTCTCGATCGGCTTCCAGGTCTCGCCTTCGTCGCCCGACCGGTAGAGATGTCCTCGCAACCCGAACGCCAGTAGCGTCCCGTCATCGAGGGGCAGGAGGCCGAAGAAGGAACCGTGGTAAGGGGAACGCATTTCCCGCCAGGTCGCGCCACCATCCCCCGAGCGGTACAGGTTGCCGCCTTCGGCGGCGATATACAACGTGCCGTCCTGGCCCGGGACCAGGCTGTTCAAATGGAAATCGTAGACGTCCGAGAAATCGTCCGCGTCGATATCCGCGTTGGCGTCGGATCCGCCGTCGCCGGTGTCCGCTACGGGTTCGAACGCCCTGGCCCGCCAACTCGTCCCCCCGTCCCCGGTCTCCAGAAAAAGACTGTAGGCGCCGACGGCAAATCCGTGGTGTTCGTCCGCGAACCACACGTCGAGCAGCGGGCTCTCCCGTTCGGGGTCCGAATACACCGCTTCCCAGGTCTTGCCGCCGTCCGAGGTTCGCAGGATGACGGCATCGTGGCCCACGGCCCATCCGGTCAGCGAGTCCTGAAAGTGCACTCCGGTCAACATGGTTCGTGTCGGCACCTGCGACTGCCGCCACTTGCCTTTCCCGTCTTCGACCAGGATATGACCGCGTTCCCCTACCGTCACGACCGCGTCACGGGCGCTCCCGATATCCACGAGCAGACTGCGGTTGGCGAGCGGCGCGATGACCGAGGCATTGCCTTCCAGGTTGTCTGCGGACGCATGCGTCAGACCGGCAATCCACACCAGCAGGAGCGCGGGTGCCCCGACGGACAGGCTCGCGAATCCACCGCGCAATACATTGCGTAGCAGCGCTGCCGTCAACGGCGGCCCTCCCGCCTTAGCGCGGATGGTGTGAACTCGTTGGGAGAGAGCTTGACGTCGAAATCGGGCGGCTTGTACTCGTTGAACATCCCGATCACGAGGTAACGCCCCGACTGCAGGTCGGTATGGACCTCCGCCGCGGTCCAGAGACTTGGGACGTCGTAGTAATTGATGGCGAAACCCTCGGAGACCCGCCACAGCTGGTCGCGGTTGTCGTACTGGTCGACTGCCAGGATCTGCCATGAGTCCTCGTCGATATAGAAGGTCCTGCGTTTGTAGATGTGGCGCGAACCGGACTTGAGCGTCGCATCGACCACCCAGACACGATGCAGTTCATAACGTGTATGCTCCGGGTTGATGTGCAGCGGCGTCACGATATCGCTGAACTCGAGTTCGGGACTCTGCAGCCGGTAGTTGTTGTAGGGAACGTAGTACGCCTTTCTGCCCACCAGCTTCCAGTCGTATCGTTCCGGACTGCCGTTGAAGATGTCGAACTGGTCCGAGGTCCGCTGGCCGTCCGCCGCGGTACCGGGCGTATCGAACGCGATGTTCGGGGCGCGGCGCACACGGCGCTGTCCGGGATTATAGACCCAGGCCTTGCGGTGCTCCTTGTTCTGGTCCAGCGTCTCGTGTACCAGCAGGATCCCGCCGGCGAGCCTCGCCGGGGCCACCACCTTCTGCAGGAACATGCCGACGACGTTGTTCAGTTTCTCTTCGGTCATGCCGGCGTGGCTGTAGGTGAGGTTGATCTTGTCGAACAGCTTGACCAGGGTATAGCTCCCGGACCGGGTGGGGATCGCCTGGGCGATGGTCCGTTCGGCCCAGTCCACCCGCCATCGCAGAATATGGTTCCAGATTGCCTCGAGCCCGTTCCGGGGAATGGGGAAGGGCACGCCGATGACCGCACCGGTCACCCCGTTGCCGTCATCGGTCAGCCTGGCGGTGGCGGCAACCTCGCGTGTCGCATCGTAGATACGCTGTGGCATCGATGCCGAACGGCGCGTCTTGTAGACGGGAATCCGGTACGTGTCGGGGTAGGCCTTCAGCATGGCCTTGTGCCCGGCGGTCAGCTTGTCGGCATACTGGTCCATGTTCTTCGCCGTGATCGTGAACCGGACCGGGTCGTCCGCAAACGGGTCGACATAGTGCTTACCCTGCTTGTAGCCGGGCGGTGGCTTCGTGATACCGCCGGTCCACTCCGGGATGGCGCCATCCTCGCCCCCGGCCCTGATCCCGCCCATGGGGGTCAGCGTCGTGCCGAGTTTCGCGACCTCGTCCGATGGCAGCTCCGCGTGAGAAGCCGCCGGGACGAACAGCAACAGTCCCGCGACCAGCGTATGGTTCTTGAACATGGTTCCGTCCGGGTTTCAGAAGGAGTAGGACAGGGCGAAGGCGAAGAAATCGCGATCGTTCTGCAGATTGAAGTCACCCGCGCCGAAGAAATTGACGTAACTCAGGTCGGCGGACCACTCGTCGAGATAGTCGGCACGCAGTCCTGCCGAAATCGCCTTGCGACCCTGCAGAAAATTCTCGCCGGGGCCCGGCGAGATACCGCTGACGTCGTGTCGCCATGCCAGTCGCGGCGACAGCGAGACGGGTCCGATCGCGTTGTTGTAATTCAGGCGTGCCCGGATCTGATATCCCCAGGCCACCTGGGAGACGAAGTGGGTCGAATCGAGTGTCTGGCCGGCGAAGGCCTGGTTCGCCGTCGGCGCCAGCGCGGTGTTTCCGCCCAGACCGGTGTTCGGCCCGTTCAGACGCAGCCCGTTACCGGTCGGCCCGCCCGCATTCTGATTGATGTACGAGGGTAGCCAGGTCACGCCGGCCTCCCCGATCAGCGCCAGTGCGTCCGCCCCCAGCGTCCTGCCGAAAACCTTGGTCGCGGTCGTCTGGAACTGGAACACGTCCTGCTTGATGAATCCCGGCACCTCCGTCTCGAACTGGCCAAGGAAATTACCCACCTGGTTGGCCTGGGCGGCACCGGCATTGACCGCCCCGAGCGTGGCGCCCAGCACCTCGATGTCGTTGACCTGGATGGGTACGTCGAGCCGGTACGAGGCCTCTCCCTGCAGCGCCCATCCGCTGGTGCCGATCTGGGTGTTGAAGCTGGCACCGAAGGTCCGGGTGTCGTCGGGATACACCACACGGTACGCCGAGGTTCGCGCGAACGCATCGGTCGCCGAGTCGGTAATGGCGCCGGCGGTCTTGGGACCGATCGGTGACGCGCCGGTCTGTGGGCCCTCGGTGACGGCCTGGTTCGCGATCACGCCGGCCTGGTTTGCCGTCTGTCCCGCGGCGACGCCCGCATTGACCCCCGCCTGCACGGCCTGTTCCGGCGTGGCGCCCGCCCCCAGTGCGCCAAAGACGGTACCGGCAACCAGTACGCCGCTCCCCGCCGCCGGGTTGTCGGGCGGACCGGCGATACGACCCGCCGCTATCGCGCCGTCCCGGGTACCGGTCACGCCGTTGACCAGGGGCAGGCGGCTGTGATTATTGACGAAGAAGAAACCGAACTCGGTACTGTTCAGCTTGTCCGCGAAAAACCGGAACGCAAATCCGAACTGCCCCTGGTCGGACGCATCGTCGTCCGATGCCCGTTGGACGGCCTGAAAGGTATCGGCGACCGGTGCGAAGGTGCCGTTCGGCAGCGCCCCGTCGGCATAGGTTCCCCTGCCCAGCAACAGACGATCACCGCCATCGGCGGCGAAATCGTTCCCGGAGAAGAAACTTCCCGCGGGATCGACCTCGGTCTCGCGCCAGCCAAACTGGTAGAAGGCCTCAACAGAGGTATTGTCCGTCACGCCGAGACTCCCCCACACCATGGGCACCGGAAGCAGGGCGTCCTTCAATTCCGAACCGGGGGCGCGCAACGAATTCACGTCGATGGGATTGATGCTGTTGATCCCGTTCTGGATGAAGGTGCTTTCACCCCAGCTCAGTACCTGGTTGCCGACGCGAATCTCGCCCGGCTTGTCGCCGGCGTCGAACTGGTACCAGCCGTAGGCGTCCAGCAGCCGAATGCGTTTGCCGACCAGATGTTCGGCGTCGTTCGACAATTCGGTGCGGGCGCGGTTGGCGAGTTCGTTCTCGAAGTCGTAGAACGCGTTGGCCCGCACGAAGGCGCCGACGTCACGATAGTTGACCTCGAGTTCCGATGTCGCGCTGACCCGGTTGCTGGCAGGCTTCCACTGATCGTAGTTGAGGTTGCCGTCGTCGACGTTGGCGGAATACCCCTTCCCGCCGTTCGCCACGGCGATGGTGTCGCCGTCTCGCCCCGACGTCCGCGTCGAGATGCCGTAGGACAGGGTGGTGTCGATACTCCCGAAGGCCTCGCCCTTCTCGAACTGGACCGCGAAACCCGGTGCCGCGGAGAGGCAAATGGCCAGCCCCGTCATCCACGAAACTCCGGCACCCTTGAACCGCCCCCCGGCGATACAGGTGTCTTTCATCTGTCTCCCCTTGTGGCCTGCGAGAAGCCTTTTTGCGTGCTGCCGGCGGGATCCGGCAACAGGGCCGCGACGATCCGGTGGGACGCGACGACTTATCCAAAATATTTATAGCAGCTGTCGGGGAAAACTGCCGGGTCCGGCAAGGTACAGAAGGTGGTGTAACGGGCTCGCACCTCGACACCCGAAGACGAGGGCCGAGGCCGGAACCCGAGGGGTTCCCCGAGCTGCGGTTACACCGTCTGGAACAGGCCGGCGGCCCCCATTCCGGTACCGATACACATCGTGACCATGCCGGTCTTGAGTCCGCGACGTCGAAGTCCATGGACCAGCGTCGCGGTACGTATCGCGCCCGTGGCACCCAGGGGGTGGCCCAAAGCAATGGCGCTGCCGAGCGGGTTCACACGGTCGGGGTCGAGACGCAGTTCTCCGGTGACGGCCAGGCTTTGCGCGGCAAACGCCTCGTTCAGTTCGATCCAGTCGACGTCATCCTGCCTGATCCCGGTCTGCTTCAGGACCCCGGGGATCGACTCGACGGGACCCACGCCCATGATCTGCGGGGAGACGCCACTGACGGAATAACCGAGGAATCGCGCCATCGGCTCGAGCCCGTGGTCCTTGAGCGCCCGTTCACTGGCCAGAAGCACCGCACCTGCCCCGTCACTCATCTGCGAACTGTTGCCCGCGGTCACCGACCCCCTGGCGGCGAATACGGGGCGCAAGCCGGACAATGCCTCCAGCGACGTGTCCCGGCGGGGACCCTCGTCCCTGGCGATCCGGCGCCGGGAGATTCCTGGCTGGCCGGAACCCTCATCGGGCGCCATGGAGACAACGTCGAAAGGCAGGATTTCCGCGTCGAACTCTCCGGTATCGGCGGCGGCAACGGCGCGTTGATGGCTGCGCAGCGCAAACGCGTCCTGGGCCTCGCGCGTGACCTTCCAGCGCTCCGCGACGATCTCCGCCGTCACCCCCATGCCGTAGGCCACGGCAATATTTTCGTCGTCGGAGAAGATGCGAGGGTTGAAGGAAGGCTTGTTACCCGTCATCGGGACCAGGCTCATGCTTTCCGTCCCGCCCGCGATCATGACGTCGGCCTCGCCGAGGCGTATCCGGTCGGCGGCGAGCGCGACCGATTGCAGACCCGAGGCGCAGAACCGGTTGACCGTCATCCCGGGAACACGTTCCGGTAAACCGGCCAGAAGCAGGGCGATGCGTGCCACGTTCATCCCCTGCTCCCCCTCCGGCATGGCGCAACCCGCGATGACGTCCTCCACCGCAGCCGGATCCAGGTCCGGCTGGCGTTCCAGCAGTCCTTTCAGGCAGTGCACCAGGAGGTCGTCCGGTCGGGTGGCGCGGAGCCCCCCGCGCGGCGCCTTGCCTACCGGCGTGCGGACCGCGTCAACGATGTAGGCATCACGTATCGTCTTGTTCATCTTCCTTACCACCCAACCCGGCGAAATCGAAACCGGTTTTTAAACACCGAGCTACGAGTTTCGACTTGATAGTGTGCAACGCACTTGCAGCTCATTCCCACGGCATCTTTTTCTTAAAAATCATTCCGTGAGTGAAGCGAACACCACAATTCAACATTCAACATTCAACATTCAACACTTAATTACGCAGCGGCTTGCCGTGCTTCAGCATGTGGACGATGCGGTCGCGGGTCCTGCCTGTCTGCAACAGTGTCATGAACGCGTCGCGTTCCAGACGCAGCAACCATGCCTCGCTGACGCGGGCACCGGGATCGACTTCGCCCCCGCAGATGGCCTGCGCCAGATGCGAGCCGATCGCGTAATCGTGTTCGGAGATGAAACCGCCCCGCAACAGGTTGACCATCCGCGTCTTCAGATTGGCCACCCCCGCCGCCCCTGCCACACGCACGTCCGTGCGTCTCGCCGGCGGCACGTATCCCGACTCGAAGAGCGCAGCGGCCTGATGACGGGCCACGTGGAGCAGCTCGTTCTCGTGAAAGACTATCGCGTCGGCGGGTTTCAGGTACCCCCAGTTGCGGGCCTCGATCGCGCTGGAGGAAACCTTTGCCATGGCGGCGAGTTCGAAGTAGCGGGCCACGTGCGGAAAGACCTCGCCGCCACGGGAATCGGACTCGGCGCGCAGCGCCAGCTCCTTGCAGCCCCCGCCCGCCGGGATGAGACCCACGCCGACCTCCACCAGCCCGACGTAGCTTTCCAGCGCCGCGACGACCCGATCGCAGTGCAGCAGGAATTCACACCCGCCCCCGAGGGCCAGGCCGCTGACGGCGGCGACTGTCGGTACCCGGGTATGCTTGAGCGCCATGCTCGCGGCCTGGATCCTGTCGATCAGCGACGCGATCTCGTCCAGCCTGCCGTCGTCGAGCAGCCCTACGATCTGTTTCAGGTTGGCGCCTGCGCTGAAGGGCGCTTCCGGTTGCAGCAGCACCAGCGCCGAGAACCCGTCTTCCGCGATCTCCACCGCCCTGAGCACCCCGGACAAGACGGCCGCATCGATGGTGTGCATCCGGGTCCTGAACTCCAGGACGGCCAGTTTTCCGGGGGCCGACCACAGGTGCACCGCGTCGTCCTCGTAGACGCTGGCCTTGTGCGGTTTCGGCTCGCCGAGAAAGATCTCCGGCACCTCCTGGCGACGGTAGACCGGATGCGGGGAGCGGGGCACCTGCGCCGAGGCGGCAGGGGACCAGGAGCCGTCACCGTCGTGGACACCGGTACGGTCGGGATCGGTCACCCAGTCGGGCAGCGGCACATCCGACATGGCCTCGCCGAGTTCGATGCGCTCGGTGACGTCCCGCACAACGCGCTGCCAGCCCACGGCCTGCCAGATCTCGAACGGACCCAGCGTCCAGCCGAATCCCCACCGCATCGCCAGATCCACGTCGCGGGCGCACACGGCAATGTCCTTCAGGTGCCAGGCACAGAAGTGGAACAGATCGAGAAACGACCCGCGTAGGAAGGCCGCCTGCGGGCGATCGCACACCATCAGGGCCTCGTACTTGGCCCCCGGGTCGCGCAGTTTCAGGATCTCGCGCAGCGTGTCGTCCAGCGCCGAACGAACCGGACGGTATTCCATCGTTTCGGGGTCAAGGACATGAATGACGCGACCCTGTTTGCGATAGACTCCGGCACCGGATTTCTGACCTGCCGCGCCTCGTTCGACCAGCGCGGTCATCCAGTCCGGCAGGCGATAGTGGGCGACCCAGGGATCGTCGGCCACGGTCGCGGCCAGGTTCCCGACCACGTGCGCCATCACGTCGAGCCCCACGACGTCGGCAGTACGAAACGTTGCGCTCTTCGGTCGACCGATCCCCGACCCGGTCAGCTTGTCGACAAGGTCCAGGTCAAGACCGGCGCGCTGTGCGTTTCGCATCACCGACAGCATCGCGAACACGCCAACCCGGTTACCCACGAATCCCGCCGTGTCGCGGGCCCGGACGACACCCTTGCCGAGCACGGTCGTCGCGAAACCTTCGAGGTGGTCCATCACGCCGGCATCGACGCCCTCGTGCGGGATCAACTCCAGCAAGTGCATATAGCGCGGCGGGTTGAAGAAATGCATCCCGCAGAAACGCCGCCGCAACGACTCGGGCAGCCCTTCGGAAAGCGTCCTGATCGGGATCCCGGAGGTATTCGTGACCAGTACGGCCTTCGGGGAAAGGCAGGGTGCGATCCGGGTGTACAGGGCGTGCTTCAGTTCCGGCCGCTCGACGATCGCCTCAATCACCAGGTCGCAATCACGAAGCGATTCGAGATCGTCTTCGTAATTCGCGCAGCGGATGGCGGACGCGACACCCGGTTCGGTCAGGGGCACGGGTTTGAGCCTGCCAAGCGCCTTCACCGCCGCACGGGCGCCGGCGTTGCGATCCTTGTCCTCGGCAGGCAATTCGAACAGCGACACCGCCAGCCCGGCGCTTGCCAGGTGTGCCGCGATCTGGGCGCCCATCACACCGGCCCCCAGCACCGCGGCTGTGCGGAAACGGCGCCGTTCGTACCCTGTTCCGTTTTCGGCACCGGACGACCCGTCATACGCCCCAGGCAATCGTTTCGGCATCATGCCCCCCCGTCAGCCGCGGACCCGGGGGTCCCCGTCGATCTGGCGCGACGTTTCAGACGCCGGATGGCGCCGGCCCGAGGCCGCCCGCCCGTCTTGCGATGACCCGCCGCTCCCGGTTCAAAGGCGTCGACGGCGACAGCCGCGCGCACCGCCGCCCTCGCCTCACGCACGAGCGTCGCTTCGCCTTCGCGGATCACTCCGTCGCGAACCGCGTCGTTCAACCCGTCGTCATTCGCGCCCGGGCGCCACCCGGCAATCCTGAGCCGCGCCTCGACCCCTTCGACTCTCGCGACTTTGAGCAGGGCCGACTCGACGCGACCCTGGACGTCATTCGGGTCCTCGGTGACATAAATGCCCTGCGTCAGCCGGTCCCTGGCCGCCGAGGGCTCGAGGATCAATTCGGCGACCTCGCGAACGAGCGGGTCATCCGGGGCGCATTGCAGGCGTCCCAGGGGAAATACGATGCCGCGAAGCACCGTCCCCAACCAGCGCACGGGGAAGTTTCGCAAGACACCGTCCAGTGCGTCCTCACCCTGTCGCAGGGTATGCATGGCGACCCAGCGAACGAGCGGCAGGTCCGCTTCGGGCTTGCCCTGGTCCTCGAACCGCTTGAGTGCGGCGGAACACAGGAACATGGCGCCCAGGGCGTCGGCAAAACGACCCGAGAGCGCTTCGCGCCGTTTCAGTGCGCCGCCCAGTACGAGCAGGGCGATGTCCGAGGTGAACGCGAACGCCGCACTCAGCCGTCCGAGTCGGCGGAAGAAACCTGCGGTTGCACCGGTGTCCGGGGCCGGCGCGAGCCCTCCCCTGCTCAATCCGTACACGAAGGCCCGCACACCGTTCGCCAATGTATAACCGAGGTGGCCGAACAACGCCTCGTCGAAGCGTTCGAGGGCCGTATCCGGGTCGTCCAGGGCGGCCGCCTCGATCTCTTCGCGCAGGTACGGGTGGCAGCGCAGGGCCCCCTGACCGAAGATGATCAGGCTGCGTGTCAGGATATTGGCGCCCTCCACGGTGATGGTCACCGGCACCGAACCGTAGCCACCGGCCACGTAGTTGGACGGACCCCGGCAGATGGCGCGCCCGCCGTGTACATCCATCGCGTCGTTCATCGCGGTCCGCATCGCCTCGGTGTTGTGATACTTGACGATGGCGGACACCACCGAGGGCCGTTCCCCCGCATCCAGCGCGGTGGTCGTCAACGTCCGGGCGGCGTCCGCCATGTAGGTAAGGCCGGCAATGCGAGCCAACGCCTCCTGGACGCCCTCGAACCGGCCAATCGGCAGATTGAACTGGGTACGAACACGCGCGTAGGCCCCCGTGGACCTTGAAGCCATCTTGGTGGCGCCTGTGGCGAGCGCGGGCAGCGAGATCCCCCGCCCCACCGACAGGGACTCCATCAACATTCGCCAGCCCCGACCGATATTTTCCCGTCCGCCGATGACCCAGTCCAGCGGCACGAAGACGTTCTCGCCCCGGACCGGACCGTTCTGGAACGCCAGGTCCATCGGATAGTGCCGCTTGCCGATGGCCACCCCCTGTGTATCCGCCGGGATCAGGGCGCAGGTAATTCCGAGGTCTTCCTCACCGCCCAGCAGGCCCTCCGGGTCCCTGACCCTGAAGGCCAGCCCGACCACGGTGGCGACCGGGGCGAGCGTGATGTAACGCTTGTCCCAGTTGACACGCATCCCGAGGACCTCCCGGCCCTCGTAAATCCCGTGACAGACAATGCCGGTATCCGGGATCGACGCCGCATCCGAACCCGCCGTGGGCCCGGTCAGCGCGAAGCAGGGGATCTCGTCTCCGCTGGCGAGTCGGGGCAGGTAGTGGTCCTTCTGAACGTCCGTACCATAGGCCAGCAGCAGCTCCGCCGGACCGAGCGAGTTGGGGACCATCACGGTGACGGCGGCAGACCCGCTGCGTGCTGCGATCTTCATCACGATCGAGGAGTGCGCCGTCGCCGAGAAGCCCTTCCCGCCGTATTCGCGCGGGATCACCAGCCCGAAAAAGCCGTTGTCCTTAAGGAAACGCCACGCCTCGGGGGGCAGGTCCCTGAGGTCGTTCGTGATCTGCCAGTCGTCAAGCATGGCGCAGAACGTATCGACGGGACCATCAAGAAATGCCTGTTCCTCCGACGTCAGCGAAGCCGGCGGGGTCTCCAGCAGGTCGCGCCACTCGGGGGCACCGCGGAAAAGCTGCGCCTCCCACCACACCCCGCCCGCGTCGATCGCCTCGCGTTCGGTGTCCGACATCGGAGGCAGGACCTGGCGTATGTACGAGAGTACGGGCGCGCCGACGACGCGCCGCCTGATAGCGGGCACGTTCGGCGCCGCCAGAAAGACAAGCCAGAATCCCCAGAACACGGCCCCGGTGACGGGAGACATCAAGCCCGCCAGACCGAGGAACGCAAGCGCACCCCCCGTCAACATAGTCCAGACGAGAAACGACAGCCGAAACCGTGCGATCGCCATGAGAACCAGTCCGATCGACGCCAGTGAGATGATCCAGGTCATTACAGCGACTCCTCCATCAGCAGAGCGGGCGGCGATTCCGGCGTCCACTCCCGTGAGCCGGCGTGTGTGAGAACGCCGGCGTGTTTCATCTGCCTGACATCAGGCCTCGACAATCCCGCCATCACTGCCCGACAGGGTATACCCCTGGCCCGATCGCATACCCGCCGCGACGAAATCGGTCATGCGACGCACCAGATCGCCGATTTCCGGCGGGTCGCTGACCCGCGAGGACGCAATGAGACGCATCATGTCCGTCCCCGCCATCATGTAAGCGAGCACGCCGACCATGAAGTGCATACGCCAGTACAGTTCCTCCGGCGGCACCCCGGGCAGGGCCCTCGCGAAAGCCTGCTTGAAACGGTCGATCACCGGCTCATACATGGCACGCATGGCGGTTTGCATGGTTTCGCTGGGCTCCGTGTAGGACCGGCCGAGCAGCCGGACGAACACGGCACCGCCCGAACCTGTGTCCCGCGCCATCTCCAGTGGTGGAGCAATAAAGGCCGCAATCAGCGCCTCGAGCGATGGCTCCGAACCTCCCGTATGGGATTCCAGCCCCTCCAGCCGCGAGATGCGCTCCCGGTTCATGGGGATGATGCGGCGCCGGAACACCAGGTCGACAAGGGCCTCCTTCGACCCGAAGTGGTAGTTCACCGATGCGAGGTTGACCCCCGCACGGGACGTGATGGCGCGCAGTGAGGTTGCGGCGAAACCCTGCTCCGCGAAGAGCGCCTCGGCGGCGTCCAGAATGATTGTCTTGGTTTCCCGCGTCATACATCGAAAGTAGTTCAAACGTTCGTTTAGATCAACTGTATGAACAGTGAGACACCGGCTTCCGTGAATGAGTTCACGAATCCGGAACGACCGTCGAAGCGGTAGAGAACTTTGCTATAGTTCCGTTCTCGCGCCCTCGTCACCCTGACGGCGCGGGCACGAATCGTTCGGATTCCGAAACAGAGGAAGACCCATGAAGTCCCTGATCGCCATCGCCGCCGCTCTCCTGACCGCAACGACGTTCTCGCTCTCCCTGGTCGGAGACGCGGAAGCCAAACGTCTGGGTGGGGGCCGATCCTTTGGTGGAAAGGCGCCTTACTCATCGCCTTACAAACGCGCCACCCCCGCGAAGCCGGCGGCGCCGAGCCCCGCGCAACAGAAGAACGCCGGCGTCCGGCAGTCGCTTTCCCAGCGTGGCGGCCTGATGGGCATGCTGGGGGGGCTTGCCCTGGGGGGACTGCTCGGCGCCATGTTCTTCGGCGGGGCGTTCGAGGGGCTCAACTTCGTCGACATTCTGATATTCGCCGCGATCGCCTTCGTGCTCTACAAGCTGTTTGCCTCACGAAGGCGAGCATCCCCGTCGGCCGCCGGGTTACCAGGCGGCGCGGCATCGTCCTCGATACCCGCAGGAAGCGAGGGGGGTGCGTTTCGACGAGAGGCCGGCGCCCGCCCCTTCCCGGGGTTCAACACCGATCTGCTGTTCAAGGGAAACACCGGGAGCGCGGTGTCCGGTACCCGGCCTGCCGGGTTTGACGAAATGGCGTTCATGCAGGGCGCCGAACGGGCCTATCGACACCTGCAGGAGGCCTGGGACCAGGGCGATCTGGAGGCACTGCGGACCCTGACGACCGAACCGGTGTTCGTGGAGCTCAGCGCCCAGATCTCGTCGCGTCACGGCAGGAACCAGACGGAAATCCTGGACCTCTCGAGCGAGTTGCTGGACGTGCGGGACAGCGGGAACCAGTGGGAGGCCACTGTCCTGTTCGATGTGCAAATGCGCGAGGTGGACGAGGACAACCTGTTGGGCACCTCCCCCACCCGGGTCCGCGAGGTGTGGCGGTTCATCCGCCCGGCCACCGGCGAGGCACCCACCTGGTTCCTGGACGGGATCCAGCAGGTCGAGGAGTAGACCAGCGCCCTGGCCTGTCGGCACAAGGCGATTTCCGTCAAATGAGCATTCGGAGCGCGATTTTTACGCCGAATGGTGACGCCTGAGAGGCTTTCAACAGCCTGCTAAGGCGATTGCCGGAAAATGACATACCAGATTGCGCCGGCTTTTCGTTCGTCATCAAGGCGCGACAACGGGCGCATAGTCACTCTATGCTACCGTTGTCGCAACGCAGAGGACGGACGAAAAGACAAGCCGGATGGCATGTCATTTGACAGAAATCGCCTAAGGCGATTGCCGGAAAATGACATACCAGATTGCGCAGGATCTTCGTTCGTCTTCAAGGCGCGGCAACGGGCGCATCGTCACTCTATGCAACCGTTGATGCAACGCCGAAGACGGACGAAAAGACAAGCAGGCTGGTATGTTATTTGACAGAAATCGCCTAACTGCCACTCAGTGGGATTCGAAGCACCTGACCGGTGCGTATGCTGTCTCCGCTGAGGGCATTGACCTTGCGCAGGCGCCCGACGTCCACCCGGTAGCGGTGAGCAATCGTTGACAGGGTTTCTCCTCTTTGAATCACGTGGGTGTCGTCCTTGGATGGCGCGCTGGCGGTCCTGGCGCTCGCCGGTGCATGCTGCCGGAAATAGCGCTTGACGCCCTTTAGAATCGCGGTTGCGACCTGCTTCTGGTAGGCCCGGGTCTTCAGTCGTTTCTCCTCACGGGTATTGGAGATAAATGCCGTTTCCACCAGCACGGAGGGGATGTCCGGTGACTTGAGGACCACGAATCCGGCCTGTTCCACCTTCGTGCTGTGTACCCGTCCGACGGCGCCAAGTTCCTTCAACAGCGACGAGGCAACATCTGCGCTGGCCTCGATCGTGGCTGTCTGCGAAAGATCCAGCAGCACTGAGCGGAGCAGGCCGTCCTTGTCGTCGAGGCTCACACCGCCAATCAGGTCCGCATCGTTTTCCTGCTTCGCCAGCCAGCGTGCATGCTCGCTGCTGGCGCCGTTCGGCGACAGGACGTAGACCGAGGCGCCCTGCGCCTTGCGGTTGCGCGCCGCGTCCGCGTGAATGGAAATAAACAGGTCCGCCTGGGCACGACGCGCCTTGTGGATCCGGTCCC
>JAYENI010000268.1:0-4927 GCA_034722015.1 Pseudomonadota bacterium
GGTTGTTTTTCCCCCCGTCGTGGGGTTTGCCACAAGTGGTGCTTTGTTCGACTTGGCACGTGTTGCCGCGCCTTGATGACGAACGAAAACCCTACGCAATCCGGTATGTCATTTTCCGGCAATCGCCTAAGGGTTCAGACCACCGATCCCAGTTTGAATATCGGCAGGTACATGGCGATGACAAGCCCGCCGACGATGACGCCGAGGATCGCCATGATCAACGGTTCCAAAAGGCTGCTGAGTCCATCAACCAGGTTGTCGACCTCTTCCTCGTAGAAGTCCGCCACCTTGGTCAGCATGTCATCGAGCGAACCGGATTCCTCGCCGATGGCGACCATCTGAACCACCATGTTCGGAAACAGACCGGACTGCCGCATGGCGTACTGAAGCTGGGTACCACTGGCGACCTCGTCCTTCATCTTCAACGTGGCTTCAGCGTAGATCGCATTGCCGGTCGCTCCGGCCACCGAATCCATCGCTTCGACCAGGGGGACGCCGGCGGCGAACATGGTGGACATGGTGCGGGTGAAGCGGGCGATGGCGGATTTTCTAAGGATGTCGCCCACGACGGGAATCCTGAGCGATGCCTTGTCCAGGGCGCGGTGGACCGCCGGCGAGCGTTTGTTGCCTTCGATCAGCGCATAGATTGAGCCAGCGATGACTCCGAATATCGCCCACCACCATTTCTGGAATATCTCCGACAGGTTGATCACCATCTGGGTGAATGCCGGCAGGTCGGCGCCAAATCCCTGAAACAGCTCCTGGAACTGTGGCACGACGAAAATCAGAAGAATGGCGGACACGATGAACGCCACCACGAGTACCGCTGCCGGGTAGAACAGCGCCTTTTTGATTTTGGCCTTGAGGGCCTCCGTTTTCTCCTTGTAGGTCGCGATCTTGTCGAGCAGCCTGTCCAGGGCGCCCGACTGCTCGCCGGCCTGGACCAGGTTGCGGAACAAGGCGTCGAACTGGAGCGGGTACTTTCCCAACGCCTCCGCGAGGCTGGTCCCCGCTTCGACGTCGGACTTGATCCCCATGATCATGTCCTGCATCGCCGGGTTTTCGTGGCCACGACCGACGATTTCAAAGGCCTGTACCAGCGGGACGCCTGCCTGCATCATGGTGGCAAGCTGCCGGGCGAAGATGGCGATGTCCTTGCCGATTATTTTTTTCTTGAGGTTGAACAGGGGCTTGGGTTTCTTGCGAACCTTGATGGGATTGATGCCCTGCCGCCGCAGGTCCGCCTTGGCCAGCATCTCGTTGGTCGCGTGCGTCTCACCCTTGACCCGTGCTCCCTTGCGGTCGGTGCCTTCCCAGACGAATGTCAATGCTTCTGCCGTTGCCATATCTCACTCAGCCTTTCGTAAATGTCGGAGCTTTCGACAGCCCCAATTAAAACTATCGACGTCGTTTCTTAGCCTGCCCGGCCCTGGTTTCCATCGACGCAGGGTTTGGAAACCGGATACCAGACAGTCCAATCACCGTATCCCAGGGGGGGCGGGTCGTGGTGAAGGATAAAAAAACATTCCGTAGCGTTCTCACCAGACCTGCTGGATCGTCTTCGGTACCTGGAATTCCGCGCCACTCGCGAATACTGGAAACCGTTGATCTAGAGAGAATAGTCTAAACGGGATGCACCGAACGCAATCAGAGACGAAGTGTGGCGAAAATCCGACGCAACGGGCCGGGTGAGGCGAGACCATGTAGGTCGGGTTAGCGATAGCGTAACCCGACGCTCGGGAGCTTCTCGGGAATCAGAGCCTCCTGAAAAGCCGTCAATCCTTGGTAACCCGGTTGACCTCTTCCAGGCTGGTGACACCGTCCTGTACCTTCTTTAGTCCCGATTCGCGTAGATCCGGTATGCCTTCCCTTTTCGACTGATCCGCCAGCTGCATCGCGTTGCCGCCTTCCATGATGATCCAGCCCATCTTTTCGGAGATCGGCATCACCTGGTAGATGCCGACCCGACCCTTGTAACCACCCGTACACTGGTCACACCCGACGGCCTTGTAGATCTTGATGCCCTCGAGCTGGTCCTCAGTGAATCCTTCTTTCAGCAGGGCCTCCATGGGCACGTCGTCAATTGTCTTGCAGTTGCTGCACAGACGTCGAGCCAGTCGCTGGGCGATGATGAGACTGACGGCGGAAGCGATGTTATAGGGCGGGACACCCATATTGGACAGCCTGGTGAGTGTCTGGGGTGCGTCGTTCGTGTGCAGGGTGGAGAGGACGAGGTGCCCCGTCTGTGCCGCCTTGATCGCGATCTCGGCCGTCTCCAGGTCCCGAATCTCCCCGACCATGACGATGTCGGGGTCCTGGCGCAGGAACGCCCGCAGCGCGGAGGCGAACGTCAGTCCCACCTTGGGATAGACATTCACCTGGTTGACACCCGGCAGGTTGATTTCCGCAGGGTCCTCCGCCGTGGAGATGTTCCGGTCGGTCGTGTTCAGGATATTGAGTCCGGTATAGAGCGAAACGGTCTTGCCGCTACCTGTCGGTCCGGTCACCAGGATCATGCCGTAGGGCTTGCTCAGGGCATCCATGTACAGATGCTTCTGCTCTTCCTCGTAGCCCAGCGCATCGATGCCCAACTGCGCGCTGGTCGGGTCGAGGATACGCATCACGATTTTTTCGCCGAAGAGCGTCGGGCAGGTACTGACGCGGAAGTCGATGGCCCGCTTCCTGGAAAGCTGCATCTTCATCCGGCCGTCCTGGGGGATGCGCCGCTCCGAAATATCAAGGCGGGACAGGACCTTGAGCCGGGCAGATATGCGCGGTGCAAGGTTGACGGGTGGCGAGGCGATCTCGTGCAGCACGCCATCCATGCGGAAGCGAACCCGATACTTTTTTTCGTAGGGTTCGAAATGGATGTCCGACGCCTTCTTGTTGATCGCGTCCAGCAACACCTTGTTCACGAAACGTACGATGGGCGTATCGTCGACTTCCGAGGGGCCTTCGTCGGCCCTGGATTCCTCGTCCCCGGCACTGATCTCGAGATTGTCGAGGTCCTCGTCCATCAGCCCTTCCATGGCGCCGGCGGAATCTTCCGCCTCGAGGACCGTGTCGATGACCTTGCCGAGCTTGTCTTCCTCGACGAGAACCGGGTCGGCGGACAACCCGGTGGCAAACTTGATCTCGTCCAGCCCTGTCAGGTTCAGCGGGTCTGCCACGGCCACGAACAACCTGTTGCCGCGCTTCAGGATGGGCAGCGCATGGTGCTGTCGAACGATTTTTTCGCTGACGACGCCCTTGGGTATCAACTCCGGGTCGAGAGCCCTGATGTCCAGAACCGGAATCCCGAACTCCCTCGAGGCCGCCATCGCAATGTTCGAGGGGGACGCGTGACCCTGCCCGACCAGATACGTAACGAGCGGAATCCGCTTCTTGTGGGACTCTTCCTGCGCGGTCATCGCATCCGCCTCGCTGATCAGCCCGTCAGCGATCAGTCGCAGTGCAAGCCCGCCCAGTCTTATATTTTCAGCCGTAGTAGCCATTCAATTTGCTTGTTTGGCGATTAGATTATTCGATAATAGAGCATGTTAGCGGTTCGGGCTCCGAAGTCAATTCAGCGGGTACGGTCCTGAAAACGTAGAGCCGACACCGCCATATGTCATCTCTACTGAGGCATCAGTTTACGATGCGTGGCGCATAGGGGAGAACAGGTGGTGTCTACGGATCCCGTGAGTCGGCGTATATTCACCGATAAATATGTAACTTGTTGATTTCAAATAGGTATGGAGTGCTGGGAGATGATTGGGCCCACGCGGGCAAAGGTGCGGCGCGGTAACTCACTAAACAGGGTCGTGGGTAATCAGGATGGAAAGCCATGAAGCGTCTGTCGAACCTTATTAGAAAAACCCCTTTACACCCCCAATGGCTGGCGCTGCAAGCGAACGATTTCGCGATCGTTGAGCAGGCAACACCTCGGCCGGGCGAGCGGCTTCTGGACATAGGGAGTGGGCGCGGCGGTCTTGAAGGGGCAATTCCTGATGGGGTCGAGTATCTGAGTCTCGACTATCCGGCGATCGGTGCTGAACGCTATGGCGCACGACCGTCCGTATTTGGCTCCGCGGAACGTCTCCCGTTGCGGGACGGGACGATCGACGTCGCGGTCTGTTTCGAGGTCCTGGAGCATCTGCAGCGCCCGCAGGATGCGGTAAGCGAAATCGGTAGAATTCTGAGGCGCGGAGGACGGGCCGTTTTCAGCGTCCCCTTTGCCTATCCGTTACACGATGCTCCATATGATTTTCAGCGTCTCACACGCTACCAGTTGGGGTGTTTTGCGGAACAGGCGGGACTTCGCATAGATTGGTTGCAAGAGCGTGGACACGCTATAGAGAGCGCCGCGCTTTTGTTCAATCTGGCCATCGCCAGGAGTGCCCTCAATGGAGTGCGCCGAAGGCGCATTGCCGCACTTTTTGTACTGCTGGTTATTTTATCGCCGATCATTAATATATCAGGCTGGATGCTTGCTCGACTGGCGGGAGCGTGTGGTAAGGATTTTCTGCCGACTGCATACGAGGTGATCATGGTGAAGGAGGACGCTGGTTCTTTCCTTTGAACAATATAACTCGTTGCTGTATGAATTTGTTGGACTCTGATTTCCGGCCGCGAAGCAGTGCGTATCGTTCTTGATGTCAATTACCTTGTGGGGTGCATCCGATTGCATAAAATAATCCATTCAGTAATGGCTTTGGAAGTCGGCGATGCGGTATATCAGATGCAGTGTGGCATGCATACTTGACCCGACATCGAATTTGTAGAGTATCTCAGTGGCCGCGATTTTCGATTGAAATAGTAGGGTCTATCCGGAATTCCCAAAAGAAAAACCCTTGTTGTTGGGCCGCCTGGAAGGTTAGCACCCATCTCATCCCGGCGTAGTGTGGTCAGGCGGTGGATTAGTGTGGGCAACCGGCGGGATGTGAGT
>JAYENI010000269.1:0-4838 GCA_034722015.1 Pseudomonadota bacterium
TTTTGGTCGCGTTGCGTCCGTTTGCATTTCAGGTCGGTCTGGTGGACGAGCCGGGTGGGCGCAAGACCCATGGTGCATCGGTGCCTTTAATTGGCGGCGCGGCGATGTTTGCCGGGTTTATCCTGCCTATCCTGCTGTTCAGTGAACTGCCGCCGAAATGGCTTCCCTTTTTTTCTGCATCCGCTCTGATGGTTGTCATCGGAGTCATCGATGACATGCGTCCGCTACCGTCGGTGGTTCGACTTGCCACACAGGTGTTTGCGGTGTTGCTGGTGAGCGTGTGGGGCAATGTGCGACTGGATAACGTCGGCGATCTCGTTGGCGCTGGAGAGGGGATTCTGGGTGAATGGGCGGTTCCGTTTACCGTGTTCGCCGCCATGGGTGTGATCAATGCATTCAACATGACCGACGGACTCGACGGGTTGGCGAGCGGACTGGCGCTGATACTGTTCGCCTTTCTCGGCTCGCTGGCGGCGATTGCCGGGATGACGACCGACTTGCGTGTGGTCTTTGTGCTGGGGATCGTCGTTGCGATATTTTTCCTTTGCAACTTCTGCGTCAAGAACGCCTGGGTTAACCGCGTGTTCATGGGGGACGGCGGAAGCATGTTTCTCGGCCTCGCCATTGCGTGCCTGTTGATCCGGTTCTCGCAGGAACCGCACCAGGTCATTCAGCCGGTCACGGCGCTGTGGTTGTTCGCGTTGCCCTTGATGGACACGGTGAGCCTCATGCTGCGCAGGGTTTTCCATGGGCGCTCGCCCTTTACCGCCGACCTCCGGCATCTGCATCATGTGTTGCTTCGGGCGGGTTTCAGTGCGAAGCAGGTGGTCTATGTGATGCTGGCCGTGTCCTTTGTGATGTCGTCAATCGGATTGCTCGGCCTGCACTTCGAGGTGCCCGAGTATGTGATGTTTGCCGGCTTCATGGGGCTGTTCACGATCTACTTTTTTACCCTGATGCGCGCCTGGCGGGTGGCGAAAGTGATTCGGCGGGAGGTTCATCGAGCAAGAGTGGCAAGGGGGTTTTCGGAGTAGTTTCTTAGGCCCGATTCGATCCGTATCAATAGTGGTAGCGATTTTTTGTAGGTCGGGTTAGCGAAGCGTAACCCGACAAGGTAGCGCCCGCATGCGTCGGGTTACGCTTTGCTTACCCGACCCGCGAGGCTGCGAAGCTCAATCCATAAACGGGTTTCGGACGTCGCCGGGCGCCGGAGGCCGGGGAGTGACGGGAGTTTCTTCGCGGGCCGGGCGTTGGGTGTGGTGTGCGTGGTGCCGGTGGTGGCGGTGTTTCTTCTGTTTGATCTTGACCTTGTCCTTTTCGGGGCTCAGGAACAGCGCCGCGAGGAAGGCGAGGTAGATCATGTTGGCGGGGATGCGCTGGTTGAAGTCGGTCAGGCCGTGGAGCAGCATCAGGAGGATTCCGATGCCCGCACCGGCCTGTATGAATTTGAAGGTCCCCCAGGCACCTCGGGTCCAGACGTGCGACCACTGGCGCAGATAGATCACGAGAAACACGGCGACGATGGCGCCGGCCAGCAGGCCGCCTTCGAAGATCCATTCGATGTAGTCGTTGTGGGCGTGATTGACAAGGCGGCCCCCGGCGAGCGCGGGCGGCTCGAAGCGCGGGTAGGTTTCGGGGTAGCTGCCCGGCCCGCTCCCGAAGGGGAAGAACTCGCCGATCCCGTCGATACTGCTGGAGAAGATCCTGATCCTCGAATCTTCCACCGTGTCGATCGCGGAGAACCGGTCGAGGACCGGTGCCAGACCAATGATCGCCGCGAGTCCGATACTGGCGGCAATGACAGTACCCACCGTCCCGTAGATATTGTCTCCGCCGAGTCGGCGCGAAAACGCAAAGATCGAGATGAAGATCCCCAGCATCGACAGCGCGATGCCGGTGCGTGAGCGCGTGAAGATGATGGCCAGCAGAAACAGCAGGGTCAGGGCGCCGTAGGCGAATGCCTGGTGTCCCCTGCCGGTGGAAAGGAAATCGAGCCGCTGCCGCCAGCGGCTTCGACGTCCGCTTTTCGATCCGCTCTGGCCGACGCTCGCGACTGTGAGCGCCAGGCTGATCGGGAAGGCCATTTCCAGCAGGCCGGCGAGATGGTTACGGTTCGGGTAGGTACCGGTCGCGTTGCCTCCCATGGGGAGGCCAAAGTAGAACACGCTGTCCGGCCCCGCGCCGAACTGGATCAGCCCCAGGGTCGCCTGGAGTGCGGCGACGGCGAACAGCAGGTGCACCAGCGACTTCAGCGCCGTGGTGTCGAACTGCATCGTCGCGACGAACATGGCGATCGGTGGCAGCAGGGCGAGCCACGCGGTTTCCGTATTCATGGGGACCAGACTGGCCGGTCGCCAGCCGGCGCCGGTCAGCAGGTCCGAGTAGATGCCGCGTCCGGGTAGCGCCTGCCAGAGGAATTCGGGCAGCGGAACCAGGTAGAGCAGGGGTAACAGAAACAGCGCCAGCAGGGACAGCCGGATACCCGGCGACATTCTGCGCTCGCGCCGCGGGCTCCAGAGGACGAGAAGGAGGATGGCGAGCGCACAGAACTCCAGCAGCATCAGCGGGAGCGGGCGGTTTCCGGCGCGAAACAGCGGCGCCACGATGAGCAGCAATGCGGTCAGCCGGAACAGGGTGTCTTGTCGTGGTGTGGCTTGCGCCGAGGGTTCCATCCGGGGAGTTCGTTTCCGTTGAGGTTTTTCGTTTGCCGGCCTGACGGAGATCAGAACTGGATCGGCGTCTCAGGGTAGGCGATTTTTTTTTACCCCTCACCCTGGCCCTCTCCCGCCGGGAGAGGGGAAGATACTTGTGTGACTTGTTCTCAGGCAGCGGGGAAACGGCAATTCCTGTGTTCTTCCGGACGGTCGAATCGCGCTGCGGTACCCACTATGGACGACGTCGGTACCCACCATGGACGACGTCGGTACCTTCCGATTGTGGAACCACCGGGATGGATGCGTTTGAACTATTGGGGGCTGATGGGGCCCGTGTCGTCTCCGCCCGAATTCGATACGGCGAAGAGAATTCCGCCGACCGCGGCTGCGGCTCCGAGTGAGCCAAGTACGATCAGGCCCGTGTTGCCCGCCAGCACGCTGGCAGCGGCTGCGCCGGGAATAATCAGGGCGGCTGCAAGGACTTCGCAGGGTTCGTCTCCCGCGCCGATCGGCAGTTGCGATTCGGCCGGCATCTGTACCGCGCAGTCGTTATTGTAGACGACCGTAGCCTCGCCGCCTTCGGTGCAGGTCACGATGTCACCCTGGGCGAGCGGCATACCCAATGTCACGGTCTCGACTGTCTCGCCCCGGCTGAGCATGCAGGTGCCCGAAAGCGACTGAATGAAGGCCGACGACTCTAGCGCGGTACCCGTGCCGGGCAGCGCCACGGCCAGCAGGATCAGGACATGTAGCGGGAGCTTGCCCGCAGTGCGCAGTTTCATGATTTTCCCCTGGACTCCCCGACGATTTCCGGTCAGAAACCGTATCGATATTGTTGACTCCAATTCTAGCGGCGAGGGGGGGAAATACAAGGCGGGAATGCGGTTAAGGCGATTTCTGTCAAATCACATACCAGCCTGCTTGTCTATTCGTTCGTCTTCGGCGTTGCGCCAACGGTTGCATAGTTCGACTATGCGCCCGTTTCCGCGCCTTGAAGACGAACGAATATCCAGCGCAATCTGGTATGTTAATTTTCGGCAATCGCCTAAAAAGCCGTCAAACTGATGCAGGTCGGGTTTGGGCGGGGTGAGCCGATGAATGGCAGCGTGGTGCTGCTGTCGGGTTACGCTTCGCTAACCCGACCTTCGGGGTGCTGCGAGGAGCTATTCTCCACTCATTTTATCTTCTGAGTTGTTTTTGACGACGGTGTCGATGACGGCCACGATGGGTACGACGGCAAAACCCGCGGCAAGCGCCAGGGTAACGTCGGTGGCAGCGATGGCTGCTGCGGCCCCCGGGATCACCAGTGCGGCGGCGAGGACTTCACAGGGTTCGTTCCTGGCGCCGATGGTCAGCTGGGACTCGGCCGGCATGGATACCGCGCAGTCGTTGTTGTAAACGATCGTCGCGTCAGAGCCTTCGGTACACGTGACGGTGTCGCCCGCGTTTAACGGCGTCCCGAGCGTCAGGGTCTCGGCGGCCTCGCCCCGGTTCAGCATGCAGGTGCCCGACAGTGACTGAACGGTGGCTGCGGGTTGTTGGGCAGTCCCGGCAACGGGCACCAGCAGCCCGGTCAGCGTAGTGAACAGGAGGGTCGTAATTGTGAGCGGGATCAATTTCATTTTCGAGGCACTCCGGAGATTTTCTCCAATTTCGTCTGAGTCTAGTTGGGGCGGCGGTGTAGCACAAGGAAACGGGGCAGGTCGAAGGACAGGTAGGTCGGATTAGTGTTGGCGTAATCCGACAGCGGCAATCAGCGAAGCCTGTCGGGTCGCGTTGCTGGTATCGGCCAATGTCGGATCACGGCGCGGGGGGGTGCGTGGCGGTCGCGGTGTTGGGCGGCGCGCCTGATCCGACCTACGGGTTTTGGGTTTCGTCCGGGTTGGTCCGGGGGGCCTGGGGTGGCGTTGGATTCGGTTCGGGAGGGCCGACGAGGCTGGCCTTGTATTCCTCGATCAGCGCCAGGTTGCGTTCACGCAGGGAACGGATCGAGAGGTCGTCGAACCAGATGGCGCCCTTGATCTGGTGGTCCAGGGATCGTTGTCCGACGGAGAAGGGGTAGGTCGGATTAGTGTTGGCGTAATCCGACAGCGGCAATCAGCGAAGCCTGTCGGGTCGCGTTGCTGGTATCGGCCAATGTCGGATCACGGCGCGGGGGGGTGCGTGGCGGTCGCGGTGTTGGGC
>JAYENI010000270.1:0-20645 GCA_034722015.1 Pseudomonadota bacterium
CAGCGGCAACGCAACGTTTTCACCGATGGTCAGCGAACCGAGCATGGCACCGCCCTGAAACGCAACGCCCAGCTGTTCGCGAAGCCGGTACAGTTCCCTCGTTCCCGCCCGCGTGACGTCGTGACCCATGATGTGGATCGACCCGCGGGTCGGCTGCAGCAACCCCAGCAGGAGTCGCAGCAGGGTGCTCTTGCCGGAACCGCTGACCCCCATGATCACCATGATCTCGCCGGAACGCACCTCGAGATCGATGCCGTCGAGCACCTTGCGGTGCCCGTAGTGCGCCACGACACCCCGCGCGTCGATCAGGGCCTTTGCCGATGCATTCGGCTGGGGAGCGGGATCAGGTTTCGTCATGCCGAACGGGGAACGGGCGCGACCCGGTGTTGTGGCCGGTTCCCCTGGCACCGGCCCTTCATGGCTCAACCCGCGTCACGCGCGATCCGCGAGCCGACCGTGTCGTCGATCGGAAATACCTTGTCGAGGCGCGCGAGCTGCAGGACCTGGAGCACCGGCCCCTTCACGCCGACCAGGCCGAAATCCAGATCGTTGTTTTTCGCGAGTTGATAGGCCTCGACCATCGAGGCGATCCCGGAGCTGTCCATGTAGGTCACTTCATCGAGATCGATGAGCAGCGGATGCCCTTCGCTCAGCTCGCTCAGCAACCGGTTTCTCAGCCTGGGAGAGAAGTGCAGGTCGACCTCGCCCTGCAGTTCGACAACCGTATAAGCCCCTTCGGTCCGCGTAGAAAGTTCCATACCGATGCGTGTCCTGATTTTATGTTTTGACTCGGCGACCGCCGCAATTGTATCGGAATCGGGAACCGCCCGGTCTCCGGAAAATCAGGCCCCGACCGCCGTCGAGGGGCCCATGCGCTTTCGCATCTCCAGCACGTTTCCCTTTCCGTCCGCCGCCTCGGTAAAGTCGTACCGGTCCATGATCTTTTCGATCAGGAACATGCCGAGTCCCCCGGGCCGCAATTCCCGCGGTCGGCGACAGCACACGGCCTCGGGGTCCACCGGTTCGGCGTAGTCGCGCAGCCGGATCACGCAATCGTCGTCCTGGGCGAAGATCTGGATCACGATATCTCCCTCGGCGCACGCCCCGTAGGCGTGGCGAATAATGTTCGCGCAGGCCTCGTCCACCGCCAGGACGACACCATCGACTTCCGACCTGTCGCAACCCTGCCGCCCCAAGGTATCACGCACCAGTTCACGGACGCTGAACAACTGGTCGGACCTGGCCCTGAAGCGCATGCCCGCAAGTTCCCGCGGCTCCCCGCCGGCGCCCTGCGTACCGTCGTTCACGTGACCCGTTCCGTCATACGTTCAAGTCCACTGCCAGAACCGAGACGTCATCCCGAAGATTCTCGTCACCCTTCCACGCAACCGTCCCGCCGATCAACCGGTCGATCGAGGTTTCCAGGTCCTCGCCCCGGGCGGATTCGACGATCGCCGCCATCCGTTCCCGGCCGAAGACGACGCCCCGGTCGTTGCGTTCCTCCACCAGCCCGTCGGAGTGGAGGTACATCCTCGCGCCGGGTCGCATCTCGAGCACCGTATCGTGATACTCGCTGTCGGGCAACAGACCGACCGGCACGGCCGGCACGTCGTGAACGACCGCCCGCTCTCCCCTGTGCAGCAGCACCGGTCCCGGGTTGCCGGCGCTGACATAGGTGAACGAGCAGGCCTCCACGTCCAGCACCCCGTAAAGTATCGTGAAGTATAGACGTCCCCTGTTGTCCATCGGGTATAGACGGTTCAGACGGGAAACCACGTCCGCCGGCCTCGTCACGACGTAACCGCCGTCACCCGCCGGGGTGGTGACCAGACAGCTCCGGTCGGCCACCGGCAGCAGCACGCGCGACACGGTGACCGCGAGCAGGGCGGAAGGCACGCCGTGACCCGATACGTCCAGCACGTACATCGCAACGTGCCGGTCATCGATGCGAAACACGTTGAGCCCGTCACCGCCCAGCTCTTCGCTCGGCCGGTAACGCCAGGCAAAGCGGCAGCGACCGGTCTGCGGCATCCTCTCCGGCAGCAGGGACTGCTGCACCCGCGAGGCGGCATCCAGGTCATCGCGCATGCGCTTGTTCGCGGCCTCCAGCGCCGCATTTCGCCGCTCCATGCGACGTTCGAGCCGTCGCAACTTGAGGTGCGTGCCGACCCGCGCATTGACCTCTCCGGCGTGGAACGGCTTGGTGATGTAATCGACCGCGCCGAGTTCGAGGCCCCTGACCTTGTCGCTCGCCTCCCCCAGCGCCGACAGGAAGATCACGGCGACATCACGCGTCCCGGGGTCGCCCTTCAGCCTGCGGCACACCTCGAAGCCGTCCATTCCGGGCATCATGATGTCCAGCAGGACCAGTCGGGGCCGAACCTTGCGGGCGATCGCGATGGCGTCCTCTCCGCTCCTGGCCACCAGTGTATGGTAGCCGGCCCCGTCGAGCGTCTGGTACAGGACCTGAAGGTTCACGGGATTGTCGTCGACGATGAGGACCTTTTCCCCGTCGTCCGCAACCCCGCCGATATCCTGGTTCATCAACGCCCGCCCAGTTCCCCGTCGATGCAGGCGATCAGCTCGGCGGCCTTGACCGGCTTCGCCAGGAAGGTATGGCCCCCGATCTCCGATCCCGTCGACGCGGTTTCCTCCCGGGTGACGATCGCCGTGAGGAATACGACCGGCGTTGTTTTCAGTACCGGGTCCTCCTTGAGTTGCGCGGCCACCTCGCTTCCCTCCATGTCCGGCATCATGACGTCCAGCAGTATGAGATCGGGGCGAAAGTCGCGGGCGGCCTCCAGGGCGTGCGCGCCGAAGTTTTCCTCCCTGACCTCGAACCGGCCGGTGGCCTCGAGGTTCAGGCGGATCATTCGCGTCAGGCCCGCCTCGTCGTCCACTGCAAGGATCCGTCGCTTGGTCATGTCTTGTCGCTCTCGTGGGTTTGAAGGTAGATCGTGACCCGGACCCCGGTCTGCCGCGAACGGTTCCGGAGTTCGATGGCGCCACGATGCATTTCGATGATCGTGCGGGTCACCGACAGACCCAGGCCGGTGCCTTTTCCGACCGGCTTGGTCGTGAAAAACGGGTCAAACACCCGCTCGAGTTCCGCCTCGGGAATACCGGTTCCGGTGTCGGTGATCTCGAGTACCAGCGCCCGATCACCGGCCCCGAAGACATTTCCGATGCCTGCCTCGTAAACCACTTCCTCCGTCAGATCGACGGTCCGCGTCGAAACGTGCAGGAGACCGTCACGTCCGATCGCGTGCACTGCATTCATGAACAGGTTGATGAGCACCTGCTCGATCTTTGGGACGTCGAGCAGGGTCGTCGCCGGCCCCGGCTGCAGATCCGTGTCGAGGGAGATATTGTGCTGGGTCAACTCGTGGCGCACCATCCCGAGCGATTTGTCGATTACTTCGTTGAGGTCCGCGGGCGCCGTGCGGGCCACCTGCTCACGGGAGAGGTTCAGCAATCCCCTGATGACCCGGTCGGCACGCGCCACCGCGTCCTCCATGTCGGCCAGCACCTGCGACCCGGGGTCGCCGGGAGACCGTTGCGCAACCTTAAGATAATCAATACCCATCTGAATGATGGCGAGCGGGTTCTTCACCTCGTGGGCCACCCCTGCGGCGAGGCGCCCCACGGACTCCAGCTTGGCCGCCTGCACCAGCCGGTCCTGCGCATGGCGCAGTTCCATGTGCGACTTCAGCAGCGCATCGTGAGCCGTCTTCAGTTCGATCTCGGCCCGTTTGCGCCGGCTGACGTCCCGGAAAGTCATAACCGCGCCACGTACCGCCCCGTCGAGGTGGAACGGCGCCGCGCTGAAATCCACCTCGATCCCGGCCCCCCCGGGGCGCCTGACCACTCCCTCGTGTTCACACGGCCGTGCCGACTCGCCGAGGATCGCGTCGCGCATCAGGCAGCGCCCGGATTCGTCACCCGAAGTTTCGAGCCAGTCGGCATCGAACAGATCGGCGCCTTCGAGATCCTCCAGCTCACGGCCGGTGATCCGCAACGCGGCGGGATTGGCATAGATGATGGTTCCGCCCCCGTCCACTCCGAACAGTCCCTCTCCCATGGACTCCAGGATGTGGCGCTGCTGCGCCTCCAGCCGGCGGTTGCGGGCGGAAAGGTCGCGTTCCAGGCGCCGGATCTTCAGGTGGGTCCTGACACGCGCCAGCACCTCTTCTCCCTGAAAGGGCTTGGAGATGAAATCCACCGCCCCGAGACCGAATCCCCGGACCTTGTCCCCGGTGTCGCCAAGTGCCGAGAGAAAGATCACGGCGGCATCACGGGTGGCGGGTTCGCCCTTCAGGCTGCGGCACACCTCGTAACCGTCCATGCCCGGCATCATGATGTCCAGCAGCACCAGGTCGGGCACCGTCTCTCGCGCAATCGACAGTGCGGATTCGCCGCTACGGGCGATCAGCACCCGGGGACCAAGGTCCCTGAGTGTCTGGTACAACACCTGGAGGTTGGTGGCGTTGTCATCGACGAGCAGTACGGTCTGTCGCGCTTGCGTATCGTCGGTCACCGTCGCCGCCACTGCCGGTTCACCCATTGCTCTCCGAAAATGGTCGCATTCACGTCGAGGTTCAGGTTATCCACCACCTGCACGCGGATCAAGTGCGCGAGAATAGAGCACCAGCCCGGACAACGTATCGACGACCCGGCGCCGAGCCGGGTCATTTGACAGGGTTCGCCGGCCAAGTGTACAAACCCAGACGGTTTAACGAGGGTATCCAATCCATCCATGGCACACACAGCATTCGAATTCGTACGCAGCGAGTCCATTCCGACGCTGAATCTCGACGTTCAGCAGTTCCGGCACCGGAAGACCGGGGCGGACCACTATCACATGGCATCGGAAGACACCAATAATGCCTTTCTGGTGGCTTTCCGCACCGTGCCCGGCGATTCGACCGGGGTCGCGCATATCCTGGAGCACACGACACTGTGCGGCAGTCAGCACTACCCCGTACGCGACCCGTTCTTCATGATGATCCGCCGGTCGCTGAACACGTTCATGAACGCGTTCACCTCCAGCGACTGGACCGCCTACCCCTTCGCCAGCCAGAACCGCAAGGACTACGACAATCTGCTCCAGGTGTACCTGGACGCGGTGTTCTTCCCCAACCTGCACCCGCTGGATTTCGCGCAGGAAGGGCATCGGGTCGAGTTCGAGAAACCCGGCGATGCGAACAGCGAACTCGTCTTCAAGGGCGTGGTGTTCAACGAAATGAAGGGCGCGATGAGCGCACCGGTCAGACAGGTTTGGCAGACCCTGCAATCCAATCTGTTCCCGACGACGACCTACCACTTCAACAGTGGCGGCGAGCCGGAAGACATCCCCGACCTGAGTTATGAACAGCTCAAGGCCTTTCACTCGCGTCACTACCATCCTTCGAACGCCGTGTTCATGACCTACGGGAGTTTCCCCGTCGAGGAACACCAGGCCATGATCGAGGAACGCGCACTTTCCCGATTCGAGCGCCAGTCGCTGGATTTCTCCATCCCGGACGAAAAACGCTACTCGGAGTCATTCGCCATCGAGGCGACCTACCCCCTGGAAGGTGAGGAAGACACGTCCGCCAAGACCCATATCGTTCTCGGTTGGCTGCTTGGCAAGAGCGCGGACCTGCGCGAGAGCATGAACGCGCACCTGCTGTCCAGCGTCCTGCTGGACAACAGCGCCTCCCCCCTGCGCCAGGCGCTGGAGACGACCAACCTGGCCTCGGCACCCTCCGAGCTGTGCGGGCTGGACGACGACATGCGCGAGATCGTTTTCGCCTGTGGCGTGGAGGGGTCGGACCCCGACGAGGCCGAGGCGGTCGAAAAGATGATTATGGATGTCATCCGCGACGTCGCGGAGAACGGCGTACCCCGCGACCGGGTGGAGGCGGTGCTCCACCAGCTCGAACTCGAGCAGCGCG
Organism: Pseudomonadota bacterium; assembly: GCA_034722015.1. Lineage (GTDB taxonomy): Bacteria > Pseudomonadota > Gammaproteobacteria > JAJDOJ01 > JAJDOJ01 > JAJDOJ01. Next base: position 5,937 of record JAYENI010000270.1, read on the forward strand.
AGGTCGGCGGAGGGAGGTTTCCCTACGGGCTGCAGATCATGCTCAAAGGGCTGTCGCCGGCGCTGCACGGCGGCGACCCGCTCGCTGTACTGGATATCGATCCGGTACTGAACCGTTTGCGCGAGGACATCAAGGATGACGACTTCATCAAGGGGCTCGCGCGCCGCCTGCTGCTGCAGAACCCGCATCGCGTGCGACTGACCATGGTGCCCGACACCGGCATGAGCACCCGGCGCGAGGCGCGGGAACACGACAGGCTGGAGGAGATCCGCGCGGGACTGGGCGACCCGGACAAGGCGCGGATCATCGAAGTCGCGTCCCGACTCAAGGCCCGTCAGGAGACGGTGGACGACCCCGAGTTGCTGCCCAAGGTGGGACTCGAGGACGTTCCCCCCACACTGGAGATCCCGCAGGGAACCAGTAGCAGGGTGGCCAATATGCCCGCGACCTGGTTTCGCGAGGGAACGAACGGTCTGGTGTACGAACAGCTGGCCGTCGATCTGCCGGCCATGGATGCGGCCATCATGGATGACCTGCCGCTGCTTTGCGAGTGCCTGACCGAGGTCGGTTGCGGCGGGCTCGACTACCTCGAGGCACAGGCCTGGCAGGCCTCGGTCAGCGGCGGCATCGGCGCGCGCACCTCGGTCCGCTCGGACGTATCGGATACAACACGGGTCCGCGGCCTGTTCGCGATGGGCGGCAAGGCCCTGGTGAGAAACCAGTCATCGCTGGCCGAACTGATGCACAAGGTGTATACCGCGGCCCGGTTCGACGAATTGCCCCGACTGAGGGAACTGGTCGCACAGACGACCGCGGTCCGCGAGACACAGATCACCGGTAGCGGACACGCGCTGGCGATGACGGCGGCCAGCGCCGGTATCAGCCCGCTGGGCGCCCTGGCGCATCGCTGGTCGGGGCTCGAGGGGATCAGGACCATCAAGGCGCTGGACAAATCGCTGGACGACGAGCAGGCGCTCGGCGCATTCGCCGAACGCCTGTCGAACCTGCGCGACGTGATCCGCGGCGCGCCCCGGCGGCTTCTCGTGGTCTCCGAACCCGAGCACCGCGACGCCCTGGTGAGTGCCCTCGAGCGCGTTTGGGCAGACGAGCGGGTTCCGGCGGAAAACCCGGCTCCTTTCGCGCTCGACCCTGTTCACGGAAAGATCCGGCAGGGATGGGCCACCAATACGCAGGTCAATTTCTGCGCCAGGGCCTATCCCGCGCCGGCCTACGAGCACGACGACGCCACGGCCCTCATGGTGCTTGGCCCGGTACTTCGAAACGGTTTTCTGCACCGCGCCATTCGCGAACAGGGAGGCGCCTACGGGTCCGGGGCCGGATACAACTCCGACGCCGGTGCATTCCGCTTCTTCTCCTACCGGGACCCGCGACTGGCCGAAACGCTGGCGGACTTCGACAGGTCGCTCGACTGGCTGATGTCCGACGAAGCCGGGGCACGCGAACTGGAAGAGGCCATCCTCAACATCGTCAGTGACATCGACAGGCCCGAGTCACCGGCCGGAGAGGCCATCGGTACCTTTTTCGCGGGCCTGCACGGACGCGACGCGACGCGCCGGCAGCGATTTCGCGCCAGGGTGCTCGAGGTCGGTCTGGACGATTTGCGTCGGGTCGCCGGAACCTGGCTGAAACCGGAAGCGGCCAGCGTCGCGGTGGTCAGCAACCGTCAGACGCTGGAAAAAAACGAGTCTCTGGGGCTGGAGATCCACCACGTCTGAAGCACCCGATCCCATTCGGGAAGGCCGGGCGTGACGCGGCGACGACTCCGCCCCGCGCTTGCGTCGCGTCACGCCGTGCAACCTCCCGGCTGCGTTTCAGGGCATGCGTGATGCCACGCCGGCGCACACTACGCATGCTGATTTGCTGCCTTGCGCTCTGCCCGGCGACCGCCGGCGCGGCGGAACCGGAGCCGCCCGACAACCAGAACCTGATCAACTGGAACTATGCCCTGGCCTTCGGCACCGGGGCGTACCGGATCGGCGACCGTACCGTGGCGGTGATACGTGTGCCGCTCGGCTACGCCCTGACCCCCATGAGCAATGACCGATGGGGATTGAGGCTGACCGCGCCCATCGCCTTCGGCTTCGTCGACTTCGATTTCCAGGACGTCGTCGACGGGCTACCCGACCGGGTCGGCACCTTCAGCATGGCGCCGGGCCTCGAACTGGCGATCCCGATGCGCCACAACTGGCGTCTCAAGCCGTTCTTCAACGCGGGGTTCGGAAAGGAATACGAGAACAACGTCACCGCGTTCCTCTATGCAGGCGGACTGAAAAGCCGCTATGTACGTGCCTGGGACAAGCTGGACCTCGAACTCGGCAACTCGCTCACGTTCGCCGGATACAACCCGAACAACGGCGAATCGACATCCCTTTCCGCACTCGTCACCAGCCTCAATTTCCGATATCCCCTGGGACTCAGCGCCTTTGGGCGCAAGCTGAACATCGGCACACAGTTCACCTGGTACGCCTATCTGAACGACCTGACATTCGCGCTGCCGTTCGACGAGACTGAAAGCGTCAGTCATGAATACGAGCTTGGCGCGACGCTCGGCGTGTACGAACCCGTCAAGATCCTCGGCGGTTCATTTGACAGGTTTGGGCTGGCGTTCCGCCTGGGTGACGGATTGACGGGTGTCCGGCTGGTGACCTATTTCCCGTTCTGAGGCAGGCCGGGGCCGGATCCCGGCAGGAGTCGTAAAAAGCCCTTTTTAAACATCACCCCTGCGTTTCCCGGACGCTATCGAAAAAACAGGTAGTACTCCGCGCGCAGCCGGGAACCCCGCAAGACACTGCCGTCCAGGTGCGACACCAGGGCCCGGCATCCCGCCGGGCTCGCTTCGACTTCCACCAGTGCAGCACAGTGCCTGGGGACCCGGGAGGTCAACAACATCACCGTCCCGGGTGAGACGCCCCAGGCCTCGAGCAGCAACCTGATTTCGGCCTCTGTGGTATCGAACGGGACGCATTCCAGCAGGATGTTCATTTGCTTCCGGTTTTTCTGATCAGAGGCGCTCTTTGACGCGGGATTACCGGTGGAACGACCGATTCTCCCCGATTTCATGCCGTTCATCCCGAACAGGCCCTGCCCCGGGACGACACGCGTGATATTCATGCCGGCCGGGTATTACCCACCGATGATAGCCAAAAATCCGGCAATAAGCCCCGGCGCGGCAACACATTCGTACCTCGCCTCGCCAATCACGGGAATGGTACTAAGGCGATTTCTGTCAATTGACATACCATCCTGCTTGTCTTTTCATCCGTCCACTGTGTTGCGACAACATTGACATAGTTCGACTATGCGTCTGTTGTCGCGCCTTGATGACGAACGAAAAGCCGGCGCAATCTGGCATGTCATTTTCCGGCAATCGCCTAAACTAGATTCAAAACTGGTGCGCGATACCGGTGGGCGGCTGATCAGGCCGCGTCTGCGGTCGCGACGTTCTGACTCCGGAAGGAAGACCATGACGACAATGAAAGCCCTGGTAGTTGACGACTCCAAACTCGCGCGCCTGACACTGCGCAAACTGCTGGTTGCCCGCGGTGTGGAGGTCGAGCAGGTCGAATCCGGTGAAGCGGCGCTCAGCCACATGGAGAACAGCCGTCCCGATATCGTATTCATGGACAATCAGATGCCCAACATGAACGGCCTCGACGCCATGCGGGCGATCAAGGGCAACCCGGACACGGAAACCATTCCGGTGATCATGTGTACCGGACAGGACGAGGCCGACTTCAAGACCAATGCCGTGAGCAACGGGGCCTCGGGCGTGCTGGCAAAACCCCCCGTCGTGGAGGAACTGGAAGAGATTCTCGAATTCGCGGCGCAACCGCAGGCCGGTGCAGTCATCGAGGATGAAGCGGTGGAAACACTTACGGTGGCCGGTGAAGTGGACGATATCAGAAACATGTTCGAAGGACTTTCGGCCCAGTTCAAGACGCTCGCGCAGCGTCTGGAGAGTCTTGAGTCCGATTCGCCTGCGGCACGGATCGATGCGTTCGAGCAGCGCCTTTCCCGTCTGGAGGCCGAGGGGGGTACAGCGGACCTGGGAGACCTGCCGGAACGAATCGCGACACTGGAATCCGGTTCTCCCGCCTCGACGCTGGAGGAATTCTCGCAGCGCCTGTCCAGCATGGAATCCGGGAGTGGCGCCGTGGACCTCGGCGACCTGCCGGAAAGGATCGAAAAACTCGAATCCGCGGCGCCGCCTCTCGAATCCTCGCAGGTGGAAGAACTCCTGGGCAAGGGGCTCTCCGAACATCAACAGGCCGTTGAAACGCGGTTCGCGGATCTGGTGTCCCGACTCGACGCGGCGGCGACCGGGTCCACCACCGAGGCGCCCGGACCTACCGTCGATTCGGCGGCCATCGTGTCCGCGGCGACCGACGCCGCGCTGGAAAAGAGTCGCGCGGAACTCAACGAGCGGATGAAGTCATTCGGCGATGCCTATCGCTCGGAGTTGCGTGGAAACGTGGCGAGTCAACTCGAACAGGTGATTGGCGAAACGTCTTTCAGGCTCGGCGAAAGCGAGCTCGAGCGGGTTCGCGAAATCGCCGCGACGGTGGCCGGTGATGCGGGCCGAACGGAATCCGCGGAGATTCCGGAGGCGTCGAATGAAGCGTTTCTGTCCGAGGCCAGGCGGGCGGGAGAAGAGGCGGGCCGGTCGGTCGCCGAAACCGTTGCTCGCGAAGCACTTTCGGCGGGCGTTCAGGCACCGTCAGAAGAAGGCGCGCAGGTTCCCGATTCCCTGGCGGGAGAAGTGGAAACTCTGTCCCGCAAACAGAAGTCCCTGTCCTCCCGGATCGGCTGGGCCTATCTCTTCGCAGCAGCCGTCGGTGCCGCCGCCATTGCCCTGCCTTTTATTCAGAAAATGGGTTAAGGCGATTGCCGGAAAATGACATACCGGATTGCGCAGGATTTTCGTTCGTCATCAAGGCGCGACAACAGGTGCATAGTACGAACTATGGAACGGTTGTCGCAACACAGAGGACGGATGAAAAGACAAGCAGGATGGTATGTCATTTGACAGAAATCGCCTAATAGTCTCTATTCGTTACTTCGATTCGAATCAGCCCGGTATTCGTACCGGGCTGATTTCTTTTGTGAAGCCGAATCTCGCGGTCACTCTCGGCGGCAGCAAGCAGCGGGCGCAGCGATATGCCGACACGATGCCTCGAAACCGCGCGCCTCCGACATTTCGATTGCAACGCACCGGGCGAAAGGCGGGTACAATCGGAGGCCCGAGCGACCATCTGGAATACCATCATGCGACCGAAACTCGCCCGATCCGGACCCGCCGGAACCCGTGTCCACGCCTGAAACCGGCCGGCGCAAGGGGCGCGGCGCCCTCAGCAATCCCGATGGCCGGTTCGAGTCCACCACCCACCGGTTCGAGAACGACGACTGGTATCGTGAGCCTGTCGTCGCACCTGTCCCCACCACCCTGACGCCCGACACGGCACGCTCGGTCATCACCCGCAACGACTCTCCGGACGTTCCATTCGAGCTCTCGGTCAATCCGTATCGAGGCTGCGAGCACGGCTGCGTCTACTGTTTCGCCCGTCCTACCCATGCCTATCTGGGCCTGTCGCCGGGCCTTGATTTCGAGACCCGCATTTTCTACAAACAGGACGCGGCCGACCGCCTGCGAGAGGAGCTGGCGCACCCGGCCTATGTTTGCTCGCCCATTGCGCTCGGCATCAACACGGACGCCTATCAGCCGGGGGAGCGGCGTCTACGAGTCACTCGCGAGTTGCTCGAAGTCCTGGCCGAGCATCGGCACCCTGTATCGATCGTCACCAAATCCGCATTGATCGAGCGCGATCTGGACCTGCTGAAAGGCCTCGCCGAGTGTCATCTCGTACAGGTGATGATTTCGGTCACGACCCTGGACAATCGGCTCGCCAGCCGGCTGGAGCCGCGCGCCAGCGCACCCGTTCGTCGACTGCAGACCATACGCCGGCTTACCGCCGCCGGTGTGCCCGTTGGTGTACTGGTGGCGCCGCTGATTCCAGCGATCAACGACAACGAACTGGAACGCATTCTCGAGGCCTGCCGGGATTCCGGCGCGGAACACGCCGCCTATGTCATCCTGCGCCTGCCGCATGAACTCAAGCAGCTGTTCCGGGAATGGCTGCAGGAGCACTTCCCGGACCGCGCGGCGCACGTGATGAATCTGGTACGCCAGCTCCATGGCGGCAAGGACTATGATCCCGGATTTGGTCAGCGCATGCGCGGCCAGGGACCGATCGCGGAACTGCTGGCGCAGCGCTTCCACCTGGCGAGCAAACGTCTGGGATTTCGAAGCGAGGCCGAACCACTGGACTGCAACCGGTTCCGTCCGCCCGGGCGCGCAGGACAGCTTCCCCTGTTCTGAACAATGCTTCAGCCCCCCCCCCCGGCGGCACGGGGGCCTGATACCCCACCGCGAGGGAGGATGTCGCAAAAGCCCGTCTTGCACTCCCTGGCGGCGTTGAAAACGTGCTCGAATGCTCATTTACTACGTGTAAACTGCGCTTCTGCGCGCGTTTTTGCCTTGCCAGGAAGCACGATCCAGACTTTTGCGACACCCTCCGAGGAGACGGGGTGTTGCAATCCCGTCTCCCCGCAACCAACGTAAAGTCAGCCCTCCATCAGATTCGCTTCGATGACGCTTCTGGCAAATCCATGGTATGCACTGCCTATCTGTCTGGCCATCGTATCCGGGTAGACATGGAAGTCATCATTGCCCAGGGCAGCGATAATCGCCTCGGGTACCTGCGCCGCAGGCTCGGCAATCTCGGACAGCCCGGCTGTATCGGCCATATCGGTGGCGATAGGGCCTGGATGCACACTGATCACACGGGTCCCCTGTACCTCCAGCAGCTCGCGGAGTGCCTGCGTGATGGAGTACGAAGCCGCTTTCGACGCGGAATACGTTGCAAAACCCGAGAAGTTTTTCACGGAGGCAAGCGAGTTCATCTGCACGAATATTCCCCCGCCGTTGCGATCCAGAACCGACGCAAATGCCTGGGCCATCCGCATCAGTCCGAAGACGTTCACTTCAATTTCAAATCCCAGGGCATCGATCGCCGTACTGTCAAGAGGCGTCGCCATCCGCAAAGTACCGGCGTTGTTGACCACCATCTGAACGTCCTGAGCCAGCGCCGCCGCGTCAATGATGGTCTGCGGCAAATTCAAATCGATGTGCAACGGCACCACTCGATCGCCGAAACTGTTGACCAGCGGCTGTAGCGATTCCAGGCTGCGCGCGCCGGCATAAGGCGATTTCTGGAAAATGACATACCATCCTGCTTGTCTTTTCGTCCGTCTTCGGCGTTGCGGCAACGGTTGCATAGAACGACTATGCGCCCGTTACCGCGCCTTGAAGACGAACGATAATCCTGCGCAATCTGGTATGTCATTTTCCGGCAATCGCCTAAACCTTCGCCGCGCCGGCGTTCAGGAAGGTTTCCACGATGGCGTTACCGATGCCCCGGTTCGCACCCGTGACGAGGACGATGCTGTTGTCAAGATTTTTCATGTTCCTGGCTCCTGGATCTGTTCGGGAATAATAATGTACCGGTCGGTACATTGATTGTTATTTTGTACCTATTGGTATATTTTTGTCAACATCAATTTGTGATTCGTTTCGGACTGATATGGCCGCCGGCAGAAAACTTCAATTTGACAAAGACCAGGCGCTGGATGAGGCAATGCAGGTGTTTTGGGCCAATGGCTACAGTGGCACATCTTTGAACCAGTTGACCTCGGCGCTCGGAATCAACAAGCCCAGTCTGTATGCCGCCTTTGGCAACAAGGAACAACTGTATTGCCGCGCGCTGGAGCGGTACGGCAGCCGGTACGGCGAGCCCCGCTTGCAGCATCTGACGAAACCGGACACCTCGCCGCTGCGCGAAGGGGTGCAGGCATATTTACTGGCCGTTGCACGGTTTCAGACCGACCCGGACCTTCCGGGTGGCTGCTTTTTTGTGCAAACCACAGGGGAAGCCAGGGCCAGCGCAATGCCCCATCCCGTTGTCGACAGTATGACCACGATAAACCGTCAAACGCTTGAAAAGCTGACCGGGTTCTTCGAACGGGAAAAAGCGGCGGGTCGTCTGGATTCGGAGAGCGCTCCAGGCACCTTGGCGCTGTATTTGATGAATACCCTTTTCGGTATGGCGATGATCGCCCGCAACGGCGCGACGTTTAGCGATTTAGAGAAAGTTGTCGCGCTGGCTATTCAGGTGTTCTGAACACCCCGGGATATCGGTCGTCACCATGGAGACCGTTCCCGGTGCCGTGTTGCCTACCGTGGATCGTGGCCTGCTGGTGCAGAATTCCCATATGATGTGTTCGATCTGGTGCATAATAACAATATGATGTGTGAGATCGTCCGCCACAGCGTTCTCACACCCGATGCCGCAGCCACCGTGAGCAAGATGAGCAAACTCCGATTACCGCCGCAGGCCATCTCTCTGGACGTGCTGAAGAAAAAGTACGCCCGTAACGGGGAAAAGACCCCATCCGACGTGCGTCGCAGGGTCGCGCGTGCGCTTTCGGCCGTCGAGGCGGAACCCGAGCGGTGGGAGCCGGTGTTTCTGAAGGCCATGGAAGACGGCTTTATCCCGGCCGGTCGCGTCAACGCCGCCGCGGGCACCGACATCCAGGCCACCCTGATCAATTGTTTCGTGCAACCGGTAGGTGACTCCGTATCGGAAGAGATTGACGGCAAACCCGGCATCATGGTCGCGCTACGTGAGGCCGCCGAGACCATGAGGCGAGGCGGGGGCGTCGGCTACGACTTCAGCCGGATCCGCCCCCGGGGTGCACGGGTCAGGGGCACCCACTCCAGCGCGTCGGGCCCCGTGTCGTACATGCGGGTATTCGACCGGATGTGCGAGACCATCGAATCCGCCGGATCCCGACGGGGCGCCCAGATGGGTGTCCTGCGCTGCGACCACCCCGATATCGAAGAATTCGTTCACGCCAAGGACGATCCCGGCTCGCTGACGAATTTCAATATCAGCGTCGGTGTCACGGACGACTTCATGCGAGCCGTTGATTCCGACGAAGCGTGGGAACTGGTGCACCCCGCCGAACCGGACATCGCCAATCACCCGAGCGCCATGCAGCGTAATGACGGACGCTGGGTTTACCGGTCGGTTCGCGCACGCGAACTCTGGGACCAGGTGATGCGGTCCACCTACGATCACGCCGAGCCCGGCGTGTTGTTTCTGGACACGATCAATAGCGAGAACAATCTCTGGTACGCCGAAACGATCGAGGCGACGAACCCCTGCGGGGAACAGGCATTACCGGATTACGGCTGCTGTTGTCTGGGTTCCATCGACCTGACCCGTTTCGTTTGTTCCCCATTCGGATTCGACGGTGACCCCACATTCGATTTCTCGCGCTTTGAACAGGTTGTAACGATCGCCGTCCGAATGCTCGACAACGTGCTCGAGGCCACCTTCTGGCCTCTGGAGGCACAGCGCGAGGAGGCGATGGCCAAGCGAAGGATCGGTCTCGGGTTTACCGGTCTCGGTGATGCACTGGCCATGCTGGGACAGCGTTACGACACGGACGAAGCGCGCGCGACGGCCGCGGAGATCGCGGCCCGGATGCGCGATGCCGCCTACCAGGCCAGTGTCGGACTGGCGCGCGAGAAGGGCGCGTTTCCCCTGTTCGACACCGTCAAATACCCTGGTTCGGCATTCGCGGAAAGGCTCCCGTCCCGGATCCGCGAGACGATCGAGGCGCACGGTCTTCGCAACAGCCACCTTCTCAGTATCGCCCCGACCGGTACGATCAGCCTGGCGTTCGCCGACAACGTGTCGAACGGCATCGAACCGCCCTACGCCTGGCGGTACCGGCGCCGGGTGCGCACGGGAGATGACGCCCGGGCGGAGTACGTCGTGGAGGACCACGCGTTGAGGTTGTACCGGCACCTCGCCGCGGATCACGGACGCCGGCTCGAGTTCGATACCGACGACCGGGTCGTGAATCTGCCGGCTGCGTTCGCGGATGCCCTGTCGATCCCGGCGCTCGAACACCTTCGCATGGTGGCGGCCGTCGCACCCTTCATCGATACCTCGATCTCCAAAACGGTCAATGTGCCCGTGGACTACCCCTGGGAGGATTTCAGACGACTCTACTTCGAGGCCTGGCGTGCAGGCGTCAAGGGCCTGGCCACCTTCCGGCCCAACGCCGTGACCGGTGCGGTCCTTTCCACATCGTCGTCCGAGGCGGACACTCACCATTTCGACGAATCGGACCCCGACCGCAGGGTGCGGTTGAACGCCCTGCCCTCACCCGCGCTCGCCAGCCTGCGATGGCGCAAGCGACCCCGGCACGCCGGGGGAAATCCGGCGTGGACCTATATGGTCGACCACCCGCTCGGACACCACTTCGCGGTCTTCGTCGGGCACCTCGAAAACGGCGGGGCACACCCCTTCGAGGTCTGGGTCAACGGGGCGGAACAACCCCGGGGCCTGGGGGCGCTGGCCAAGTCGCTCAGCATGGACATGCGCTCCAACGACCGCGGCTGGCTCAAGGCCAAGCTCGAGAGTCTGATGAAGCTGACCTCCGATGACGCCTTCGACCTGGCGCTGGGTGACCGGCCGGTCCACGTCCCGAGCCTGGTCGCGGGTTTCGCGCGGATCGTCTACGCACGCTGCGAAGCACTCGGCGCCTTCGACGACCTCTCGGAAACCCCGGTACTGGACGCGCTCATGTCGCCGAAGGAGCCCAAGACCGGTACCGACGGCACCCTGTCGTGGACTGTGGACATTTTCAATCCGGCCACGGGGGACGATTTCGTCCTGGGAATGAAGGAACTGTTGATGCCTGACGGCACGCGCCGCCCCTATTCCGTGTGGTTGTCGGGCGTGTACCCGCGCGCCCTGGACGGACTATGCAAGGTCCTGTCCTTCGACATGCGCATCGTGGATCCGGCCTGGGTTGGCGGCAAGCTGAGGCAACTGCGCGACTATCCCGAACCACGGGGCGATTTCCTGGCCCGCGTACCGGGCGGCGAGAAGCAGATCAACTACCCCTCGACGGTGGCCTATATGGTCGCCCTGATGATCCACCGCTACGCGATGCTCGATATCCTCGACGAAGACGGCTATCCCTGGGTGGACATGGGCGTGGTCGTCGATATCGGCAGCCGGCGAGCGGGCGGTGAGCCCGAAGGCATGCGTGCGGCGGGCGCACTGGAGGTCATTCCCGGCAGGGTCTGTCCGGAATGCGGCAACTACGCGATGGTCCGGCGTGACGGCTGCGATTTCTGCACGGCCTGCGGCGCGACAGGAAGCTGTGGTTAGACTGCGGGGCACACGCAGGCCCCGGAGTCCCGTCCGGGCAGCGACAGAGGTCTTTGCAATCGCCGGAAAGGTCATCATACTGGCACCGGGAGAGACCATCAGACACCTGTCCGGGCTCGAAATCTCCGTTGCGCCCGGGGTCCGTTCAATCGTTTCGGTGGGAGTCCGCATGACAGATGCTTCGACAAATTCTTCAAAGGAAGCCGGACTCATCGAGGTGCTGGCGATACGGCTGGAAACGCAGAGACTGCCTCGCGCACTATCGCTCAAGGAAAAGGTGGACCGGGGCGACTGTTGAACGAATTCGATATCGAGTTTCTCGATGAGGTTTTCAGGGACGCAGCCTCTATGAAGCCGCTGCTCGACGGGCATCCTGAATGGAAACCGCTCGCCGCGCGCATGGCGCACCTCTACAGGGAGATTACCGGCAAGGCGCTCGAAAACGAAAAGGCCCGTAAATAGCCGTTCACCCCGGGGCGGTCATCGAACAGAACGGGCGCGAATCGGGAAATCAGGCGATTGCCGGAAAATGACATATCAGATTGCGCCGGCGTTTCGTTCGTCTTCAAGGCGCGACAACAGGCGCATCGTCGAACGATGTAACGGTTGTCGCAACACAGGAGACGGACGAAAAGACAAACAGGATGGTATGTCAATTGACAGAAATCGCCTTATCTACAGGACCCCGTCATGAGCAGCAATCCATCCGAACGGTTCTACAGGAACCCCATGGTACTGTCGGTCATCGCAATGGGTTCCTTTGTCCTCCTGTTACTGATGATGTTCTATCTAGGGGAAAAACTGCGATCAATCAGCCAGGCCGGCACGGATTCGTTTGCCATCGACCTGACCGATCATCAGACGGTCTATGTTCCCGTTTACTCACACATCTATGTCGCCGACGGCGAGTCGCAGCTGCTGGCCACCATGCTCAGTATCCGGAACTCGGACCCGGAACGCCCCATGACTATTACCTCGGTGCGTTACTACGGCACCAAAGGCGAACTCGTGCAGGAGTACGTCGAGGGAACCCTGCGTCTGGGCCCCCTGGAAACGACGGAGTTTCTGGTAGGCAAACGCGATGCCCGAGGGGGTTCCGGGGCAAACTTCATCGTCGCGTGGCGCGCCGAACAGCCGGTCTACGAACCCATTGTCGAGGCGGTGATGGTCGGCGGGTCCGGAAACAGCAGCGTTTCGCTTAAGAGCATCGGGCGTCCCCTAGCGGAACGGGTTGAATAGCGGTGGCGGCAGACACGGAACGGACTTCGAAGGCCGCCCCGGATGACAGGCGCCCCCCAGGTGTATTCCGCTCGGAGATGGCCATCTGGACGGGGATCGTCACGACCGTACTGTTCCTGACGTTCGGCGACGCCTGGGTAGCCGAGCTCTCGAACCCCCTGCGGTACAGTATCCTGTTCATCTGGCTGTTCGCGGTCATGCTGTGGCTCGCTTTCGGCGTGGTGCGTCACGCCGACGGTCTGGCGGCGCTTCTCGGAGAACCCTACGGTACGCTGATCCTGACGGTCTCGGTCATCGGAATCGAAGTGGTCATGATCTCGGCGGTCATGCTCAGCGGGGACAACAATCCGACGCTGGCGCGGGACACGCTGTTCTCGGTGCTGATGATCGTGCTCAACGGCATGGTGGGTCTGGCACTCCTGATCGGCGCATTGCGCCACGGTGAGCAGTTGTACAACCTGAAAGGCGCCGCCGCCTATCTGGGCGTCATCATCCCGCTGGGCGGCCTGGGCATCATACTGCCGCGCTTCACCACATCTGCGCCGGGCGGAGAAGTCTCCACGCTGATGGCCGGGTACCTGATCATCATGTCGATCAGCCTGTACGGCGTATTCCTGGCCATCCAGACCCTGCGGCACAAGTCCTTTTTCCAGCAACCCGCACCGTCCGGCCGGAACGCCAGTATCGCGGGCAAGGACCACAGCGAAATGCCGGTTCGTTCCCTGGCATATCACGCGATGCTGCTCCCGATCACGATGTTGCCCATCGTTCTGCTGTCAAAGAAAATGGCCGCGATGATCGACCACGGGATCGAGACCCTCGGGGCGCCGCAGGCGCTGGGAGGCTTCCTCGTCGCGATACTGGTGCTGTCGCCCGAAGCCATGGCCGCCTTCCGGGCCGCCCTGGCCAATCGCCTGCAGCGAACGATGAACATCGCCCTGGGTTCCTCGCTGTCGACGATCGGCCTGACCATCCCGGCGGTCCTCGCCATCAGCCTGATCACCGGCAAGCATGTTGAACTCGGCCTGGAAGAGGCGGAAATCTTCCTTTTGTTGTTCACCTTCCTCGTGGCGATCGTCAATTTCACCAGCGAACGGACCAACGTGTTGCAGGGCTTCGTTCACTGTGTCCTGTTTATTACCTATATCGTCCTGATATTCGACTGACTATCTTCCGCCTAACAGAGGGTGTCTCCCAACGCACTCACCTGGACCCCGTTCGACACGTACTCTGTTCATTCGCGTGGGCAGATCGGCGCCCGCGGACCCGCACCTTCATGGGAACTCTGAACTTTTGTTGGTCTTGTTTCATTCGGGGCAGTAATGGGCACGGGACAAGACCTGTCCCTTTTATTCCTTCGGCGGAGAAGTTCCTCAAACGCTGGATGACCGCCGCACTGCGAAGCCGTATCCCCACGTTGAGAAAGTTTGTCGACACACTGAAAAATCACTACGACAACATCATTGCCTTCATCGACAGAAACCTCACCAATGCCGTTGGCGAGGGGCTGAACCGAATCGTCAAGATCGTCAAAAACCGTGCCTCCGGATATCGCAACCTGGACAGCTTCACCGACACCATCTACCTGACCGTTGGCGACCTTGATATCCCTGCACGGATTCCCAGCGATTTGCGTACACTTTGAAACAGGCAGAAACCCCTATGAAACAGCTATATCACTGCAATTCACTGGTTGGGAATTCCGGATATAGCCTACATCTTGTGTTAACCGCACTCAGATGGATACCCCCCTTTCCTTAATTCATCGTAAACGACTACACTCCGAAAAAGGGATTTTATTGGCCTTTTTCGAAAACCAATTTTATTACAACTTTATTACAAACAATTTCATTAGAACGTTAAATACTAAATCCCCGCGGTGAAGACACAGCGAAGGTGCCCCTTGGGCATCCGAGAGACCGTGTAGCGGACCAATCGATTCCCACTGATGGACAGGTCAACGCCAGAGCCAAGGAAAGTCGAACGCGAATCGCGGAGTTCGGCGATGGTCAAAACACACGCCGTTGTTGTCGTTTTGCTGATCTTGTTGGTTGGCCCGAATCCGGCGGTCTGCTCCGGCCTTGGGTCCGGTCGTCAACTCGACATGGCCGGCGCGGATTTCTCCGGTGTCGGTCTGGCC
>JAYENI010000271.1:0-20613 GCA_034722015.1 Pseudomonadota bacterium
GTGCCCGCTTCCCGGTTTACGGGGGATGAAGCACCGTACCGGCATTGTGGGCGAACCCTGCCTGGTATCTCGCAGCCGCATCGATTGCTTCACGATTACCGGGCCCCAACCGGGAAGTGGACCGGGGTGAGGTGTCCCTTCTGCAACGCGCAGGACACGCGTGTGGTCGACTCGCGACTCGCCGGGGAGGGGGAACAGATCCGTCGGCGTCGTCTGTGCCCGTCGTGCAGCGAGCGTTTCACCACCTACGAATCCGCCGAACTGAACCTGCCCCGCGTGGTCAAGCGGGACGGGCGCCGTGAACCTTTCTCCGAGCAGAAGCTGCGCAAGGGGCTGTTGTACGCGCTGGAAAAGCGCCCTGTTTCGACCGACCGCGTCGAGGCGGCCATTCATCGCATCAAACGACGCGCGCTGACCTCGGGGGAAAGGGAGATCCCGTCAAGGCGAGTCGGCGATTGGTCGATGGAGGCGCTCCGGGGGCTGGACCAGGTCGCGTACGTGCGCTTCGCGTCCGTTTATCGAAGTTTCGAGGATATCCGTGCCTTCCGCGAGCTGGTGGAGCTACTGGAGCAGGACCTGACCCCTGAGATGCTGGACAGTCAGATGACCCTGCTCGACGAAGACAAGCCCGCGAAGTCGTGAGATCGGAATCCCGGCCTCCCGGCGGCCGCGGGCCAGTGCCACGCAGTGGTGGCCTCGGCGAGCACGGCCCCGTCGTCCCGTGAGTGGCGTGAACGATTCCCGGTACATGGCGCGCGCGCTGCGCCTTGCACGGCGCGGCCTGTACACCACCGACCCCAATCCGCGGGTCGGCTGCGTCCTGGTCCGGGGAGACGAGGTCGTCGGCGAGGGCTGGCACGAACGCGCGGGCGGACCGCATGCCGAGGTGGACGCCCTGCACCAGGCCGGTGAACTCGCACGGGGCGCCACCGCCTACGTGACCCTAGAACCCTGCGCGCACCACGGCCGGACCCCTCCCTGTTCTCAGGCGCTGGCGCGGGCGGGGATCGCCCGTCTCGTCGTGGCCATGGAGGACCCCAACCCCCTGGTGGCGGGACAGGGACTCGAGATTCTGCGAGGCACGGGGACAGAGACGGAAACCGGGCTCATGGCGGACGGGGCCGAGGCGCTCAACCCGGGTTTTCTCACGCGCATGCGAACGGGCCGGCCCTGGGTCCGGGTGAAGACCGCCGCGAGCCTGGACGGACGCACCGCGCTGGCCAGCGGGGAGAGCCGGTGGATCACCGGCGAGGCGGCAAGACGCGACGTGCAGCACCTGCGCGCGCGCAGTTCCGCGGTACTGACGGGGGTCGGCACGTTGCTGGCCGATGATCCTTCGCTCAACGTCCGCCTGACGGCGGCGGATCTGGGCATCAGTGGTCCGGTCCGCCAGCCGCTCAGGGTCGTGCTCGACAGCAGACTTCGTACCCCGACCGACGCAAGGCTTCTGGCATTGCCGGGCGAGACGCTGATCCTTACCGCCTCGGGCGACCAGAGACGCATCGAGGCGTTGCGTACGGCGGGCGCCGACGTGGAGCGGGTCCCGAGGTCCACGACCGGTATCGATCTCGAGGCCGTGATGACGTCGCTGGCGGCGCGTGGGGTGAACGAGGTGCACGTCGAGGCCGGCGCGACACTGGCCGGCGCGCTGCTCGAGGCGGGGCTGGTACACGAACTGGTCGTGTATCTTGCAGCCCACCTGATGGGAGACGGGGCGCGGGGTCTGGCACATCTGCCGGGGGTGACGACGATGCGCGAGCGGCTCGAACTGGGATTTGCCGAAGCGCGTTTCGTCGGGTCGGATCTTCGCCTCACCCTGCGCCCCGTGAAACCGGATACGGATTGATCACCGCAAGAGGAACACAGGAATGTCCACGGTCGTAGCAGTCAGGAAGGGCGCGAAGGCAAGCATTGCCGCCGACACACTCACCACCTTCGGCGACACGCGCCTTGCGAGCCATTACGAGATGGCGCACGACAAGATCCATCGCTTCGGCGGCAGCTATATGGGAATGGTCGGCAGCGCCGCGCACCACATCGTGATGGAGAACCTGCTCGGTGGCGCGCAGGCGACACCGCGTTTCGGCAGTCGCCTCGAGATCTTCGAGACCGTCCTGGCATTGCACCCGACCCTGAAAGAGAAGTACTTCCTCAACCCGAAGGACGAGGACGACGACCCCTATGAATCGAGTCGCATGGACGCCCTGATCGTCAATCCCCTCGGGGTGTTTGCCGTCTACTCGATGCGCGAGGTGTTCGAATACAGCCGCTTCTGGGCGATCGGGTCGGGGGCGGAGTTCGCGCTCGGCGCCATGCATGCCCTGTACGACCGGCTGGACGACCCCGAGGCCATCGCAGGGGCCGGCGTCGAGGCGGGCGCGGAATTCAACAACGCCACTTCGTTGCCGATGACGCGGTACACTGTCACGCTGGATTGAATCGGAACGGAATCGCATGTTTACGGGAATTGTCGAGGCGGTCGGCCGAATTGGCGCCGTCGAGCCGAAGGGCGAGGACACGCGGGTGCGTGTGGAGGCGGGCAAGCTTGACCTGTGCGCCGCGGTGTTGGGCGACAGCATCGCCGTGAACGGCGTGTGTCTGACCGTGACGTCCATGCACGCCGGCGGGTTCTGGGTCGACGTCTCCGGCGAGACCTTGTCGAAGACCACCTTCGGTGACCTGAAGCCGGGGTCGAAGGTCAATCTGGAACAGGCCCTGACGCCTCAGTCCCGTCTCGGCGGTCATCTGGTCAGCGGCCACGTGGACGGGATCGGCAAGGTCGTATCGAGGCAGCCCGACGGACGTTCCGTGCGTTTTGCCGTCACCGTGCCGGACGCGCTGGCGCACTATATCGCCACCAAGGGGGCGGTGTGTCTGGACGGTGTGAGCCTGACCGTCAACCGGGTCGAGGGAAACGGGTTCGACGTGAACATCATTCCTCACACGCTGGAAGAAACGACGCTGTCCGGCTACCAGCCAGGTACGCAAATCAACGTGGAGGTGGATCTTCTGGCGCGCTACCTCGAACGCCTGTTGACCCGCGGATCGGAAGCACACGCGGCTGGCATCGACTACGAACTGCTGGCCAGGCATGGCTTCGCCGGTTGACGCGGGCCCTGTCATGAGCAGTCCTTTCAACACCATCAAGGAAATCGTCGACGACATTCGCCAGGGCCGGATGGTGATCATCGTGGACGACGAGGATCGCGAAAACGAGGGCGACCTGCTGATGGCCGCGTCGATGGTCCGCCCCGAAGACGTCAACTTCATGGCGCGTTACGGCCGCGGGCTGATTTGTCTCACGCTCAATCGCGAACGCTGCCGGCAGCTCAGCCTGCCGTTGATGGTCGGTTCGACCAACGACCAGCAGACGACGAATTTTACCGTCTCCATCGAGGCCCGCGAAGGCGTGACCACGGGGATATCGGCCTATGATCGCGCCCATACGATCCGCACGGCGGTCTCCCCGAACGCCGCGCCCGACGACATCGAGCAGCCGGGGCACATCTTTCCGCTGATGGCACAGCCCGGGGGTGTGCTGACGCGCGCCGGGCACACCGAGGCGGGCTGCGACCTGGCGCGGCTGGCCGGCCTGGAGCCCGCCGCGATGATCGTCGAGATACTCAACGAGGACGGCAGCATGGCGAGGCGACCGGATCTCGAGGTGTTCGCCCGGGAACACGGTCTGAAGATGGGGACGATCGAGGACCTCATCCGATACCGGGTGGAGAACGAACGCACGGTGCGGCCCGTCGAGGAGATGCCGCTGGATACGGAATTCGGCGAGTTCCGGCTCGTCGTCTTCGAGGAGAGTTCGGGCAAGGAACTCCACATGGCGCTGGTCTTCGGAGACGTGACGCCGGACCGGCCCGTGCTGATACGTGTCCACATCGAGAACACACTTTGCGATGTACTGTCGGTCCGGGGGGAGGCCTGCGGCTGGCCCCTTCGGGACGTGATGCGCAGGGTGGCCGACGAGGGCAGCGGAGTGATCGTGCTGTTGCGCCGCGCACCCGATGCAACCGCCTTGCTCAAGGACTTCCGTAACCTGAAATACGGCATGGAGACACCGAGACAGCGATCGGCCAAACAGGGGCCCGCCGACCGGCGCACCCTGGGGATCGGCGCGCAGATCCTGGTGGAACTGGGTGTGCGCAAGATGCGGGTCATGAGCGCGCCGCAGCGATTCCACGGTCTGGGGGGATTCGGCCTGGAGATCGTAGAATACGTTCACTGACCCCGGTCCCATCCTGATCGTCCTTCGGACGGGACCGCAGGGTTGCGCGCCTGAGCGACGGAATTTTTTATGACTTGACAGAGGATAAGGAGATGACCGGCATCGATACCAGAGAAGGCGCGCTCGTCGCGGGGGACGCGAAATTTTGCATACTGGGTTCGCGTTTCAACGGGTTCATCGTGGAAAAGCTCGTGACCGGCGCGCTCGATACACTCGGCCGTCACGGGGTGTCCGAGTCCGGTGTCGAACTCATCTACGTCCCGGGCGCCTGGGAACTCCCGCTGGTCGCCAAGCGGGTGGCGGCCATGGGACGTGCCGACGCGGTGATCGCGCTCGGGTGTGTCATACGCGGTTCGACCCCTCACTTCGATTACGTCGCCGGAGAGTGCGCCAAGGGTCTCGCCAGGGTCTCGCTGGACCACGATTTGCCTGTGATTTTCGGTGTGCTGACCACCGAGACCATAGAACAGGCAATCGAGCGGGCAGGCACGAAGGCCGGGAACAAGGGGGTCGATGCTGCGATGAGTGCAATCGAGATGGTCAACCTGCTGCAGGAACTGAAGGATTGACGTCCGTCGACGCCAGGGCCGGGGTTCGTGGCAGGAAATCTGATCAGGACGTATGAACGGCGTTTCCAATCAATTGCGCCATGAGCGCCACTGGGCCCGCAGGCTTGCCTTGCAGGCGATCTACCAGTGGCAGCTCGGTGGCGGAGAAACCGGGGAGATCCTCGACCAGTTCGCGCTGGACGAGAACATGCGCCGGGCCGATGCGGACTACTTTCGCGAACTCGTGCGCGGTGTGCGCGACCATGTCGAGGAACTCGACGCGGAGATCGGCACGAATGCGGACCGCGCCGTGGCGTCGATCGACCCGGTGGAGCTTGCGCTGCTCAGGTCGGCCTGTTACGAACTTTTCCATCGTCCCGACGTGCCCTACCGGGTCGTGATCACCGAAGCGGTAACACTGGCCAGGAAGTTCGGCGCCGAGGACGGGTACAAGTACGTCAACGCCGTTCTCGATGGCGTGGCCACACGGACGCGCGCCGTCGAGGCAGGCACCGGGGGATGATGAAGCCCGCGCGGCGGGAGGGCGCGGGAGACGGGGACGTCACCACGGGTGAATTCGCGCTGATCGAGCGCTATTTCAGGCGGCCTCCCGTACGAGGCGATGTGATTCTCGGTATCGGTGACGATGCGGCGGTACTCTCGGTTCCCGCGGGACGCTCGCTGGTGGTCTGCACCGACACACTGACAGGCGGAATCCATTTCCCGGCCGACACGGCCGCCTTCGCCATCGGCCACAAGGCCCTTGCGGTTAATCTCAGCGACCTGGCCGCGATGGGGGCGCAACCGCACTGGGCAACGGTCGCGATAACGGCGCCCTCGCCCGACAGCGAGTGGTTCGGGGCCTTCAGTGGCGGAATGCGCAAGATCGCAGACCGATACCAGGTGGATATCGTCGGCGGGGACACGACGCGCGGCCCCCTGTCGGTGACGGTGCAGGCGCTCGGAACGGTTGTCGGGACCGGGTTCCTGCGGCGCGGCGGTGCGGGCCCCGGCGATATCCTTTTCGTGACGGGGACGCTTGGCGACGCAGCCGCGGGATTGCGCGAGGCTCTTGGAGAAATCGAACTGGACCGGGCATCGCATCTGCACTGCCGGTCAAGTCTTGACCTGCCGGAACCGAGGATCGATGCCGGGTTGAAACTCGCGGGGTTCGCCACTGCGGCGATCGATCTCTCCGACGGGCTGGTCGCGGACCTGGGTCATCTCCTGAAGGACAGTGGTGGCCTGGGTGCCGAAATTGATCTCGACGCCCTGCCGCTTTCCGCGCCCGTGCGAGCTATTGTTGATACGGGACAACAGGGGATCGACTGGACCCTGCCTCTCGCCGGCGGGGACGATTACGAGTTGCTGTTTACCGTGAGACCGCAAGCGGAGGACGAAGTGACGACACGATTGGGCGATATCGGGCACCGCGTGACCCGCATCGGGCGTATCGAATCGCGGCCGGGCATCCGTTTTCGCGAGGGGGAAGTCGAGCGACAGGTCCCAGGACTCGCGGGATACGAACACTTTCGATGACCCGCGGCGACACAGGGGTACCGGCACGCTTCGTCTTCTCGAATCCCGTGCATTTCCTGGCTTTCGGATTCGGGTCCGGCCTGTCGCCGGTCGCCCCCGGCACCGCCGGCACCGTGGTGGCCATTCCGTTCTTTCTTCTAATGGTGTCCCTGAACACCGGCGTCTATCTTCTGTTGACCGCGGCAATATTTGCCGTGGGTATCCCGATTTGCGGGCGTACCGCCCGGGACATCGGTGTCCACGACCATGGCGGAATCGTCTGGGATGAGATCGCGGGATACCTGATCACCATGGTCGCGGCGCCCCCGGGCTGGTTGTGGGTGATCGCCGGATTTCTTGCGTTTCGCCTGTTTGACGTCGTGAAACCCTGGCCGATCGGCTGGGCCGACCAGCGGGTGTCGGGCGGTTTCGGCATCATGCTGGACGACGCCATCGCCGCCATCTACGCGGCCCTGTTGCTGTGGCTGCTCCAGGTGCTCTCCGGCAGTCTGGCGTCGTTATAGTATTATCTTTAGGCGATTGCCGGAAAATGACATACCGGATTGCGCCGGATTTTCGTTCGTCATCAAGGCGTGACAACAGGCGCATAGTCGAACTATGTAACGGTTGTCGCAACACAGAGGACGGACGAAAAGACAATCACGATGGTATGTGATTTGACAGAAATCGCCTTAGGGCAGGCATGTTCCGGACCACGGGGCGCCAGGTAGTGGAATCGCGCCCGAAACGCATTGATTCGAGTTCCAGGGGGATCTCACTGATGACCAATGAGGCGTTCCGGATACCCAAGAACCGCAGGCCGGTGACGATATGGATCCATCCCGAGGGTCGGGTTGTCGGGTCGATGTTCGTGCTGCCCCAGAGCACCCATTCCGTCGGCGAGGAAAAGCCGATCGAGGTACTCAACCACCCCGATCCGTTCCTGGTGATCGCGCTCGATGAATCCGGAGAAATCCGGTTTTACAACAAGCGTTCGATCGTGCGGGTGATCTACCCGGAAGAGTCGTCGGAGGAAGGCGGTGAGCTGGTGCAGCTTGCCTGCAGCCTGAACATGATGGACGGCTCGCGGTTGACGGGCAAGATTCAGGAGTTTCTGCCGCCGGAAAACGCACGCCTGTTCGACTACATCAACAGCAGCAGCGGCGGTGGCAGCTTTGTGAAGATCCATCTCGAGGGCGGGGATGTCTGTCTCGTCAATACCGCCTATATCGTGCAGGTCGCCCCCGGATGAGTGAATCTGTCATGAAGGAAACCCGGAAAATCGCCGGATCCACGATGAACGCCGGTGCGGCGCGCGGCGCGACCATTTCGGCGACCGGAACGAAACTTCACACAGGGCGATGGCCGCCGCGGCGCCAGGTGCGGCGACCCGCCGCCACGGCCCGTCGCGGATCGCACATCCCGTTCGTCCCATGCGTTGTAACTGACAGGATTGTCGGTCAAGGCCATGGTACGACCGGCAGACCTGCGTATCTGCCGCGTCTGAACCCGTTCGTGCGGGCCTGACGTCCGCTATGGGATTGCTTGGTGGGCTACGGGCGGACCGTTTGCTTGACAAGGTCCTGTCCTCAGGGAAACTGGAATCGCAGGAAAGCGTACAGGCGATCGATCGTCTCAAGGGGCTCGGTGCGGCAGCGGTTCCCAGGCTTGTCGGGAGACTCGAGTCCGCGCCGCGTGCCGAATCGCACACGATCGTCGCATTGCTGTCGAAACTGGCGGATAACCGGAACCTGAACGCCTTTTATCCGGCCCTGGAAAGTTCCGATCCGCGGGTCGTGAACGGTGTCGTGTCGGCCCTGAAAGACGCTCGCAACATCGATTCGTCCCGCTTTCTCGCACTCTTCGACAACCCGGACATCTCCAAACCGGCCCTGCTTGGCGTACTCTCGGCCCATAGTGACGGAATTCCGGCCGAGGGACTGCTCAGACAGGCCTCGAAGCTGGAGCACTCGGACCTGGTCATGCTGTTCCGGATCATCGAGGGGATCGGGGCCACCTCTCTGGCGCCACATCTCGTTTCACGCGTAAACGCCAAGGACCCCGCGCTGCGCACGCAGATCGCGAAATCGCTGGCCAGATTCAACGACCCGACCGTGCAGTCGGCGCTTCGCGGGATGTTGAGCGACGAGAGTCGCGCGGTGAGACTGGCCGCTCTGGAATCCCTGAATCACATGGACGCGGGGCTGGACGTGGTGCAGCTATGCGGGATGCTCAGCGATCAGGACCTGAAGATCCAGGAGAAGGTCGTCGATGCCCTGGTAAAGCTGAAGGACCCCCGCACCGTACAGTACCTGATCGGTCCACTGCGTGATGAATCGGAATACACGCGCCGGGCCGCGGTCGAGGTACTGAACGAACTCGCCGACGCGGATTCCATCAAGGACCTGCTCGTGGCGATCAAGGATGAGGACTGGTGGGTAAGGAGCCGCGCCGCCGATGCCCTGGGGACGATCGGCGGCCCGCGGGTCGTGGACGCCGTCGTCGACCTGATACGGGACGACGACGAGTTCATCCGGCGCACGGCGGTCGAGATCATCAATTCGACCGGAGACGAACGGACCTACGACGCGCTTTTCGATGCGCTCGGTGACAGCGACTGGTGGGTGCGCGAACGCGCCATCGACGGACTCGCCGCGCTCGGCAACACGAAGGCCGTTCCGGTCATGGTCAAATTGCTCGACAAGGAACTGTCCGACGAGAAGATGGTCGGCGTCATCGTGCGGGCACTGACCACACTCGGTTCGACCCAGGCGATCAAGCCGCTGTTACGGCTATTGGGTTCGGAATCGGATTCGGTCCGCCGCGAGGTGCTGGAGGCCCTCGCGGTGTTGACGGACGAACCCCATGCCCCGCTCGTGATTCAGGAGACCGAAAAGGCGCTGCGCAACGCGCCCGATGGCATTCGGAACCAGGCCGCGGAACTGTCGCGAAAACTTACGGCGATGTGCTCGGCGGGTGGTGTCGCGCCGGACGACTCGGGTTCGCTGGTAGCGCCGCGCGATTCCTGGAGCGGTCTCGGAACGGTCTCGATGAAAGGGTCCGTGATACGCGAGACGGAAGCGCTGGATGACGGGGGGGTGGATCCCGCCCGCATGGAACCCGGTGACTTGCTCGCGGACCGTTACCGGTTTATCCGTCAGGTCGGCAAGGGCGCTTTCGGGACCGTGTATCTCATGGAAGACCAGATGGTCAACGAGGAGCTGATACTGAAGTTCCTCAACGCGAGGGTGGCGTCCGACGAGACGATCATCAAACGGTTCGTGCACGAATTGCGCTTCGCGCGAAAGATCACGCATCCGAACGTGATCCGGATCTACGACCTGATCACGTTCGGGGATTCCCCGGCAATATCCATGGAGTATTTTCCGAGCCACACACTCGGCGCGGAGATTCGGGGCGGCAAGACCTCCGATCCCGTCCGGACACTGATGATCCTGCGCGACGTGTGCGAGGGCATGATGTGCGCGCACCATGCCAGCGTGATCCATCGCGACCTGAAGCCGAGCAACATTCTGATCGATGACCACGATGTGGTGAAGATCGTGGATTTCGGTGTGGCGGCGGCCTCGCGGGACATGGATACCCGTCTGACCAAGACCGGGCTGATTATCGGTACGCCGACCTACATGTCTCCCGAGCAGGTGCTGGGCAAGAAGCTGGACGCACGGGCGGACATCTACTGCCTGGGTGTTATGATGTATGAGATGCTCACCGGTGAGCCGCCCTACTCGGGCGAGGACAGCATGTCGATCATGTATCAGCATGTGCAGGGTAAGGCCCCGCCGCCGCAGGAGAAGAACCCGCGCGTGTCCGCGGCCCTTGGCGCCATCGTGTTGAAGGCCATGGCCGCCAAGGCGGAGCAGCGTTTTCAGTCGATGGAGGAACTGAAGCAGCAGGTCGATGAACAACTTGCCCTGGCCGGATCCGGATCAGGGTGAATACCGCATGTGCAGGGTTCGGTGCGGGAACGGAGTCCCGGAACGCTTTCCCCGAGAGTGACTCATGCCTCGCATAGACGCCTTTCTCAAACTCGGTCTGGAGCAGGGATGTTCCGATGTGCATCTCGCCGTTGGCGTTCCGCCGATGTTGCGCATGCACGGGGAACTGCTGCCGATCAAGTTTCGCGATCTGGGGGATGCGGAACTGGAAGGCTACATGGCCGAGATCCTCACCAGTTCGCAGCAGGCCCGGTTCAACGACGGATCGGACCTGGATTTTTCATACATGTCGGAAGGGGCAGGGCGCTTCAGGGTCAACCTTTTCAGGAAGTCCAGTGGCGTCGGGGCGGTGCTTCGATACATTCCCTCGGAGATTCCCGGGATCGGGGAACTGGGCCTGCCCGACGCGGTCAAGACGGTCACGGGTTATAACCACGGCCTCGTCCTGATCACCGGTTCGACCGGAACCGGCAAGTCCACCACCCTGGCGGCCATCATCGACCACCTGAATGCCACGCGGCAGAGCAACATCATTACGCTCGAGGACCCGGTGGAGTTTATCCACCAGAGCAAGAAGTCACAGGTCATCCAGCGCGAGGTCGGAACTCACGTTCACACCTTTTCCGACGGTCTGCGTTCGGCATTGCGCGAGGACCCCGATATCATCCTGGTCGGGGAGATGCGGGACCCGGAAACGATCGGCATGGCCATGCTGGCGGCCGAGACAGGTCACCTGGTGCTCGGCACCCTGCACACGACCTCGGCGGTCAAGTCGATCGACCGCATGCTCGACGCGTTGCCGGGCGAGCAACGCGTGCAGGGAAAGGCTTTTCTGGCGCAGAGTCTGCGAGCGGTCATTACGCAGACGCTGGTCCGCACCTTCGACGGGCGTGGCCGCAAGGCCATCGTCGAGATCATGTTCTCGACCCATGCGATCGCGAACCTGCTGATGAGCGACAAGACCTTCCAGATCCCCAACCAGATCCAGACCGGCCGGGGGCAGGGGATGCAGTTGATGGACCAGGCGCTGCTCGACGCCGTGCAGGCCAAGCAGGTCGACCCCGACGATGCGTACCTGCATGCGGTCGACAAAAAGTCCTTTCAGCGATTCGTTACCGATCCCAATCTGTTACCCAAGGTCAATCTTGCCGGTGGCTGAGGGACGGTGGAGCCTGAGTAAACGATGAGCCGACTGGATGCACTGCTGGACTTCATGGTCGCACAAAGCGGGTCCGACCTGCATCTGATCGCGGGCGATCCGCCGCGCATGCGCCGTTACGGTGATCTGGCCCGGATGGGAGACGAAATCGTATCCCGCGAAGCGGCGGAAGAAAGTCTCTACGGTATCCTGACGCCCCGAATTCGGGAGGTCTTCGAGAACTGGGACAACGCGGACTTTACCTACGCCAGAGACGACCAGACCCGCTTCCGCGTCAACATGTTCCGCCATCTTGGCGGTATCGGGGCCGTGTTCCGCTACGTTCCTGCCGCCGCGTACACGCTGGAAGAGCTGGAAATGCCGTCTATCGTGCACAACCTCTGCATGCAGCGGCGGGGCATGATCCTGGTCACCGGCAAGACGGGGTCCGGGAAGTCCACCACACTCGCTGCGATGGTGAACGCCATTAACGAACGGGTTCGCGGTCACATTCTAACGATCGAGGACCCGATCGAGTTCCTCCATACGCGAAAGAAGTGCCTGATCAGTCAGCGCGAGGTGGGTGAACATACCGCGGGATTTGCCGAGGCCCTGAAGTCGGCCTTGCGGGAAGACCCGGACATCATCCTGGTGGGGGAGATGCGTGATCTGGTCACCGTGAGCCTGGCGGTCACGGCGGCGGAGACCGGGATCCTGATCCTCGGGACCCTGCACACCAACAGCGCCGCGGCCACCATCGACCGGATCATCAACACCTTCCCGCTGGACAAGCAATCCCATGTGCGCACGATGCTGTCGACTTCCCTTCGGGGTGTCATCGCCCAGCAGCTGCTCAAGCGCGAGAGCGGGGAGGGCATGGTGGCCGCGGTGGAGATCATGGTCAACACACCCGCCGTGGCCAATACCATCCGCGAGGGGAAACTGGACCAGCTTGAAAACGCCATCCAGGGAGGTGCACTGGTGGGTATGCAGAGCATGGACAATGCATTGAGAGGGCTGCTTGACCGCAATGCAATCAGCGGCGAGGCGGCGTACGCCGCGGCGCAGATCAAGGCGCCATTCGAGAAGTATGTCGGTGCGAACGGGGGTGCGTCGTGACACCGTCCGATATCGCGCCCGCACGGCCGAGCGGCGGTTGTCTGGCAGTGATGGCGGCGATCTTGATGGTCTGCGCCTGGCAGCAGGCGGAGGCGGTCAGCGATATTCTTGTCCTGGGGCTGTTCGAGGACAAGGCCGTGGTGATGATCGACGGAAACCGCCGGGTCCTGGCATCGGGCGATACGAGTCCGGAGGGTGTCACGCTGGTGCGCGCCGACGCCAGCGAGGCCGTGCTGGAGGTCGACGGCAGGCAGAGGGTCTACCCGCTCGGGTCCCGGGTCCACACCAATTTCGCGCCACGCCAGACCCCGAGCGTCACGGTGCCGAGGGGGAGTGACGGCCTGTATACGGTGTCGGGTTCGATCAATGGGCATTCGACTCGCTTTCTCGTCGATACCGGCGCCTCGGCCGTGGCCCTCAGCGAGACCGACGCGCGACGCATGGATCTGGACTACAAGCGCGATGGTGATCGCGTTCGCGTCGAGACGGCGTCCGGTCCCGCGATTGCTTACCTGATCAGGCTTGCCAGGGTGACGGTGGGCGGAGTCCTGCAAAGGAACGTCGAGGCGTATGTCATGCCGGGCAACGAGCCCGAACGGATCCTGCTCGGGATGTCATTCCTGAACCGATTCAAGATCCGAAACGAGGGTCGAATTCTCTATCTGGAGCAGAAGTACTAGCAACCAGGGCTCGGCGCTATTGGACGGCGACATTCGGTTATTGTTCGGCTTGTGCTTGATTCGCTCCCATCGTGGCGGGTGCGAAACGCCTTTCCCGAAAGATTTTTCACCAACCACTGCCTTGTATCGCGTTTGCCCAGGATTCCCTCAACCGCCTGCCAGCGTTTTCTTCCGTGAATCGTCTGAATCCGGCCATGTGGTACCCGGAAGTTGCCAGCCTGCCGCTTGGCGGAGCGCAGGCTAGGAATCGTTCATTGCATGCCGTATTCTGACGTGGCAGGGGAGGCGCATCGCTCAGGGTTAACGCGTGGCTTGTCCCCGCAGGCCCGAGGCGTGGCCCGGTACCTGTGGTCTACTGGTATGGTGACGCCACGTATCGAAACTGACATCTTTCCTGGTGGAGCCGAAGGCAGCAGATGGCTGGAACGGTCAGATCATGCACGGTCCTGTTTGCCGACATCGCCGGCAGCACCCGCCTGTACGAGCAATTCGGTGACTCCCGCGCCCAGGATATCGTGACCGGTTGTCTTCTGAGGCTGACCGAAACCTGCGTTCGCCATCACGGCAAGGTGGTAAAGACCGTCGGCGACGAGATCATGTGCTGGTTTCCGACGGTGGACGACTCGGTGAACGCCGCCCGGGCGATGCATGAACTGCTGAGGGAACGGGAGTCCGTCGACCCCCTGACGCCTTCGGTCCGGATCGGCCTGCACTACGGCGAGGCCATATTCGAGCGCAACGATATTTTCGGTGATGCGGTGAATCTTGCATCGCGAATGACCGCAGTTGCAAAAGCGCGTCAGATCATCACCACGGAGTCCACGGTGGAACGGCTTTCGGGGGCGCTTTCCGCGAACACCAGGCTGTTCGACCGCGCAACGGTCCCGGGCAGGCAGGGTGAGGTCACCATGTACGAGGTGCTCTGGGAGGGGGAAGACGCCACACACATCATCAGCCGCGCGTCCCTCACCGGGACCGACGCGCATCATTTCCTCAGGGTGTGGTTCGGGGACAATGAGGACCTTATCGGGCCTGACACGCTGGAATACACCATCGGACGCGGTGCGCAGCGTAATCTGGTGGTGCCCTCCGATCTGGCCTCCCGCCTTCACGGCCGCATCGAATTCCGGCGCGGTAAATTCGTCTTCGCTGATCTGAGCACCAACGGAACCTTCATCCGGAGTCAGGATGGCCAGGAGACCTACCTGCGACGTGAGGAGATGCCGCTGTGGGGACGCGGTTTCATCAGCCTCGGCCGCTCGGTGACCGAAGGGGACCCGAACCTGATCCGATTCGCCTGCGAGTAGGGTGTCCGGGCCCCATCGGGCCGTTTCCCGCGAGACCGATCCCCGGATAGACGGCTGACCCGACGGTCACCCGAGTGTTGCCCGCGGTCGTGCTCTGGTAACATCGCCCCGGTTTTCAATTCACCCCACGAAGCCCCGCGGAATGAAGGTACGCACGCGATTTGCCCCCAGCCCCACCGGATATCTCCACATCGGAGGCGTCCGGACCGCCCTGTTTTCCTGGCTATATGCGAGACGAATGGGGGGCGACTTTATTCTGAGGATCGAGGACACTGACCGCGAGCGCTCCACCCAGGCGTCGATCGACGCGATCCTTCAGGGCATGGACTGGCTGGGCCTGGACTACGACGAGGGGCCGTTCTACCAGACCCGGAGGATGGGACACTACCGTGAGGTCATCCGCCGGCTGCTCGACGAGGGCAAGGCGTACTACTGTTACTGTACGCGTGAGGAACTGGACGACCTGCGTGAGGGACAGCTCAGGAAAAAGCTGAAACCCCGCTACGACGGGCGCTACCGCGACTATTCGGGTCCGCCGAGGGAAGGGGTCGACCCGGTCGTCCGGTTCAGGAACCCGCTTTCGGGTACGGTTGTCGTCGATGACATCGTGCGCGGCAAGGTAGTATTCGATAACGCGCAACTCGACGACCTGGTCATCGCCAGGGCCGACGGCGCACCCACCTACAATTTCGCGGTTGTCGTGGACGACATGGACATGGAAATGACCCACGTCATCAGGGGCGACGATCACCTCAACAACACCCCGCGGCAGATCAACATTTTTCGTGCGCTGGGCGCGGAGCCGCCACGCTATGCCCATATCCCGATGATCCTCGGAGCGGATGGGAAAAAGCTGTCGAAAAGACACGGCGCGGTCGGCGTCATGCAGTACCGGGACGACGGATTTCTGCCGGACGCGCTGGTTAACTACCTGGTGAGACTCGGCTGGTCCCATGGTGACCAGGAAATATTTTCACGGGAAGAGATGACCGCCCTGTTCGACATCCACGACATCAACCAGTCTGCCGCCGCATTCAACACGGAAAAGTTGCTGTGGCTGAACCAGCACTATCTCAGGTCCGCCAGCTATGAGGTCTGCGCGGACATGCTCGATCACCAGTTCACCCGACAGGGACTCTCGACGGAGAGTGGCCCGGATCGCGAGGCACTTTTCGATATCCAGAAGGAGAGGACCCGTACGCTGGAAGAACTGGTCGTCGAGAGCCGGTATTTTTATGAGGAATTCGACGGCTACGACGAGAAGGCAGCGAAGAAACAGTTGCGGCCCGCCGCCCTGGGTGTGATGCAAGTACTCCGCGAGCGCCTTGAGGGGGTTTGCGACTGGCGCGCGGACGTCCTGCACGAGGTCGTCGCGGGTGTCGCGGAGGCCCTTGATCTGAAGCTGGGCAAAGTGGCGCAACCGTTGAGGGTAGCCGTGTCCGGTGGTCCGGTATCGCCATCGATCGATGCCACGCTGGAGCTGCTCGGCAGGGACCGGTCACTGGCGCGGATCGATCGGGCGATCCGTTACATCGAGACGCGTGCTGCCGGGCAGGAGACCCCGGCTTGACACTCCCGAGTCGCGTATCGTAAATTGCAGGCGTCTTTTTTAGGGGCTATAGCTCAGCTGGGAGAGCGCTACACTGGCAGTGTAGAGGTCGGCGGTTCGATCCCGCCTAGCTCCACCAATCCCTCGCCGTATTTCCCGTATGGTTCTCGTGGCCGCTTCCCGTTCCCCAGGGGCGGGGCGTTTCCGTCGTCGCGAAGACACCCGGAATCCAACGATCAATCACCCGATTGTGAGGTGCTATCGATGCCGTCATTCGATGTCGTTTCCGAAGTCGACATGCATGAGGTAAACAACGCCGTCGACCAGGCCAACCGCGAGATTTCCAACCGGTATGATCTCAAGGGCACCGGTGCGGAAATTTCGGTCGAGGGCGAGACGCTGACCCTGAAGGGCCAGGCGGAGTTCCAGATCAAGCAGGTCATGGACCTGTTGCTCAGGAAACTGACGTCCAGGGGTGTGGATGTGCAGTGCCTGGAAGAGGGGACGGTGGAACAGGTTTCCAAAATGGCGCGTCAGCGTGTCACCGTCCGCCAGGGTATCGATCGGGATACCGCCGGCAAGCTGGTCAGAAAAATAAAGGACACGAAGATCAAGGTCCAGACCGCGATCCAGGGCGAGAAGCTGCGCGTGACAGGAAAGAAGCGCGACGACCTGCAGCGTGTGATCGCGATGATGCGTGAAGAGAAAGTGGACCTGCCGCTGCAGTACGAGAACTTCAGGGACTAACCACCGTCCTCGCGGGGGGCGAACCTGCGGCGCGCGAGGTAGACGTCGAATCGCGCCCGTTTTCCCGGGTACGTCAGATCCGGGGGCAATCCAGCCAGCGGAGGTGCGCCCGGCGGGCGTTTCACCGCGACCCGTTCCACGGCGCAACCGATCGCCGCGTGCAGCAACGCTTCCGATCCGTGGCCATCTCCCAGCAGCGCCCTGAGGGTCCGCATTTCTTTCCTGACCAGTGAGGTTTTCGTTCGCGCGGGGAACATCGGATCGAGATATATCGCATCCGGTTGCGTGTCCGAATCTTTGAGACGGTCAAGCCAGGGTGTCGCGTCGGCACAATGCAGGCCGACATGATCTTTGACGATCGCCCCCAGCCGATCGCTCTTCGCGGCGCGGCGCAGCCCGTCTTCCAGCAAGGCGCAGACGACCGCCGATCGCTCCAGCAGGGTAACGCGGCAGCCGAGCGTGGCCAGCAGCATCGCGTCCCGCCCAAGCCCCGCGGTGGCGTCGATAACGGTGAACGGGTTTTGCCTTCGGTAGCCGAGTGCCCGCGCAAGGGGTTGGCGTGAGGCGCAGGCGTGCTTGATACGGTAGCCAAGGGCGCCTGAGAGAAAGTCCACGATCACGCGCCCCGGTGGTTCCGAGCGGCAACTTTCCAGGACCAGGCCTTCTACGGTCACGCACAACAGAAAGTCGAAACCCTTCGTACCTGGGGCAACATGGCTCAGTTGCAGGCGGTCGGCAAGATTCTCCGCGGTCTCAAGACAATTCGATGCGGCCGCACAAACGGCGACCGAAGGCACGTTCGGTGGATCCATGCTCACAGGAATGATCTGGAGTCCTGCTGACGACGTTGGCTAGAGCACCAGGTTGCCATGAAGAAGCCCCGCGCGGGCGGGGCTAAATCGGATATTTTCAGCCGGGATGCGTTGCGAGGGCCGCCGGGGCGGTCCTCGCCCCCAGGTCCCGTCAGTTGTCGCCGCTCAGGAAAGAGAACAGGTTGAGCAGGTGCACGAACATGACGTAGATGTCCGCGAACAGAGACACCGCCATGACGACGTAGTTGGTTTCGCCGCCGTTGATCATGCGGCTGGTATCGAACAGGATCATGCCGGACATCAGGATGACCGCCGCCGCTGAGATGGTCAGTGACAGCGCCGGGATCTCGAGGAAAATGTTGGCGACGATCGCGATCAGTACGACGATCATCCCGACCATGAGAAAACCGCCCATGAAATTGAAATCCTTTCGGGTGGTGATCGCGTAGGCCGAAAGTCCCAGAAACATCAGCGCGGTGGTCGCGAATGCGGCCAGTACGATCTGGCCCCCGTTGGGAAGGCCCAGGTAGTAAGTCAGGATCGGACCCAGCACATAGCCCATAAAGCCGGTGAAGAGGAATGTCAGCGGGAGACTCCAGACGCTGTCCCTGAGTGCGCTGATCACGAACGGCATTCCGATGAAGACCGCGAGCATCAGCAGCCAGTGAACAGGCTGGGCGCCGGTCACCATGGCGAATCCGGCTGTCGCGGCGCTGGTTATGAGTGTCAGCGTCAGTAACAGGTAGGTGTTGCGTACGACCTTATTGATCGCTTCTGTGGTCTGTACCGCAGGTGCGGTCGCCACGCGACCCGTGTCGATTCGCTGCAATTTCATCGAATGTTCTCCATGTGGTTCTGAAGGGTCTAACGATAGCCTATGCGCTCGCGTTTGGCCAATTTGGACAGTGCGGTTCCGATAAGGTTTCCGGACTGTTTTTGGTACCGACCTTGGGGTATCCTTGCGCGTCGGTGACCTGATTGGAGAGGTGGCTGAGTGGTCGAAAGCGGCGGTCTTGAAAACCGTTGACGGGCAACCGTCCGGGGGTTCGAATCCCTCCCTCTCCGCCACTCGGACTGGCGGAGAACGGGGACAACCCGGAAGGTTGCGCGGACGGCGCAGGTCATTGCGATTTTCGTTGCTTCGCCCAGTAACCTGGGGTGCCGGCCCGCCGAAATTGGTATCACCGATTCCCACGGGGGATTCTGGTAACAGTCGCTAAGTAACAAAGAGGATAGGAGAAAGCAGAAATGGCTGATATGTTTTCCGAAGACTGGATGAAGGGCTTCATGAATGCGTGGAACGACGATCCCGAACTGACCGGAGCGCTGGAGAAAATTTCATTCAACTCCGTCATTGCGTATGGTTTGGACGACGAAGATGAGCCCAGAGGCTATATAAAGATCGAGAACGGTCACGGTGTGGAAGCCGGCGCCTACAGCGGCGGTGAGGTCAACTGGGACCTTCGCGCCGGCAAGGCGCACTGGGAGAAGTGGATCGGCAAGCCTCCTGGCATGGTAGCTCTCGGTATGGCTTACACTTCGCGCAAGCTCAAGTTCAAGGTGGGTGATTATGCCGCCATGATCAAGGATCCCAGAATGGCGGGACCCTTCATCAAGAGCTTCTCCGCGATGGCGAAGGCCTGATTGTCGCCGATGGTTGAAAGTGGCGTCCGCGCGCGCTCGGCGCCGGGCGCCGTTGTCCCTGTGAAGCCCCGGGCGCTCCCGACAGTAACCCATCTCTATTGTATTCCTCGTCGCGTGTTCCACGCTCGGTCATGGCTGCCCTGAAAGTCAGGGTGCTCTTTGTCTGCATGGGCAATATCTGCCGTTCGCCCATGGGGCAGGGCGTGTTCGAACAGCTGGTTCGGGAGGCGGGTCTGGAAAGACATGTCCTGGTGGATTCCGCGGGGACCCACGCCTACCACGTAGGGAACCCACCCGATACGCGCGCGCAGGCCGCCGCCGAGGGGCGGGGCTATGACCTGCGTGCGCAGCGAGCTCGACAGGCGGCGGACTTCGATATCAGCGCGTTCGATTACGTGGTCGCCATGGACAGGGACAATCTGCAGAACCTTCGGGAAATCTGCCCGCCAGGTGAGGAAGCCAAACTGCGGCTTCTGCTCGACTACGCGGACGGCATGCCGGGCAGAGACGTGCCGGATCCCTACTACGGCGGTAAAAGCGGATTTGAGCGAGTCCTCGATCTTGTCGAGCAAGGCAGCCGGGGCCTGCTGGATCACATCCGGGAGCGCCACAGACTGTAGCCTTTTCCGGGCGGATGGCCTGATTGGTCCGCGCCATGGTTCACCAGAGGTGCAATGCCAACTGTGTAGGCCCCGCTACCTCGTCCGGTATGTCATTTTCCGGCAATCGCCTAACGATCGCGCCAGACACATGCCTGGCGCGGCGGGCTCAACCGTGCGGAACATCCGTCGGCTTGGAAGTAGGGTCCTGCCTGGATTCACCGGCGGCGACAGATGTCGTTTGTCCGGTCGCCTCGGTTTGTTTCCCGGAATCGGGGCCAGTTCCAGGGTTCCCCGATTCGTTTTTTCCCCGGTCCGGGACGGGCGCGGTCCGGGAATCACCGGCGGCGACGGATGTCGTCTGCCCACCCGTGTTCCTTTGCTTCCCTGAAGGGGGGCTGGTGCCAGGGTTGTCTGATTCGTTCCTCCCCCGATCCGGGACAGTCCCGGTCCCGGAATCTCCGGGGGCGACAGATGTCGTTTGCCCGGATGCGTCCGTCTGCCTCCCGGAATCGGGGCGGCTGGCGTCAGGGCTACCCGAATCATTCCTTTCCCGGGCCGGTTCGGACCGTCGGGATCCCGAACGGCGCCTGGGTCTTCTGCGTGGCCGGGAGGCACTCTTGTCACTGGGTTTGTCGGTGGGTGGGGCCGCTGATGTGGCATCCGCCCCGGCGGCGACTTTTGTTTGCTGATCCGGGGGAGGCGCCGTCTGACCCTTCTCATCGGGGTTACGGTCGCGAGGGGTGTCGATTTTCC
>JAYENI010000272.1:0-20564 GCA_034722015.1 Pseudomonadota bacterium
CGAACGCGTCACCAAAAATCTGAAAAAGAGAGCCGCCTCCCTGGGATTCGATCTTGTACTAAACAAGGAAGATGAGAACGCCCAGAGCCCCCTATTATCAACAAGTTAGGTTTATGTTATTCAAGAGTTACGTTGTGCAACACCGGGGGTGCCAGTTGAGGATGTCTGCCAGTTGGGGTTCTTGATATATTTCTTAGTTTACCCGAGGCCGACGCAATACCGACTGTGGGCCGAGCGACTTCGACCCACCAAACAAATGGCCGGCCCCAATGGCATCATGTACATTGTGTAGTAATCATGGCAATAGAGGAACAATGAAGAGAAACGATGAAATGGTGTATGACCTAGAGCCGGAGTATCAGGTTGCATTTACTGTTGAGGATGCAGCCGCAATTCGAAGTCGTTTTCTGATTCTGGGTACTATCTCCATGCTGTTGGGTATTGCAGCAATTGTTTTACCCTTGAAGACCGAATATCCCGTTGAAATCGTCCTGGGGTCGGTTTTGTTCATCACCGGTAGCGCTGATGCATTCCATTCCGTTCTCCTTCGCTCGAAGACAGGGTTTCTGCTCAGCTGGATGAGTGCCAGCCTGTTTGCCTTCGTTGGTTTAATATTATTGTTTTCCCACCTGATAGACTTCACGTCTCTCACCCTGATGCTCGGCTTGACGTTCCTGATCGGTGGTGCGCTTCGTATGGGGAAAGGCCTGGATATCCGCCCGGTTCCTAACTGGAGGTGGGTTTTTCTGAGCGGACTGCTGGGCGTGGTATTCTGTTTTTTCATTCTATTTCAGTGGCGTACCATTTCTCTGTCGACGATCTGTATCTTTACCGGCATCAGCTTGATCGTTGACGGCTGGTCCAGAATGATACTGTTCTGGCTTTGCGGCAAACGTCCATCACCGGATGGGCCAGCATGACGGAAGGAAGGGTACTGATCTATTCCTATACTGGAGTGTTTCGCTATCACACACTCGCAGCAGAAGCCCCGAACCGGCTCAATCTGGATCCTGTCACTGCTAGTGTGACCCCGCCAAACAGTATGTTACTCAAAAATAAGGGAACTGAAGTTTCACGTATTCTATATTAGAATCCACTAATTCGCTCCGACATTAGTGGATTCTAATGCCCTATTTCCTTGCCGTGATTGCTGTACAAGGGAATCAAACAGGAAATCGGCAGTGCCAAAGGCCAGACCCGAGATCCGTACGCCGTGACCGACCATTTGAGCTTCTGCATTTCCGCCACTACGCTGACTGGATCTATGCGAATCGCATGGATCACACGCCCGCACGACGACACGCCACAAACTCAAGAACTGAATACGCGTTTGCGGACGTACACCGACCGATTGCCGACGCCCATGCAAAACTGGGTTTTGATATCGGTTGCCCAGAACAAACCAAACCCGAAAGAAAATCTCGGTTGTCAACATTTATGCGGCTCGTCGCATGAGGAAATCGGGGAATTTCAGTAAGGGAACTAGCGCCCTTTTTTCATCTGCAGCCCTATAAAATAGGAATAATTGCATGTTTCATTATTTCTGGCGGGGTAGGCTGGTAAAGATCTTAACGCTGCTGGCAATTGAAATTTCGTCAGCACCCGCGTTTGCGGCACATCAAGGTAGTGCACATAGTGACCCGGTTGCACCGGTTATCCTCGGGGTCACGGGTATTCTCTTCTTTGCCGTGCTTGGCCGGTTTGCCGCACGAAAAATCGGGCAGCCATCCGTCCTTGGCGAACTGTTGATGGGTGTGGTTCTGGGCAATCTTGGTTATTACTTTGGCTCCGACCTCATAATTATCCTGCGACAAGGCCCCGAAATCTTCGACGTCGTTGATCTGATGCTGGCCGGACAGACAGTAGAAGAGGCTGCGAAGGCAAGTATTAGTGCCGGAGCGGTGGAAGAAAGCCTGGATGCGCTCAGGGGACCCGATGGGGCGGAGCTCCTTCAGGTCGCGCACACGGTCGACGTCTTTTCCCGTTACGGGGTGATATTTCTTCTGTTTCTTGTGGGCCTGGATACCAGCGTGGAAGAACTGCGGGAGGTGGGCAGGAACTCCATACGCGTAGCCCTCACCGGGATGATATTACCCTTTGTTCTCGGCTTTTCCGTGATCTGGGTACTTATGCCGGGACTGTCCTTGAACTCCAACATGTTTATCGCCGCGACGCTGGGTGCGACCAGTGTCGGCATCACTGCTCGCGTACTTCAGGACATAAACAAGCAACAGTCCAGGGAGGCACACATTATCCTGGGTGCCGCCATTATGGACGATATCCTCGGGCTGTTGATGCTCGCCATCGTGACCGGCTTCGTCGTCTCAGGTGGCGTTGAACTCAGCGAGATGCTGAAGGTTGTGCTGCTCGCAACGGCATTCCTGGTTGGTGCAATTTATGTTGGCCCGTATTTTCTCCACTTTGTCATCCGGTACCTCTGTCGTCTGGATATTATTGAGGCCAAGATGTTTACCTCCTACCTGTTTGTGATGGTGCTCGCATGGATGGCCAATCTGGTGGGTTTGGCGACGATCGTGGGGGCATTTACCGCAGGGTTGGTTCTGCGTGAAGCCTTTTTCAGAGCTTGTCGGGCAGATCCGAACAAGGCGTATACGATCAAAGATTTGATCATGCCACTGGAAGTCATCCTGGTGCCGATATTCTTTGTGCTGATGGGTATGCAGGTTAAGATAGAATCGTTTCTCGACTGGCAAGTTGTCATTACAGCGGCGGGCCTGTTGGTCGCCGCCATTGTTGGCAAGCTGGCATCTGGCATATTCGCGGGGAAATCAGTGAATCGCCTGGCGGTCGGAATCGGGATGATGCCGCGTGGTGAAGTTGGACTCATCTTTGCGGCAATCGGTAAGACGCTCGGCGTTATCGAAGACTCCCTCTTTTCCGCTATCGTGTTAATGGTGATTGTGACCACACTTGCCGTACCGCCTTTGCTCAAAGCTACGCTGCAAAACGATGGTGACGGACGAGCTAGCCGTTGATTTCTGGAAGGTTACTTCCAGCGGACTCATGTTTGGATAAAACACGAGATCAGGTCGTCTGAACTTCCGTTATCTTGGGTTCAGACTTCTTGCGTCTCATTCAAATCCTGCTCGGATTTTTCACACGCGAACACTTTTCGTGCCGAAATGCAACCTAATGGGACGACCCAGAGCGTAAGCGTGGTGGCGACGATGGGCCCGAACAGGAGTGAGATCGCCATACCCTGAAAAATAGGGTCGAACAGGATGGTCGAGGCGCCTGCCATCATGGTTAGATCCGTCACCCAAATGGGCCGCATGCGGATCTGACCGGCCGTTACCACGGCATCGCGTACCTCTTCGCCGCGATGGATCTCATTCTTCGTAAAGTCAACCATCAGGATCGAGTTACGCACTTCAATACCCGCCAGGGCGATAAAGCCGATCATCGAGGTGGCCGTGAATTCGGCTCCCAGCAACCAGTGACCGGGGATGATGCCGATCAGGGTCAATGGAATCGGCGCCATAACCACGGTCGGCAAGATGAAATTGTCAAACTCGAGGACGAGTAACATATAGATGAGCACCATGGCCGCGGCGAAGGCAAGACCCATATCGCGGAAGGTCTCATAAGTCACTACCCATTCCCCGCTCCACTCGAAACCGGAATGAAGGCCATCGGCCGGTGGGCCGGTCAGCGTGCCGCTCATTACAGCGCCATCCGGCGATTCATAACTTTCAAGCATTTTTTCGACGGCCAGCATGCCGTAGATCGGCGCGCCAAGCCGCCCCTCCATTTCGCCCACCACGTATTCCATCGGTCGCAGATCTTTGTGATAGATGATGGGTCGTTCCGCTATTTTGACGAACTGGCCCAGCTCGGATAATGGCACGACCTCACCCTCCGGCGAGGATACCGGCAGGTTCCCGACACGCTCGAGATCCCCTCGCGTCATCAGGGGAAGCTGTATCACCAGATAGACCGGTTCCAAAGATCCGCTGCCTTTCACGTCGCCCAGCTTGTAACCGCCCATCGCCATGAGCACGTTGCGATTAATGGTCTCCATGGATATGCCACGCCGCTTGGCTTTTTCCGTATCGATCTCGAAGCGCCACCTTTCATAGGGTTCGGCCATATAATTGTCCACATCCACAACATTCGGCGCCTCCTCAAACAAGCGAGTCATATCCTTTGCGACCTGCTGGCGGGTCTCCGCATCCGGCCCGTAGATCTCGGACACTAAGGTCTGCAGAACGGGCGGGCCGGGCGGCATTTCCACCACGGCGATGCGCGCCCCGAGCTTTTTCGCCAGCGGAGTCAGGATTTGACGGATATCGAAGGCGATCTCATGGCTGCTGCGTTCGCGGTCGCGCTTATCCAGGAGCATGGCCTGGATATCGGCCTCCCATGGATTCCGGCGCAGGTAATAATGGCGCACCATCCCATTGAAGTTAAATGGCGACGCAGTGCCCACATAGGTCTGCAAGGCGGTGATTTCGGGAACCTTGCGCAATTCGGCCGCAAACTTTTGCGTGACATTCGCAGTGGCCAGTAGTGCGGTGCCCTCGGGCATATTGATCACGACGTTGAATTCCGGCTTGTTATCGAAGGGCAGCATCTTTACCGAAACCGCCTTTGTATAGAACATCAGGCACGCGAGGAAAAACGCGACCACGATGGTGCCCAGAAAAATCCACCCGTACAGGCGATTGTTGATCAACGGCAGCAGCAGGGGCCGATAAAAGCGACCGACCGCATCCTGAAACTTTTTTTCCCGCTGCTCCGCTTTAGCCAAGGCATGCATTCTGGGTTTCACGCGCATTGAAAACCAGGGTGTGAAGACAAAAGCGGCGAATAAGGAAAAGATCATCGCCGCGGAGCCGAGGATCGGAATGGGCAGCATGTACGGGCCCATCATGCCGCTGACAAACCCCATCGGCATCAGGGCGGCGAGTACCGTAAAGGTGGCGACAATGGTTGGATTTCCCACTTCGCGCACGGCATCTATCGCGGTCTCGAGGTCTGTGGTATCGGCGCGCAACCAGCGGCGAAAAATGTTTTCCACTACGACCGTGGCATCATCGACCAGGATGCCGATGGCAAAGATCAAGGCGAAAAGACTCACACGGTTGATTGTGTAATCAAACACCCACGCTGCCCAGATGGCGAGCAGAATGACGACAGGAATCACGGCGATGACGACGATCGCCGGCCGCGTCCCAATCGAGAGAAAGCAGAGGATACTGACTGCAATCCCAGCGATCATCAGCGCCCTTAGCAACTCAT
Source organism: Pseudomonadota bacterium (assembly GCA_034722015.1). Classification (GTDB taxonomy): domain Bacteria; phylum Pseudomonadota; class Gammaproteobacteria; order JAJDOJ01; family JAJDOJ01; genus JAJDOJ01. Next base: position 5,263 of record JAYENI010000272.1, read on the forward strand.
TGACCTTGTTATTGGCGGTCTTGCCGTAATTGCGGGTTACCGTCACCTGAATATTGTCCGGGATCACGCGACCCTTCAATGCCTCGAGCTTATCCAGTATTGCATTGGCCACGGTAACACCATTGGTGCCTTCCTTCTTGGCGATCGCGATGGTGACCGCCGGCGCGCCAAAGACCCCGGGGCTGTTCTGTTCAGACGCAGCGCCGGTAGAGAAATTGACGATGTTTTTCAGCTCTGACGGACCCGCGGTCACGTTGGCGACATCGCGAACATAAACCGGCTTACCCTCACGCACCGCCACCACCAGCTGGGAGACGTCACCAGCCGATTCCAGGAATGCACCCGTGTAGACTTCATATATCAAGGCGCCTTCTTCGAGATTACCGCCGCCTTCCTCACGATTCGCTTGCCTGATCGTTTGTGCAATCTGATCCAGACTGACGCCAAACCCGGTCAACCGCTCCGGCAGCACTTCGATGCGGACCTGCTGGGTGCGGCCGCCGACAACGAATCCCTGCCCTGTATTCGGCACTTCCTTGAGTCTTTGAAGCACCTTGTGCGCTAATATGCGAAGTTCCGAGTCTAAAGCCTGTTCCGACCACAAAGTCACCGTTACCACCGGAACGTCGTCGATACCCTTGGGCTTGACCAATGGCATGGAGACCCCGGGAGGGATCTTGTCCATATTGGATTGCAGCTTGTCATGAACCTTGACGATGGAAGGGCCCAGTTCTTCCTTGACCTTGAAACGCACGGTCACGATGCCCTGACCCCGTTGGGACGCCGAATAGACATGTTTGACACCGGGGATCTCGCTCATGATCCGCTCCAGTGGATCGATGGCCAGATTCGCCACCTGCTCGGCCGATGCCCCGTCATAACGGACGAAGATATCGATCATAGGCACCGAAATTTCCGGATCTTCCTGCCGCGGCGTAAAGACCAGCCCCACCACACCGACGAACAGCGCCGCCAGGTAAAGCAGCGGAGAAAGGGGCGAATCGATGAAAAATCTGGCGATGTTCCCGGCAATGCCCAGGTGCGGGCGTGGCTCGTGAGGAATATGGGGATGTGCTAACGCGGGACGTCGCGACTTGTGTTTGATCTGTTTGTCAACCATCCATCAATCCCCAATGCGCCGGTCGGCCGCGACCACCCCTGACTTCACTCAGCATGCCTCAAGAATAGTTAACGATAATCAATAGGTTACGCCAACACTAACACAGTTGCCGCCCATCTCTCATTCGCCACCGGATCAAAATCGCCAAGAGGTCACGAACCTTCCGAAACCCTTTCCGGGCATTTTATGTCGTATCATATATTTATTGTATTAATGGCTTTGTCGCTTGTTCGTTGCCTTATGTCAATCATCACTCCAATTCGATTCGCGATTTTTGCTACGGCGATGGTTTGCCTGCTGCCGCCGACCGTGGGGAACGCCGTTGAACCCGGACAATCGCGGATGATTGTGATCCCTGTTAACTCGTACCGGGATGCTGCTACCACAGTGCCGGTCGGTGGCAGCGTGGCCGCACATAAATCGGTCATATTATCCGCTCAACTACCCGGACGAGTCGTGATGATCGCCGGGGAGGAAGGCGATAGTTTCAATCGTGACGCTGTCTTGCTGCGGCTCAATACCGAGGATTTGCTGGCCCAGCGTCGTAGCGCCGAAGCCCAGTGGGCGAGCGCCTATGCCGCTTACCACAATGCCTCCGTACAGTACACCCGTATTCGGGCGTCTCCAGCCACTTCCAACAAAGCGCCTGGCGGTATGGGGATTCCCGGGATGTTCGATCAAATGTTTACCAATCCCATGGAAAGTTTCATCGGTACACGCCAACCGGGCGTGGAACGTGGGGCGGATATCTTCGCCAGTCGGACTCAGATCGATCAGGCTGGACACGCCCTTGAACAGGCTCGATCTCGAATTCGACAGATTGATACCAAACTGCGCGATACGGCAAGCGTGGCACCCTTTGATGGGGTGATCGTCACGAAATATGTAGAGGTTGGCGATACGGTGCAACCGGGCCAACCCCTGCTGGGATATGAAGATGTCCAATTGTTGCAGATTGTCGCGGATATACCGACCCGCCTGGTCTCTACCCTGCATGAGGGCGATACAGTCACTGCCAGAATCGACGCCATCAACGCCAGGTTGAACGTTCAAGTCGCAAATATCTTTCCCAAAGCCGATCCTGTCAAACATACCATCCGGGTGAAGTTTAACCTGACGCAAGATGTGATCGTCGCGGCAGGTACCTATGCGGAGGTACTCATTCCTACATCTCGTCAATCCAAGGACGCTCGAATTACCGTCCCGCTTACGGCGGTCACTTACCGCGGTGGCTTACCGGTAGTTTTCGTTGTCGACAATGAGAATCGTGTTGAGATGCGTATGGTACGGCTTGGCGAAACACTTCCCAACAGGGAGGTCGTCATTCATTTCGGAGTAACAGAAAACGAAATGATACTTGACAGTCCTGCCTCCTATATCACTTCAGGCCATATGCTCCCCCAAAAGGCAGACTGATCAGGTCCCTTGGATCTGTGAGATTCAGTATAGCGCTCATCTACTGCTTAGGCGATTGCCGGAAAATGACATACCAGATTGCGCAGGATTATCGTTCGTCTTTAAGACGCGGTAACGGGCGCATAGTCGTTCTATGCAACCGTTGCCGCAACGCCGAAGACGGACGAAAAGACAAGCAGGATGGTATGTCATTTTCCAGAAATCGCCTTACAGGCAGTAAAGAATGTCTCATCTCGCAGCGCCTGCTGGCACTGGCCGGCGGTGAAGGTTGCTGCCTTCGGGTCGATACTGGAGATCCTTTCCTGGTATTCCATCTCGATCAGCTGCCTTGCAAGCGAGCAACCCGGCCGGTTAGCGCATTGATATCGATCCCCGCACACCTTTATCACGAGGTTGTCGCAGGGCGTAGACGCGCTTCCCTTTTGCCTTCTACCGCAAGGTGTAAAGAATGCTTTATCCCGTAAGGCCCTACGACACTGCTCGGGGATATTCGTGAGGCGTGAGTCCAGTCCTCTTCTGGACTCCTGCAGCTCTTCACGTTCGGAGTGCACGAGCTGTGTCGCAAGAGAACAGGGCTCTTGGTCAGCGCATTCATCGTATAAACCGCAGGTCCTGCGTTGCAGTTGAATGCACGCAGAAGTGCTCTCCAGGGTCAGTGGACTGGACTCTGCAAGGGGTTTGCGACGAGTTTCCAGAATGCCTACGTTGGGCACCACCACGCCCTCGCGAATCGTGATCGTGGATCCGTCCTGCAGGCGATGAACCCCATCCCACAAAGGAGTCGATCCGCCTTGCCGATCGATCATGGTGGCCCGGTTAGTCTGGGAGTCTACGACGATTCGATTGCCGGTTTGAAGCCGACTGTCCCAGGACTGGCCCACTGCAACCGGTGACATCACCGCAATCAGCACCATCAAGCAGCTGGCATATTGCTGAAAACTTTTCAACTGAAGTGTGCTCCTCGCAAATAGGAATCGCCTATTGGTGTCGGTGACATCGGACCCGTCTAAAATCGTCCGCAAAGTACGGCATTATTTTCCAGATGACATCCAACGAGAGCCGCGTTTTCAAGATTGACGGCGTCCGTAATAACCATGACTTCACTGCGGCCGATCACCCTTAGGTCAACCCCGGATCCAGTCTGGGGCAGGTTCTGACTCGTTTTGCTCGTATCATCCCTGATACTCGCCCGCTTCGCGGGCCAGCTAAAGCTGTCCAAATTCATTCCCGATGATTTTGTCACGGCTTATTCGCGCCCATCAGCATGTGCCGCGCGCGGGTGACACCGGCCAGGCGGGGCAAAGGCCACAAGACCCGGGCGCCCGATGAGACGCAAGACCAAACGCCCGCCGAACGTCGGGCGTCGATGACCCCGGATCAGGTCCGGGGCAAGGTCTAGGCGCAGCACTTGAAGCGCGTATTCATGCGATACATCCCTGTACCGCACCCCTTCGGGGCAGCCTTCGTCTGTGCAAATCGGCATTCCTACCGATTTATCAACATCGATATCGAGACCTGCCGCGCCTGCGGCGGCGCTCAAGGTCATCACGTGCATTGAATATCCGGTGGTCATCAAGACGATACTCACTCACCTGAAGGAGAAAGTCACCTTGGCCGAATCCATCCAACCGCCTGAAAAATTCGCCGGGAGCGACAATCGCGTAAGCCCCGAAGGGGTGAGGCGCAGGGATGCGCCGAGCAAAGCTGGGCCCCACCACCTGTCTGCGTGCAACGCAAAGGTGGGCACACAAGCCTGACCGACTGACACTCGGGTGTAACCTGCCCCTAAACCCAGGGAGCCGCGACCCTGATGGATACGGCAGGGTATCGGCTGGTCTGACGGGCGGGATTGGCCGAAAAGTGTCGGTAATGAGTAGGGGACTCTGGAGGGAGCAGAGGATTCCGCGAGATTTCATGGCGATCGCGGCCTCGACGAAGGTGCAAACAGCCATCCAGTACCGCTATGCTTCCTATTCTCTGTCTCGCGTACTGCCCTGACCGACGACGCAATGCCCCGTCCCGACGATCTGGATTTCGACTATCTGGTCCGCTTGAAGCGGGACCACCCGACGTTGCGCCTGCTGGCGGCGGACAACGCGCCGCTGATCATCGGTTTTCTGAATCTCCGCTTCGTCAGGCCCAACCGTCGGGCGATCCCCTGGCCCGAGCTGGCGAGCGCGCTGGACGACTACCTGTTTCACCTGCGGGAGATTCACGGGCAGGACCTGTTCCCCAGGACCGCGAGGCAGTACCTGACCGACTGGTCCGAGGGGACGTCGCCGTACCTTCGACGCTACTACACCGAGCGCGGGGACGAGCCGGAGCTGGACCTGACGCCGGCCACCGAAAAGGCGATCGAGTGGCTGCGGGAACTGGAGGCGCGCGAGTTCGTCGGCACCGAATCCAGGCTGTTGACGGTGTTCGAGTTGCTGCGCGAGATGGTCCTGCAGACCGAGCAGGACCCGCAGGCGCGCATCGCCGAACTGGAGCGGCGCAAGCAGCAGATCGACGCCGAGATCGAGCAGGTCCGCTCGGGCCGGTTCGAGACCATGGACCCCACCCGGGTCAGGGAACGGTTTCACCAGGCCGAGGACATCGCGCGCCGGCTGCTGGCGGATTTCCGGCAGGTGGAGCACAACTTTCGCGAACTTGACCGCAGCACCCGGGAAAGGATCGCGCTCGGGGACCAGTCACGGGGGGCCACGCTGGACCGGATCTTCGCCGGTCACGACGAAATCCACGAATCGGACCAGGGCCGCAGCTTCCGTGCCTTCTGGGAATTTCTGATGTCGCCCGCCCGTCAGGCGGAACTCGACGAGCTGCTCGAGGCGGTGTACGGCCTGGATGCCATCGAGGCGACCGCGCCGGGGGAATTCCTGCGCCGGATCCGCTACGCCCTGCTCGAGGCCGGGGAGAAGGTGTTCCAGACCAACAACAGGCTGGTGGAGCAACTGCGCAAGTACCTGGACGACCAGGCGTGGCTTGAGAACAAGCGCATCATGGAGTTGATCCGTGGCATCGAAAGGCAGGCGGTGAGCATCCGCAACCGTCCCCCGGACGCCAGGGCTTTCGCCGCGGTGGACGAATTGCGTCCCGGCATCGACCTGGTCATGTCCCGAGGCCTGTACGAACCGTCGCGGCCGACCGTCATCGATGCCATCGACATCGAGGAGGGCGAGGCCGGGATCGAGGTCGACGCGCTGTTCCGGCAGGTCTACATCGACGAGGCCGAACTGGAGGCGAACATCCGGCGATTGCTGCAAAAGGAGCCCCAGGTCAGTCTCGCTAGGGTGGTCCGGCGCTTTCCGGTGACCCGCGGCATCGGCGAGCTGGTCGGCTATCTGAATCTCGCCAGCCGCGACGACAAGGCGATGGTGGACGTCGACCACCCCGAGACCCTGGAGGTCAGCGACGACCGGGGGCGTCGCCGGCGGGTACAATTGCCCCGGGTGGTGTTCGTGCGATGAGTCGAGCGCGTCCACAATGACCCGGCACTATCACCGGGGTGTCGCGGCAACGGCGTCTTTGTGCCGGAAGACTCCGTGAATTCTTCCCTGCAGGCTTGCCGCCGGCTTGCGGCGCTCCGCAATCCCGCTTCGCTGGCAAGGCCAGGGTTTACCCTCCATGGCAAATCCGTTCGGCGGGAGCAATGTCCACTGGACATTGCTCATTATCCGCCTCACCCTTGCCGGTAACACTTCCTGCGTCAACACCCCATTGCCGTTACCTGGCGCCAAATGGGAAAGCCGCTGAACAATTGCACCTGCTAACGAGGCAACGGACGGTTTTCCGCTTGCCCGTCCCCCCGGACGTGAACGGCGGCGCCGTTCACCTGTCGCCAATGCTCCGGATGATGAAGCGTGTACGTCCAGGCAATAGACTGTATAAAAGTACAGTATCGTACGGACGTCGATCATGTCGCCAACACCGACAGTACGGACACCCGCCCGGGAGCGGAGCGCTACCAATACCAGCGCTACCGACCCGGACAGACCCTGCTCTACCGGATCGTCGAGGAGCAGTATTCGAACTTGTTGACCTCATGGCCCGCCAGGATCGGCCGTTGCCGGAGCACGTGCAACGGGAATTCGAGGACTATCTCCGATGCGGCCGTCTGGAACACGGCTATCTGCGGGTACGTTGCGACACCAGCCACGCCGAGCAGATGGTGGCTTTCAGCTGCGAGCGCCGTGGGTTACTCCGGGCTTCCTGCCCTCCGCCCTTCGGGCCAGCCTTCGGCAGTTCAAAATCGTTCCTGGCGATTTTATCTGGCCGCTGGACATTATCGTCAGACTGGCCGCGATGTTCTTTTAGGTATCACAAAGGTGTAAATGCACCAATATTCGTTCGCGTCAAAAAGCCAGACGATCTCCAGGGAGGACGTGCTGCCTTGCCGGATGCACCGGAGGGGTCTCGCTGCTGATCAAAATGGGGGCGAAGCCGCGGGACTGCCCGTTGGCTCAGTCCAATCGGTACCCTGAAGTCTTTGTTCTTACCTGGGAAAACCTGATCGCTTCATAGTTGGCATGTTGCTCGCTTTCGGAAAAGGCGGCGGCACCGTTCTGGACTGGATTTCCTGGGGTGATGCGCTCGGCGCCTGGAGAGTGACACGGGAACATCGATGCAAAACATGGTGCAGGCACGGTCGAACGATCGAAACCCGCAGTCGGGCGAATCAGCGACGGGCGAGGGGGCCCCAATCGTAATCGTCGGAAACGGTCCGATCGGCATGCGTACCGCCCGCGAGCTGCTCGAGCGTTTGTCCGAGATTCCCGTTGTGATCTACGGAGATGAGTCGCACGAGCCGTACAATCGGGTGAGGCTGTCCTCGTGGCTTGCCGGTGAAATCAACCGCGACGGATTGGCTCAGCCACTTCAGAAACCCTTCGGGACAAGGATCGAGGAAAGGATCGGTTATCGCATCGATTCGATCGACAAGGACCGACGGTGCGTCGTCGACAATACGGGTCCGCTCCAGCCGTACAGCAAACTGGTGCTGGCAACCGGCTCCCGCCCTTAGGCGATTGCCGGAAAATGACATATCAGATTGCGCCGGCTTTTCGTTCGTCATCAAGGCGCGACAACAGGCACATAGTCGAACTATGTAACTGTTGTCGCAACGCAGAGGACGGATGAAAAGACAAGCAGGATGGTATGTCATTTGACAGAAATCGCCTTATGTTCCGGATATCCCCGGTATCGATCTCCCGGGGGTCTTCACCTTTCGTGACCTCGATGACACCAACCGGTTGCTAGCACGTCGCGCGAGCAGTCATCGTACCGTTGTCCTGGGTGGCGGTCTGCTCGGCCTGGAAGCCGCCCGCGGCATGCAACCGGGCAACACTGCGGTGACGATCGTCGAACATGCCGACCGGTTACGCGGCCAGCAACTCGACGAAGCCGGGTCGCAATGTCTGCAGGCCGAGGTCGAGGCGATCGGTCTCGAGGTGGTGATTGGTGGCGGTGTTGCCAAGGTCCTCGGCAGGGAGAGGGTGCGGGGCGTATTGCCTGCCTGGTCGCCCGGGTCGGTCAGCCTGGTCAGCGGGGGCGTGACGCAGGCCCATGCCCCTGTACCCGCCACGGGCGTACGCCAACCGGAACGCTTCATCTCGACTCCCGCCGAGCTCCAGGTAATAGGGCAGATCCTAGGGTCTTGGCCTGCGTTGAACGTGGGGCACTTCTCTAGGCAAGGTGTTGGAACTGATTACTCAACCATCGGTAAGAACGGTGCAGAACCCTTTTCGTTCGCAGTTGGCAGAAGTAGGTGATTATCTCTATCCTGTACCGCCCGCAGGTGCTCCATAAAAGCGCGCGCTACGACCGATAGCCGTTTCTCCTCAGGGTAGACGACGTACCATTGACGCTCGATAGGGAAGCCCTCGACATCAAGTACCGAGATCTGCCGGCCCGAGCCGTCCATTACCAGTGTGTGCTTCGATAATACTGATACGCCGAGGCCACCTATGACGGCCTGCTTGATGGCTTCGTTGCTTCCCAGTTCCATACGCACCTTCGGCTTAAGACCATGCGCGACGAACAGCCGTTCAGCTGCATTGCGGGTGCCTGAACCCGGCTCACGCAGCAGGAACGGTTCCTCGGCGAGGCGCTGGAGAGTGATGTCCTTTTCTTTTGCTAGAGGGTGACCCCATGGTGCAAGCACAACCAGCGGATTCGGCAGGAACGGTTCGGCAACCACGTCAATTCCTTCCGGCGGTTGGCCAAGTACATACAGATCGTCCTCGTTGTCCGAGATTCTACTCAGGATGCGTTCGCGGTTGGATACCTTAAGTGACACCTCGATACCCGGATGTCGCTGGCAGAAAGCACCCAGTAGGCGTGGGATGAAATACTTGGCGGTGGTCACTACCGCAATCCTGAGTGCGCCGGTCTCCAAGCCCTTCAGGTCGGCGACATACATCTCGAAACGTTCCAGTTCCGTGAAGATGCGATTGCAGGTCTTCCGTAACTCGCAGCCTGCATCGGTGAGGTAGACTTTCTTACCAACATGTTCGAACAGAGGCACACCCACGGAGTCAGTCAGCTTCTTGATCTGCATGGAGATTGTCGGTTGGGTGACGTATGACTCCTCAGCGGCACGCGTGAAGCTGCCGAGGCGGGCTATCGCATAAAACAGTTCCAGTTGGCGAAGGGTGCTGTTGCGCATTGTAGATCCTGAGCGAGTCACATAGACGATAGTCTATCATTCATATCAATAATATTGACTATTATCGATGAGTTGGTTTAGGCAGGATGTCGCATCGCATCGGGGGCTAGCCCGCCGCTGCGAACCTGGGTCTGGCCGGATGCGGCATGTTCCGCCGTTCCGTGAGCACTGACCTTTAACCAATGAGACGGCTTTGGAGGCTGAAATGGCTAGTTCCGAAACAATGAAGGAAGGGAAAGAACGCTATCAATCCGGCGTTATCCCTTATAAAAAGATGGGGTATTGGGAGCCGGATTACCAACCCAAGGATACCGATATCATCTCACTGTTCCGCATCACACCGCAGGCCGGTGTAGATCCGGAAGAGGCGGCAGCAGCGGTTGCCGGTGAATCGTCGACGGCGACCTGGACCGTGGTGTGGACCGACCGCCTGACCGCTTGTGAACTGTACCGGGCCAAGGCTTACCGCGTGGACCCGGTGCCGAACACCGGTGAAGGCACGAAGAACGAGGCGCAGTATTTCGCCTATATTGCCTACGACCTCGACCTGTTCGAGCCGGGCTCGATTGCGAACCTGACTGCCTCGATCATCGGCAACGTGTTCGGCTTCAAGGCGGTAAAGGCACTGCGCCTGGAAGACATGCGTATTCCGGTCGCCTATCTGAAGACGTTTCAGGGGCCGGCAACCGGCATTGTCGTGGAGCGTGAGCGCTTCGACAAATTCGGCCGCCCGCTGCTTGGTGCTACTACCAAGCCGAAGCTGGGCCTGTCGGGCCGCAACTACGGCCGCGTTGTGTTCGAGGCGCTGAAGGGCGGCCTCGACTTCGTGAAGGACGACGAGAACATCAACTCGCAGCCGTTCATGCACTGGCGTGACCGTTTCCTGTACTGCATGGAGGCCGTCAACCGGGCATCCGCCGCCACCGGCGAAGTCAAGGGCCATTACATGAACGTCACCGCGGCGACCATGGACGAAATGATCGAACGTGCCGAGTTCGCCAAGTCGCTCGGCTCGATCATCATTATGATCGACCTTGTCATCGGCTACACCGCAATTCAGTCGATGGCAAAATGGGCGCGCGAGAACGACATGATATTGCACCTGCACCGCGCCGGTAACTCCACGTACTCGCGCCAGAAAAACCACGGCATGAACTTTCGCGTCATCTGCAAGTGGATGCGCATGGCGGGCGTGGACCACATCCATGCCGGCACCGTGGTCGGCAAGCTGGAAGGCGACCCGCTGATGATCAAGGGCTTCTACGATACCTTGCGCGAGACGAGCACGCCCACCAGTCTCGAGAACGGTTTGTTCTTCGATCAGGACTGGGCATCACTCAACAAGGTGATGCCGGTGGCCTCGGGCGGCATCCACGCCGGCCAGATGCACCAGTTGCTGACCTATCTCGGCGAAGACGTGGTGCTGCAGTTCGGCGGCGGTACGATCGGCCATCCGATGGGTATCCAGGCAGGCGCGACCGCCAACCGGGTTGCTCTCGAGGCAATGGTGCTGGCGCGAAACGAAGGCCGCGACATCTGGAACGAGGGGCCGCAGATCCTCCAGGATGCTGCGAAAGACTGCTCACCGCTCAAAGCCGCCCTCGACACTTGGAAGGACATCACCTTCAACTACGAGTCGACCGATACCGCGGACTTCGTGCCGACGACCACGGCAAGCGCCTAGGAAACCAAGGAGATATCGCTATGATGACCAATCCAGGCAATCGCCTGACGCAGGGCCAGTTCTCGTTTCTGCCGGACCTGACCGACGAACAGATCGTGAAGCAGATTAAGTACGCGCTGGATAATGGCTGGGCCGTCAGCGTCGAATACACCGATGACCCGCACCCGCGTAATACCTACTGGGAGATGTTCGGCAATCCCATGTTTGACCTCAAGGATCCCGCCGGGATCATGATGGAAGTAGACAGCTGCCGGAAGACCTTTCCGAATTACTATGTCCGCGTAACGGCATTCAGCTCCACGCGCGGCACGGAAAGCCCGGCCATGTCGTTCATGGTCCACCGACCACAGAGTGAACCGGGCTTTGGCCTGGTGCGGCAGGAGTCGGAGGGCCGTATGATACGCTACACGGTGCATTCGTACGCAACCGACAAAGCCGAATCCGAGCGGTACTAGGGCACTAAGGCAGGGCTGGATCGGGTGGCGCGGATTGACCGCGCCACCCGTCATACCGGATGAATCATGAATTATTCAACAGACGAAGCGCCGGACGGGACAGACACGGCCAATGACGTGGTAGATCTCGAAGCCGAGTTCCGTGACTCCAATATCCAGGAGGTGCTCGACAAACTTGACCGCGAACTTGTCGGGCTGGTTCCGGTCAAGACACGTATTCGCGAGGTCGCGGCCCTACTGCTGGTAGACCGGCTGCGCAAGCAGTTTGAGCTAACCTCGAAAACACCAACACTGCACATGTGTTTTACCGGTAATCCGGGTACCGGCAAGACCACGGTAGCGATGCGCATGGGCGAGATTCTTAAGCGCCTGAGCTATGTACGTGAGGGACACCTGGTGACAGTGACCCGCGATGACCTGGTCGGCCAATACATAGGGCATACCGCACCGAAGACGAAAGAGGTCATCAAGAAGGCCATGGGCGGTGTGCTTTTCATCGACGAGGCCTACTATCTATACAAACCGGAAAACGAGCGTGATTATGGCGGGGAATCTATCGAAATCCTGTTGCAGGTCATGGAGAATAATCGCGACGACCTCGTCGTGATCCTCGCCGGTTATAAGGATAAGATGGATAAGTTCTTTCAGTCTAACCCGGGCATGCGCTCACGCATCGCTCACCATATCGACTTCCCGGATTACCAGCCTGACGAATTACTCGCCATCGCGAATCTAATGCTGGCGGACCAAAACTACCACTTCAATGCGGAAGCGGAGAAGGCCTTTGAACGCTATCTGGAACTGCGCATGAAGATGGAGCATTTTTCCAACGCACGTTCGGTTCGTAACGCACTGGACCGCGCGCGGCTGCGCCAGGCTAATCGCCTTTTTGAGCGGCGTAGCGGTCATCTTACCAAGGAGGACCTCATGACGTTGGACGCACAGGACGTGCTTGCGAGCAGAGTGTTCCGTGAAGGGAAGCTGGACAAAGGTGCGATGTGATTATTAACGACCGGGTACACACTACCATGCGCCTGCCCGACCTCTTGCGTGAGATCAATACCGTAGCTCAGACCGGCGACGAGCCGATGCGGTGCGAGTCCTTGGCCCGGCAAATATACTCGTTTGCCGATATGGTTGGCTGGGCAGAGGGTCCGATAGATGCGCAAAACGGGATCCTGAACCGGCTGAGCGCGTTGCAGGACGATCTCGAAGGCAGATTTGCGCAGACCAACGATCCTTCGATTGCCGCACTGCATGATTCGCTGACCGCTCTAGGTCGCGCGATCGCACGACACGATGAAGATCTCCAGGCTGGAGATCCCGATAACGATGATGGTGACGATTTGTGGTGACCCAATGGTGAGCTTGCCTCATTCCCTCGCCGCACCAGAAGCATGGAGATAAACCAATGCCGCTGGTTGATATGCGTGACATGTTGAACCACGCGTATTGCAATGAGTACGCGATCGGTGGTTTTCATCTCGCAGGGCTCAACTTCCTGGAGGGTATCATCTCGGCCGCGGAAGACTGCCGCGCACCGGTAATCGTGAATCTGGCAGAACCACACTTTGAGCACTTCGATAGTGAATTAGTGATCACGGCAGCCGAGAGGGCCGCGCGGCGTGCAACGGTACCCGTCGCGATCCACTTCGATCATGGCGTAAGTTACGAGTCTGCTGCGCGCGCGATCAACTTGGGTTGCAACGGCATCATGGTCGATTATTCCGATGAAGCGTTTTCGGACAACGTCTCAAGCACCAAACGGGTAGTCGATCTTGCGAGGCGTTGTGGGGTAACCGTCGAGGGTGAACTGGGCTTTGTCGCGGGCGTTGTCGGTGACGAACCACCTGATATGGACGATGAAGCAGGCGGAAACGGCGACACAGTTTACACATCCGTTGCAGAAACCAGGGCCTACGCTGAACGCACCGGAGTTGACTGCCTGGCGGTATCCATCGGTACAGTGCACGGCCATTTACGCGGAAGAACGAAACTCGATCTAGAACGACTACGCCGCATCAACTCGGCGGTTAGACTGCCCCTGGTGATTCATGGCGGCAGCGGACTGTTGGACGACCAATACCGCCGCCTGGTCCAGAACGGCGTGGCAAAAATTAACTATTATACGGCGCTCTCCGACGTGGCGGGAGACAGCATCCATTTGAATGCCCGTGCGGATCCCCAGTGCAGGTATACCGGACTGGTGGCCGGAATTCGTACTCGGATCCACGAAGAAGTTAAACGCTGCATGCATCTGTGGGGGTCTGCCGGACGCGCAGCGGAGGTGATGCTGCAATGCCGTGTATCGCTTCCGATCCAGCACGTTCTAATCTGTAGCGCCGATCAAGTCTCAGATGCACAGGTAGAGCATGTGCTTGCCAAGGGTGGCGAGGTGCTTGCGGATATCGCCGGTGTAAGGCGGGTCATAGCCAATTGGACGCAAGCCGACACGCCGCGGCGCCGGTTCTGCTGGTTGATGGACCTGGCAAACGAGCAGGTCATCGAAACCCTGCATGGACATCCTGACCATCTCTCCGCCGCCATCAAGCGGCTTGAGCATATCGCCGGCGATCGCATCAGCATCCAATTCTCCAGCTTGGCAGAGACCTCTACGGCGACGGAAGACAACGTGTTTCCTTTCGCGTCCTGAGCCCGGCAACCAAGCTGAACTCCACCTAATAATAGACATAACGCTGCATACGTACCCACGCGGTCTTGGGAAGGCGCAAGGCCGCAGCGAAATCAAGACTATCTCCTATTGGATTTGGCAGCAAACGACAGGGGTGCCTCAGATCCAACATTCCGAAAACCGCCACTTCATTCCAGGTAACTGTAAGTGCTTGATTTATGGTTCATGGTTGCGGACAAGCTTCTTCCAAATGTAGGCGCGCGGAGCGGGCTGGGCTGCTAACAAAAAACTGATCGCTGGGGGCTTGCTCTACCCAAATCCTAGTAATATAGTTGGTTATTCGTGAGCAACGATCAGGAGACCTTAGGAATATGTTCGAATACCCCCTGCACACCCTGGATAGTGCGCCTGAAGGGTCCCGTCACATCCTGCGTCAGGCCGATGCTAACACCACCGGACAAGTCAATAATCTGGAACGTATCCTGGCGGAATCCCCGATTACCCTCGAAGGATTCGAGAAACTCAACGAATTATTCGCCAACTCAAGCCTAAGCGCGCTCGAACGACAGGTGGTATTCGTCACCGCCGCCCACGCCAATCACTGCCACTACTGCACAGCGCGGTACCCCAAAGCCCCAGACGCCCGAGCCCGTGAGGTGGCCACCGCCATCCTCAACGATAAACCCATCGACGACCACCGCCTTCAGACCCTGCACCGGTTTACCAAAGCCATGACCGAGCAGCGGGGCTGGGTCCCCGAGGACCTCACGTGGAAAATGCATGACGTCGGATACACCAAGGCCCAGCTGCTGGAAATCGTGACCGGAATTACTATTGTCACCCTCGCCAGTTACGTCAGCCATCTCGCCGCCACGCCGGTGTAAGGCTTCGCCACGGGGCTGGCATCCATAAGCTCGTTAGACACGCCGGCATCCGAACCGCTGGGATCCGAAGCTTCCAGGGTTAGGTCGTCTGTTCATGCGGTTCCGCGTGGTTTTTAATTCTCAAACAAACGGGTCGGACCAAGCTATCCTCACCTGACACATAAAACCTTGCGGTTTTATGTGTCAGGTGCAGCGTCAGGTTGACTTGAATTGTGAGCTCAGGGCGGTTGCGACTTGTTACGCAAACGCGCCCAGATGGTTCGTCAGCAGACCACCAATATCTTAAGCTCTACTTCCACATGCTGTTACTCGATGGGGTATATGTCGATCAACCCGATGGAACGGTTCGGTTCCGTTGGGTGAAGGCGCCGACGAGCGGCGAACTCACGCAATTGGCTCAAACGATCGCCCGGCGTGTCGGTCGTATTGATGCGCGCCTTCCCTGGC
>JAYENI010000273.1:0-20551 GCA_034722015.1 Pseudomonadota bacterium
TGCCATTCCTGCGATATCTGCAATGTCCGGAATGCCTGGATCTGGTCCTGCGGGCTGCCGTACCAGAGTGAGTCGGTTCCCCAGCAGATCCGTTCATCACCGAAGTACTTCACCAGCTTGCCGATCAGGTGCGCGGCCTCATCGGGCTTGCTCATGTGGTAGCGCCACGTGCTGCCGAGTTCCGCATAGAGGTTGCCTTCGTTGGGCTTGAATCCGATTTCCTGGTGGGCCCGGATCAGGCGATCCACACCCTGGTCCTGTTCCGGGGCGTAGGGACCCTCTGGCACTCCCGGTTCCCAGCCGGCGTGATAGCAGATGAAGGTGACGTCCGGGTAGCGACGCGCCACCCGGGCGATATCCGCCGGGTCTGAGTAACGGGTGTCGAGATCGCCGAGCGGGATACCACGGTGGGCGCAGATCACCTTGACCCCGAGTTCGCGGGCCTTCTCGATCAGGGGCAGGCCGAACTCCGGGTCATCCATGAAATATCCCGTGCCTTGTGGGCCCCACTGCGGGTAGGTCTTCCAGGCGGCCACTCCGAATTCGCGCGCCTGGACCTCCATTCTCTCGAGTGCGCCCGGTTCGTTGGGAAGCACCCCGCCATGAATGAGTGCCCGTTTCCCGTCGCCCAGCGTATCGATGATGGTCTGCGCCTCGGCGGCATATTCGATCGGCGTGGGGTTACTGTCCCGGGCGCCCCACAGCGCTGATACCACGGCCACATCCGTGTCGCTGTCGAGAAACACCTCTTTTACCAGCTGCTCCGCGGAGTAGCAGTCGAAGCCGTCGGAGGCACACTTGCGGCGCTGCGAAAAAACCCGGTTGAGCACGTGTTCCCACTGCTTGCCCTCGGACCCCTTGCGCCATGCCCCTGAGGGGTCCACGCAGTGCGTCTGAATGTCGAAGATGAATTCGTCACCCCCGAGGACTGTCTCAGCCAGGGCGGCGTCGTAGGCGGCCTCATCCGGGATGTCAAAAAAACCGCCGCTGGTACCGGCCTTCGCATGGGTCTCGTTGAAGGCCAGCAGTGTCGCGGCGGCCCCGGCGGCGTTCTTCAGAAACGCACGTCGAGAGATTCCCAGTCGTCCGGCGACTTTTCCGACGAGTTTCTGCGCATGATCGTTTGCGGCGACTTCCCGCCTGGTCAGGGGTCTCGGGCAGTACTCACCGTTGGATGTGCTATCGACCTTGATCGGAAGTCGTTGGCCGTCGGGATCAAATTCCATGTGGTGCCTCGCAGGTCTGATCAACGGGATGGACCGCTGCAACGGGAAGTGCCGGGGTCGGTGGAAACGGGGTGACCGCGGCCCGTTGATTCTATCCGTTATCAGACCCTGATTCGCGGGATATTATTCCTCCGGCGGGTCGGATGATGCCGCCACGCAGGGTTCGCATGGTAGAACCTGATTGCCCCTGAAACTCTGCCATGGTGGAAGGTCGCCGGGCGACATCCGGGTCGATTCAGCAAGACGCGCCGTAAATACATCCATGTAGGCTCGACTGCGGCGTCCATGCCGCAGACGGTCTTGCTGAATCGACCCGGACGTCGTCTGCCCACGGTTGCGAGACCGCTAAATTCAGTATCAGAAAGTGTCGGAGTATGCGGGGTAATCAGGTAGTAGAATGAGGTGACGGGTAACGGGCGGCCGTGACCCGCAGACCCCTGAGAGACGATGTGATGATGCAATCAAAATGTCCGTGGCGCCTCGGACTCTGTCTCATGGCGATACTGCCTGGCCTCCTGTTGGCCGACACACTGATGCCGGGTCAGACCGTCCAGGAGAACGAGCGAATCGATTCCCCCTGGGCCGGGGTTTCCTTTCAGGTCCCCAAGGGTTTCTCGGGGGGCTATGATGCCGATGCCGGCGCATTGCTTCTGGGTAATCGTCAGCAGGACACCACGATCGCCATGTACGGGGTATCCGAGGGCGATCTCGAGACGATCGGGGAGCTTGCGGTCGAGGCCGTCAGGGAACTCGGTGTCAACCTGGCGCCCATGTCCGTGAACCGGCCCGATCCCGCGACCCTGGATGCCTCATTCGCTGCCTGGGTCGACAACCAGCCGCGCAGCCTTGTCGGGACCGTCCGCAAGGGCGACTACGGCGGTGTCGTCGCCATCCTGGCGCTGGGCGAGACGGGTCAGGAAAGTACGCTCAGGGCCACGGTGAGCGGCATCGGAAACAGCCTGCAGTGGAGTCAGCCACAGGATCAGGGCTGGCGCGAGAAACTCGCGGGAAAGATGCTCTATCGCTCCGGCGGCGACTCGGCGGGGCGCACGGGGGCCGACGGCGGGTACAGCTATGCCTCCAGCACGAAGACCCGGATCGATCTCTGCAGTAACGGACAGTACGGCCTCCAATCCGAGTCGGAGTCGTTCTTCTCGACACCGGGCGCCTCGATGCCCAGCACCAGCCGCAGCGTTCACCACGGTCACTGGTGGCTGGTGGCCGACATTGGCGGGGCGGCATACCTCTACCTGGAAACGGGGGCGGGGCAGTATTACCTCTGGCCGGTGTCGGAAACCGCGGAGGGTGCGAATGTGAATGGCCAGGAGTACAGCGTGTCGGTCAGCCAGCGCTGCCGCTGAACGACGCTCGGGCACCAGGGGATCATTGGTCACGCGGGCGAGATGGATGCCTTGCAAGGTCCACAAAGCGCGGCGACAGGAACAATTCGAGGTCGCCGGTTGAGGGTAGTGAAGCACCGCGCGACGCCGTGTCCCAGCCATTTGCCCCGAGTTTTCCTGGCAGGTTGTTGAAAAAGTCTCAGGTGAGTGCAAGACAAGGCAAGATCGGGCGAGGAAGCGCAGTTTACACGCAGTAAATGAGCATTCGGAACCCGATCTTAACGCCGAATGGCGCCGCCTGAGGGTTTTTCAACAGCCTGCTAGCGGGCCTCTTCGATCAGGCGCCTGGTCTCCTCCCGGTAGGCGTCCCTGTTGCGCCGTCGGTAATCGTCCAGAAGGTCCGGCAGGGAAACCTTGCCCTCGGGGCCAAGTACGGTTTCCAGCTCGGACCTGACATAAATCTCCAGGGGAAAATCGAATACCTCCTTCAGATCACCCTTCAGTTGAGCGTAGTCGTTATCGGAAAACAGGCTTGGTCCTTTCAGCTCGATGAGGAAATGGTAGGCGTCGTCAAGCCGGGTCATCGATGAAGCGTGAACGCGGAATCCTTTTGTCCCCGTCCAGGACGTCAGGAAATCTCTTACCCGCGCCTCGATCTCTATCGTTTCCGCGGAGTAAACGGGTTGGGAGAACTCAACCCGTACATTCCCGAACTTGTCCCTGAGCCTGGAGGTCTCGTGCCGCACGATCAGCTGGAGGGGTAGCTCGGGTATCGCACTGCCGATCTGGTTCTCGATGATCAGGATCTCCTGCTCCCCCAGTTCCCTCGCACCCGAGATCTCGGCGACCAGCGTCAACACCTCTCCGGTCGGGTACACCTCAAGGTTCTCCAGATGCATTCCGATCTTCTGCTCCAGATGCTCACGCAGTATCTGTTCGGCCGTCTGCAGAACGGCAATTCGGGGGTCCAGGGACTTTGCCGGCACGAAGAATCCGTCCAGCGATTCCGCCACGGCCTGGTGGATGGACCCGGAGGCCGAGACGTCGTGGGTGACATTCGTTCTCACGAACAGCTCTACCGGCTCCAGCACCACGTCCTCGAGATTTGTCTGGATCTTCTTTACCGTACTGGGCTCGATGATGGCCGGTCCGTTGACGTGCGCGAGCACCAGGATTCCGTTCTCCTGTCTCTCTATTAGGAGATTGTCGATATCGCTGATTCGCTGGTCCGCCAGTTCGTCCTGCAGCGCCAGCGAGAGTTGCTTCTCCAATCGGTTCGCATCGAACATCTTGAGCAGCTCGCCGCTCAACAGCACCGCGACGACGACGAATCCGACCGCGGCCACGCCAAATCGACGGGCGATCGTGACGCCGGCGCGTAGATGGAGCCTTTCTCCCATCCCCGCCAGGGAGAAGACGAGCGACGCGACCAGCAGGATAGAAAGGAAATTCGTAAAGAAGAGCAGGAAAGAACCCCAGGCGCCGGCGTATGCGCCCAACGCCAGGCTGAGTCCGGAGTTGGCCAGCGGCGGAACGATTGCCGTGGAAATGGCCACCCCGGGCAGAACCGGGCTGAGTTTTTCGTCCACCAGGGCGTAGGCGCCGGCCAGGCCGGCGAATACGGCGACGAGGAGATCGAGCAGATTGGGAGAGGTGCGGCTCAGCATCTCGGGCGTTGCGTCGAAATGGCTCGGTAGCGCGAGCCCGAGGAGCGCCGCGACCAGGATCGAAACCCCGACCCCGAAGGTCTCCGACCTCATCGCAACGCCGATCAGCGGCGCATCGCCACGCACCAGCGCCAGGGCCAGACCCAGAATGGGGGTCATGAGCGGCGCCACCAGCATCGCGCCGATGACAACCGCGGTGCTGTTCATCACCAGGCCGAGGCTGGCGATGATCGTGGAGACGGCCACCAGCAGGAAGAACGAGCCGCGGGGATCTGACCCGCGGGCAAGATCCTCGTAGACCTTGACCTTTCGCTCCTCCGTCAGATCGATCGTGAATTTCATGTCGTGAATCCCGTCCGGATCGGGACGCGACGTCCCCGGTTTCGCTGTGACACGGAGGTCATGGGACTCGCGAGCCAGAGCCCGGCGGAGATCCTTCCGGGGGATAGGAGAGGGTGTCCTCGATGCTGCGTATATCCTGATCATCGAGTTCCGGGAAGGGGAGCTTTCCCTGAGCGCGCCAAGCCTCGACCTGATCCTCCGCTTTCTTCGTTTGCTCGCTGTTCAGGCCGGTATCGCGGGTCAGATAGGCCGTCTGGGACGGGAACGCGAACCCGGAGCCGGAGGCTTCGATGATGTCCATTATGCGAAGGTTGAGGTCTTCCTGGATGCCCCAGTACTCATCCCAGTCCCTGGTGCGAACATAGGCGAATACCTCGACGTCCAGTGAATAGTCCCCGAACCGGATGAACCGCGCGCGCAGCCGCTGCCGGGACACCTTCGAGTGGGCTACCAGCATTCGGCGAATCTCCACCAGGATGTAGCGCAACTGTTCGGCAGAGGTCTCGTACCTGAGCCCGAGGACCGTGCGGAAGAGCGTCCGTCTGCGCCTCGACACGTTCTCAAGCTGCAACTGCGAAAACTCCGCGTTGGGTACACTGATGATCGTGTCGTCAAGCGTGCGGACCCGTGTGGAGCGCAGACCGATTTCCTCCACGTCGCCCAGTTGCTCCGCGAAGCGGCAGCGTTCACCCACGCGCACCGGTTTGTCGATAAACAGGATCAGCCCGCCGATCAGGTTTTCGAACGTGGGTCTGACCGCCAGCGCGATAGCGAGTCCGCCGACACCCAGCCCGGCCAGCAGCGGGATCAGGGACAGGCCCAGATGCTCGGCCCCCTGCACCAGCACCCAGACCGCGATCGCCAGACTCACGACCCGCGCAATGATGCTGACGATACTGGCGTCGAGGCCCCTGGGATCGATCCGCGGCGAGCTGACGATCCATTCCGAGAGGACCTCCCCGAGGACGATAGCCGCCCAGGACAGGCAGACAATCGCGATGCCCAGCGTTACGATCTCGATGATGGCGTCGACCCTTCCCGCGGCGCTGATCTGCTCGTCGATCAGGTAGTCGACAAGATATGCGATCGCGGCCCCGCTCAGAGGCGCCGCCAGTCGATACCAGCGAACACCCGGTTGTTTACTTTTAGCACGGGAGGTTCGGCGACTCAGCCGGAAAATGGTAATGAACAGGAAGATGCCCGCAGCCACCACCAGGAGACTGCCGCCCCATTTCCAGACCGGTTGTTCAAGGTAGATGGTTTTTGACCAGCCGGGCAAATTTTCCACCCATTCCGACGGGAGTGACGGTTCGGGCAGCAGCAAATAGTAGTCGTACAAACCGCCGGCAGGGCCGGCGGACCCCCAGAGCGCATCTTCCCGATAGGGGTGATCGGCGACCTTGCGGTAGAACTCGTTCAGCCGCTTGATCGTCTCCGGGCTGAACAACCATTCGCCCTCGCGCGGACCTTCCGCGACCTTTGCGACCGTGATCTCCGTGTCCGGCAGGGTCCAGCGCGTCAGCCCTGCGTCCTTTACCTGGGCGGCATCCGGGATACTGCTGTCATCCGGAATCTCGATTCGGTCCAGGATCTCCTGCAGCAGGATCGCCGCCTCTTCACCCTCGTCATCGACGCGCTCCCTCGGTACGGCGCTGAGATCTAGACAACGCATCGCCTCGTCGGTGACCTTCTCGATGAGTTGCCTCGAGGTCTGGTCGATGTCCCCCAGCGAGCCTTGCGCCTTTTCATTGATACGCTGGAAACTCTGCATCGTGGCGCGCGGGCTGGAGGTGTCCGGCGGGGCGAGTGGGGTATTGTCTCCGGCAAGGACCGCGGAGACGTACAGACATCCCGAAACGCAAAGTAGAACAAGTCGATTGACCGGAGAGACGAAGCGCTTGCCGCCCGGGTCCCGGTCAGGCGATAACCTGCAGGTGGCGGACATAGAAGCCACGGGCCGTGAGGAAGCCATTCGGCGAGAACGTGTCATTGAGCACATTCCGTATTTGTCCGGAGATGAGCCATCCGGAGAGCCGTTCGAAGGTCCGGGAGCGACAGGCCCTGCAGTTGGCAGACGCTTGGACTGCGATCAGATTCGTCCGTTGAAACGTTCCATCGCCAACTCCCTCTACCGGAGACCAGCGCCCGGTCTGCCGGACGAGCAGCGGAGAAATGTATGATGTGATACTGGAGCAATTATGTTGTCGGGACCGTGGATTGTCCACGTGCTGTCTGCTTCCCGACGTCGTTGCCACACCCGAAAAATCCACGGAGACCTGGAGATGTTGCAGGAAACAACGAGTGCGAGACAAATTGTCCCGATATGCCCTGAAGTGGCGAGTGTTCCCCCTTCGGGGCGGTTACGGACTTCAAACTGGTTGCATTGACTATGGGCACGAAGACAAAGACCCTCATCGCGATCGCCGCTCTGGGGCTTCTTGATGCCGTAGCGCTCGGGCTTCCCATCATGGCGCTGATACTCGTCTATGTCGTACTCGAGCGTCCACCATGGTTCCTGAGAGTCGTAAGGGAGATATACGGTGAATGACGAAGTAGTTATCAGCCATCAGCTATCAGCTGACCGCTACTCAATCTTCGTGACAGAAGTGTCCCCGGCGGACACCGCTCAGCAGCTTGGGGAAATCCCTGCCCTTGACCCGGACTAGTGTGCGATGGTCACCTGATTCGAAGTACACAAAGCCCAGGCTGATCAAGGATTCGTCCATCAGGGTTTCCATGCCGTAGGCAGGTCCCAGAGGGGGGATGGCACCCGGATCACAGTCCGGGAAATGTCCTGCGGCGTCTTTCTCCTCAGCCAGTACCGTCTCGCGGTCCAGCGCCCGTGTCACCGCAGACAGCTTGACCCAGGTGTTACCCGGCACGACGGCCATCAGAATGCCCACGCCATCCCGAAGGATGACTGCCTTGGCGATATGGGCATCGTCGACATGGGCTGCTTCGGCGGTTTCATGACTGGAACCGGTCACCGGATGGTTGATCACTTCGTACGCGACGCCCCTTCCTTCCAGGTAACTCTTGACAGTGGCTGCCATTGTCATCGTTCGATTCTCCCGTCAAAGACCGTATAAATCCCTTTGCGCCAGGCCTCATGCACACAGGGGCGCAGTCCCCGGCGGTACGGGCTTGAGATCTTCTTCGTATTCTACGCGGTATTTTCGCGGCTGCTTGATTGATCCAGGATCATTGGTGATAGTTCGAGTTGTTGATTGAATCCGGGCAAGACACACATCGAAGCGGGAGGGCGCCATTAGCACCGTCATTCTGACCTACCCTGAGGGAATCGCCGGAGATACCTCGATCGAGGGCAAGTTTCTGCAGCTTGACTGGAACGGGCAGGACTACGTGTTGCTCGCCGCTGCAACCGAGCACCGATATCATAATCAGCTGCTCGCGCGTTTCCTCTCGGAACAGGTAATACGCCACCACTGGGTCGACAAGCAGAATCTGGTCGTCGACCACCCCGGGTTTGTGGTGGCGGGTGGCGGTCGCTTCCGCCTCGACCCGGCCCGGAAGACGTTGCGCGTCTGGGATGAATCCAGCGTTTACGGTCGCTTCGACCCTTCGCGGTTGGTGGCACAGCTTTCCACGGCTGAACCGCCCTGGAACAAACTCGCACTCGATGTCGACTAGAAAATATCCGCCATTGTGCTGCCGATAGAAAAGCAGCGTCGCTTGCTGCGAGCTTTACAACCTCCGTGTAATTGACGCGCCCACCGTTGATAAAGTTAGAGAAACCGGCGTTGTCGTCCGGGCCAGCAGTTGGCTTCTTGTTCAGGCGCCCGGGACAAGCCGTTTCATTCTTGTTTTTCGGGATAGGGGAACTCCTGGCCCAGCGCTTCGCTGGCCTCCTGGTAGACGCCGCGCAGCACCTCGTCGACGCCGTCCCAGGTACCGCCCTTGATGAAGTCGGAATACCCGATGGCCTTGGCGGGCACACCGGTGTCCTTGCTGAACTGCTCCCTGTCAGCCATGTTCGGAGGCCCGGCCGGAGTGGCTGCCGGCGGCGACCAGGTCTCTTCCTCGACCACCGCCATGCGGACCCGGATGTCGTCCCTGGTGACGTTCCAGACCATGAAGTCGTCGGCCAGGCTCAGCGGGCCGTCATAGGTCTTGCGGATGCGGTCGTGGACCTGTGCCGTGGTGTCCCAATCCTTGAAGAAGTGATAGGCGACCGCCATGCGCGGCTTGACCGCGCTCATGACCTTGCCGAAGGCCTCTGGCGCGGTGTGTATCTGGGTACCGACCAGCAGCGCCGACTCCGGCGTGAAGCCCAGCTTTGTCACGATGTCCGGCACGGCCACAAAGCATTCGTGGATCACGAGGTCGGCGTCCCTGGCATACTCCAGAAACCAGGTGTTCGGGTAGGTGTCGCTGCCGAAGACGAACTTCAGGCCGTTCCACCCCAGGCTGAAGCTGACCGGGCCGTCGATCGAATGGATCGCCGGGAAGGAGCGGATGGTCACGCCGTTTTCCTCGTAAATGACGGCGTTTTCCGCCTTGTAGTCGAACTCGTGGACATCGACCTTGAAGCCGCGGAAATCGACCAGGCCGGCGCGCCCGGCGAGGTCCCAGGTGTACATCTGTTTCATTTTCTCGACCGCGTATGCCGTCCCCAACTCCGGCGTGGCGCCGCTGGGTCCCCAGATCCGCAGTGGCTTGTGCCGACCCATCAGGCCGCCACCAATAAAGATCTCGCCGAGCGAACCGAAATGGTCGCCATGCAGGTGGCCGATGAAGATCTTGTCGAGATAGTCATAGGGTATCTGCAATGACGAAAGCCGTTCCGCCGATCCGCTGCCGATGTCGAAGATGAACTTGTCGCCATTGCCGAGTTCGACGAGGAAACAGGCCGCGGCCTGCGCGGCGCGCGTGGTCGGCATGCCGGTGCCGCAGGCGATCACACGCATCTCGTCCTTCGCCAGGTCCTCGGTGTTCGGATAATAGGTGTCCCTTGGTCTGGCGAGGACCGGGGATACCTCAGGCGTTTCCCCGGCCTGCACAGTCGATACCCACATCGACCCTGCCGTCAGTGCAAGGCCCGCGACCAGGACGGTGATGAGTCCACCAGCGGCGATACCCACTGGTGTTTTGTTGTTGAATTTCATGGTTTCCTCCAATGGCGGCGCTCAAGAGTCGATCAGTCAACGCGAGCGGTGGTCAGGAAGCGATGGCGTTCCAACAACAACCGCTCCTGTTGCTCTGGTGACGGGCTCGCAAACATCGCGGGCGCGGTGACTTCATAGTAGAGGTACAGACGGGTGCGGTTCTCCAGGTCCTCTCCGCTAAAGCCCAGCGCCTCGAACTGTGAACGGATGTAGCCCAGGCGCGCCTCATCGACCTGCCTGACCACCTCCCGCGCCAGTGGGTCGTGCAGCGCCCAGGCGCGGAATGGCGCGTCGTAATCCGTCGCCTGGTTATTGCGAATCGCGTTCATCAGCGCAAACAGTGTCGTGGACGGGTCGAGGCCGAGCGCGCCGATCTGTTTACGAATCGCGTAGGTCCATTGCTGCGCCCAGTGTGCGAGCACCGCCTGCAACAAATCGCCACGGTCGGCGAAATGGTGGTAGAAGCTGCCGCGGGTGACGCCGAGCTGTGTTGCCAGGCGATCAATGCTGACCGCGCAGATTCCCGCCTCGGTGAGTAACTCGATGGCCGCATCGATCCAGTCCTGTCGTGTCAGACGCTGTTTGGGTTTGTTTGCATTACTCATGTTACGATACAAGCATGTATGTAAAAGATGCAAGAATGGATTGATGCCGTATCATTCTATTATGCGTCATTATGCATCGTCCTGGCCGCTCGCATCTCGCTCCTGACTATGGGGGCCATGCCGGTCGAGAACGGTCAAGCCGCAGTGACGCGAGCTTGTCCCGGCATCGCACCGACCGAATATCCTGCTGAACCTGTCCGTTGTGCGCTTTGACTCTATGATTCGACTCATCTTCTTGCCGGTCGCCCTATTGGCCGTGCTATTGGCCGCGACAGCCGCACACGCGGACTGGATGAACCTCACCGGTGCCGAGACCGCGCCGAACATCGCCGAGATCTACGTGCAGGACGACCAGGTCCGGGTCGTGCTCGAGGTCTACATCGGCGACCTGGAACAGTTCGAGGCCCTGGTGCCCGATGACTGGCTGCAGGACAGCGACCCCCAGCGCCCGCCTGTGGAAGAGCGGCTGCGGCGCTTTTCCGACACCGGCCTGCAATTCGTGACCGGGACCGGCGAGAAGCTGCAGGCGCGGCTCGAACGGGTGGAGCCACACCTGCGCGTCGATCGCCAGTCCCCGTTTGCCGGCATGATCAATCCGATGACACGCCGGCTGGTGCCCGACGCGCCTGCCGACAAGCGCGTCCTTTACGTCGAGCTGGTCTATCCCTTCAGCGAAAAGCCCCGGCAATTGACGATTGTCCCGCCCCTCGACGATGAGGGTCGCCCTGTCGCAAGCATCGGTTTCATTGGCTATCACAAGTCCGTGCCGGTCATTGACTTCCGTTATCTCGGGGCGCCGGCGCAGCTCACGCTGGATTGGGACGACCCCTGGTACTCCCGCTTCGACAATCCCAACCTCAAGCGCCATCACAAATCGGCGTTGATGTCGTTTCTGTATGTGGAGCCGTACGAGGTGCGTCACGAGATACTGACCCGGGTCAGGGACCTCAAGGCCTGGATGGACCTGGGGCTGCGTGGTGACGAATACATCGAGGTCGACGAGCTGGAGCCGCTCAAGCAGCGCATTGGTGAGTTTCTGCTGGGCAGAAATCGGGTTCTTGTCGACCGCGAGGCGCTGAAACCGATACTCGATCGGACAAACTACGTGAAGGTCGCCCTGACCGGTATCCAGCTGATGGAGAAGCCGGAACGGCTGGAGATCGCCACCGCCATCGTCGGTGTGATCATCACCTACGTCACCGATGGCATGCCGCAGGAGGTGACGGTGGACTGGGACCTGTTCACCGACCAGGTGCAGCGGGTCCCGGCGACGGCCACCGATCCGGCGGGGCCGCTGCCGACCTTTCTGACGCCGGACGACCGGGTCCACCGCTGGACGAACTACCTCAAGAAGTTCCGGATGCCGACGGTGCAGACGGTCGCCGTAGAGAGTTGGCTGGGTGAAATCGGGATTCCGTGGGTCACCGTCATCTGTGGTCTGCTCGCGCTGCCGGTGGTTCTGTGGGTCGTGCGCCGCAATCGCCGGGGGCAATCGACCATGCTGCCGCTGACGGGCCTCGCGGTGCTGGCCATCGCCGGCGCCCTTGCCTGGCCCATCGCCCGGGTGACCCTTGCGCGGCCGCCGGCCATCGCGGGCGAACTCCAGCCGGCGCAGGCGAAGGAGCTGCTCCAGGTGCTGCTGAAAAATGTCTATCGGGCATTCGACTTCCGCGACGAAGGCGATGTCTACGACAAGCTGTCCCTCAGCGTCAGCGGCGACCTGCTGACCGATATCTATCTGCAGAACCGCCGGTCCTTTTCGATCCAGAAGGCGGGCGGCGCCCAGGCCAGGATCCAGTCGGTCGAGATCCAGGATGCCGTGGCCGAACGCCTGGATGACCAGCCACTGGCCTATGCCATCAAGGGAAACTGGACCGCACAGGGGACCGTCGGTCACTGGGGCCACGTCCACACGCGACGTAACCGCTACGACGCCGTGGTGACGGTAGAGGCGGTCGACGGCGCGTGGAAGATCACCGATCTCGAGGTGCTGGAGGAGCAGCGGGTCAGTCCGACCCCTGGTTCGGCTACCGGGCCGGGCTCCGCTGCCGCGACGGCACAGCGTCCCGACCCCCGATGATCAATATCGAATCGCTGGATTTCACCTATCCCGGTGCGGAGTTTTTCCTGCGCATACCGGAGTTGCACGTGGCGGCGGGAGAAAAGGTCGCGGTCATCGGACCCAGCGGTTCCGGCAAGACGACCCTGTTGAACCTGGTCGCCGGCATCCTGGTCCCGGCGCACGGGCGGGTCGACTGCGCCGGCGTCGAGATCAGCGCGCTCGGTGATCGCCAGCGGCGCGACTTCCGTATCGGCACGATCGGATTCGTGTTCCAGGATTTCGAGCTGCTGGACTATCTCGATGTCCTCGACAACATCCTGCATCCCTACCGCATCACCGGCGCGCTGCGGCTGACCGCGGACGTCAGGGCGCGGGCCGCCGAACTGGCGCGCCAAATGGGTATCGGCGACAAGCTCCGCCGGCGTGTCGACCAACTCTCGCAGGGCGAGAAGCAGCGGGTCGCCATCTGCCGGGCGCTGCTGCCGTCGCCCAGACTGGTCCTGGCCGACGAGGCGACGGGCAACCTGGACCCGCGCAACAAGGGGCACATCCTTGAACTGCTGTTCCAGAGCGTCGAGTCCCACGGCGCCACGTTGCTCGCGGTGACCCACGACCACGAGCTGCTGCCGCACTTCGATCGCGTGGTGGATTTCAGCGACTTCAGGTTGGCGGCATGATCGACAGCTTCTATATCGCGTGGCGGTATGTGACCTTCAACAAGGTCCGAACCGCGACGCTGATCGCCTGCGTCACGCTCATCGCCGTGTTACCGTTGACGCTGGAGGTCCTGCTGACGGAGAGCGAACGGCAACTGCTGTCGCGCGCCGAGTCGACACCGCTGCTGCTCGGCGCCAGGGGCAGCTCGCTGGACCTGGTGATGAACGGCCTGTATTTCGACGACGAGGTCCCCGAGCTGGTCTCGATGGCCGCCGTCGACGAGCTTGAGGACTCGGGTCTGGCGCTGCCGATCCCGCTCTACGTACGCTTCAACGCGCGGGGATTCCCCATCGTCGGCACGACGCTCGATTACTTCGATTTCCGAAGCCTTTCCATCGCACAGGGGCGGCAACTGGCGCTGCTCGGCGAGGCCGTCATCGGTGCCGAAGTGGCGAGTCGCCTCGGACTCTCGCCGGGCGACAGCCTGGTGTCGTCTCCGGAGACGGTGTTCGATCTTGCCGGCGTCTATCCGCTGAAGATGCCGGTCGTCGGCGTCCTGAACCGGTCCCACACGCCGGACGACCTGGCGGTCTTCGTCGACGTCAAAACGGCCTGGGTCGTACAGGGACTGCTGCACGGGCATGAGTACCTGACCCGGTCAATGGATACCTCGGTGGTCATCGACCGCACGGAGGCCAATGTCATCGCCAGCGCCAGGCTGGTCGAATACACCGAGATCACCGAAGACAACATCGACAGTTTCCACTTTCACGGCAACCCGGAACACTATCCGCTCGGCGCCGTGATGGTCGTGCCCAACGACGACAAATCCGCAACCATCCTGCGCGGCCGCTACCTGGAGGGCGAAGGCCTTCACCAGCTGGTGGTCCCCGGCACCGTCATCGACGGACTGCTGGCCAACATCTTCCGCATAAAGAATGTGCTCGACTCGGTCATCCTTGTCGTCGGACTCGCGACCGTGCTGGCGCTGACCCTGGTCTTTGCCCTGTCGATCCGGCTGCGCCAGCGGGAGATCGAGACGGTGTTCCGAATCGGCGGGAACCGACTGACCATCGCGCGCCTGCTCATCGCCGAGATTGCCATTATCGTCGCGGCAAGCGCGCTGCTGTGCGCAGTGGTTCTGCTCGCCGTGAATCACTTCAGTGGCGACCTGGTGCGGACCCTGTTCATCAGGTAGCGAAAAACGATGGAGACGCTGGAAGTGAGAACGTTTCGTCGGTCCTGGACGCCGGTTCTGGCGGCGATGCTGTGGGTCGCAAGTTCGGTAAGCATCGCGGCGCATCGTCCCGTGGTCTATGCGGTCAACTACCCGTTACAGTATTTTGCCGAGCGCATTGCCGGTGACCACGCGGAAGTCGTGTTACCGGTGCCGTCCGATGCCGATCCGGCGTTCTGGCACCCAGATGCCGCCACCATCGGCGGTTTCCAGCGCGCCGATCTGATACTGCTCAACGGTGCCGGTTATGCAAGGTGGATAAACCGTGTTTCCCTGCCGCGCCGCAAGCTCGTGGACACCTCGGCGAGTTTTCGAGACCGCTTTATCGACACCGAAGAACGAGCCACGCACAGCCATGGGCGAGAGGGGGAACATTCCCACGCGGGCACAGCGTTCACGACCTGGCTCGACTTCAGCCAGGCGGTCGCGCAAGCCGGGGCCGTGCGCGATGCCCTGTCCCGCCTGATGCCGGAGTTGAGCGATACCTTTGCCGGCAATTTTCTCGCGCTTGAACGCGATCTTCTCGACCTCGATGCGAAGCTCACTGCAATCGTTGCGCGTGACCCTGAGAAACCGCTGATCGCCTCACATCCCGTTTACCAGTATTTGTCGCGGCGTTACTCACTCAACCTGGCGAGCGTGACGTGGGAACCCGACGCCTTGCCGCCGGAGACCGAATGGAAGGTCCTTGCCGAACTGCACGAAGGTCACGCGGCTGCGTGGATGCTTTGGGAAGGCACACCCGCCCCTGAAATCCGCAAGGGCCTGCGGCAACTCGGCATTCGAAACACGGTGTACGACCCGTGCGGAAACCGACCGGGGGTGGGGGATTTTCTGACCGTCATGTCCAACAACGTCGCGAATATTACGCGTGTATTCGATCAAGGGGTCGATAACCAGGACCGATAATCCATTCAGTGGTTGTGGATGAATCGCCTGCAGCCGCTGTCGGCATGAAATAGACAGTTTACCCGGTCGATCTGAAGGTCCGCTTCCGCGACTATTACTGCCGCCCAGCGTTGAAGGACCATATACGAACGATGGAACGGTTGTCGCAACACAGAGGACGGATGAAAAGACAAACAGATAGTATGTCATTTGACAGAAATCGCCTTAAAGAAAGCACCACGTTTTTCCCCATACGAACATCCGCCCTGGGTCGTCTCCGGCCCGGGATCGCGCGACGGGGAGGGTCTCAAATCCTTATTGTGCGGATGTTCGCTGGCGCCGGGCCGACAAGGGATATCGGATCAAATCGCGGCTTCCTCGGAGGGCGCATGTGTCGAGCCTCAATGTGTCATGGTCCGGGCGGGCTCGAGGAGAGCGG
Source organism: Pseudomonadota bacterium (assembly GCA_034722015.1). GTDB lineage: Bacteria > Pseudomonadota > Gammaproteobacteria > JAJDOJ01 > JAJDOJ01 > JAJDOJ01. Next base: position 15,590 of record JAYENI010000273.1, read on the forward strand.
GGTCACGAGCGGGGTCACGGGGTCACGGGGTCACGGGGTCACGGGGTCAAGTCTTGATCCGTGCCACTGACGGCGGGGTCACGGGGTCAAGTCTTGATCCGTGCTACTGACGGCAAGAGCCAACATTAGCCGTGGGAAGATATCAAAAATCAGATCTATCTGCGTTGAGAGGCCATTGTTGAAGAGTTGCAGCGCAATGCGGACCAAGACCGGCGATTAGGGAGCTTCGAGCTTTTCCAAAGCGGAGGTTCTGCAACGCAGGTGCCTGGTGACTATGTCGGGTTGCATTTTTCGAAGATCAGCAGGATTATTGGTCTGACCTAAGAGGCACGTGACAAGACCCTATACGCGCTCAGATCCCGGACAGGCGGCCCGCGATGTCGTAGCTATGGACGAACACCTGACCCTTCGCGTCGGTCATCTGCGTCAGGTTGCCAGCCTCGTCGTGAGAATACGTGGTCGTACCGGTGTCCGGGCTCGACTGCGACAGCGGGTTGCCCAGGTCGTCGTAGACGTAGGTCGTTCGGTTGCCTTTTGCGTCGGTGACGCGCGTCAACCGGTCCCCCGCGTCGTAATCGTAGGCGGTGACCGAATCGCCCGTCGCCGGGTCGCTGCCACCGAGATTGCGGGTGCCGGCCAGCAGGCGCTTCAGGGCATCGTAGTCGTAGGCCGTGGTCGTGCCGTTGCCGTCGATCACCCGGTTCAGCGTGCCGTCGGGGGCGTAGTCATAGTCCCGGGATTCGTTCTCCAGCGTGCTGGCATTCAGGCGGTTGTAGAGATCGAAGGTCTGCTGGAGCTTGCTGTGCAGGGTACCCGCCGGGTCGACGATGCGCCGCTCGTACAGGTTGCCCTCGGTATCGAGCTTGAAGCGGATGACGTTGTCCAGCGCGTCCTTGACGCGCAGCAGGTACCGCGCATCGTCGTAGTGGAAGGTGAGCGTGGTCTCGTCCGGGGTGCCCCAGCCGGTGGAGATCGACTGCACCTCGCCGGTAGCGGTATAGGTGAAGTGCGTGGTGCGCTCCTCGCCGGTGAGATCGTCGATCTCGATCACGTTGCTCAGCCGATCGCTGCCGTCGTAGTACTTGTAGCGGATCCGCAGGTCGTTGGGGCGGTTCTCCGCGCGCAGCTTACCGGTGGCGGTGTACTTCATGCTGGCGCGTTCAAGCACGCCGTCCGGGCCGATGACGCGCTTCAGCCGCGCACGGTCGTCGCCTTCGGCCGGATCGTCGGGGTGATACTCGTGGAGCGTAATATCGGCCACATCGGTGCGCGGGCCGTCGACCTTCGACAACTGGTGGAGCGGGCCGTTGTACTCGCGGGTGACCGTGCGAGTGACGGGGGTCCCGTCCGGCGTGAAGCCGCTGACAGTCTCGGTCAGGGGGTTGCCGTAGTCGACATAGGTGGTGGTCGTGACCTTGCTGGAACCGGCAAACACCAACGGCTCGGTGATCGAGGTGGCCTTGCCGAAGAAGCGGCTGTCGTAAGTGTAGTCCGTGCGCCGTTCCTCAGTCGTGCCCACCGCCTCGATCTCATCGGCCGGTGGGAGCGTGTAATGCGCACGGCGCAGGCCCCTGCGCTTCACCCGGCGACGATAGGACGAGTGATTCGCAGTCAAATGCAACAAAGCGAGACCTGACCCCATACCGCTGTGACCCCATACCGCTGTGACCCCATACCGCTTGTAGCCGGAGGGTGTGTTCGATAACCAGCTCATTTCATACGCCAGAAGATTCTGGCACGATGCGGCATGGACGTTTACGGCGGCGCCGATGAACAGCTGACGACCGGACTGTTCGACCGGGGGTTCGTAGAACGGGCAGACGACCGCGTGGGCCGAGGCCGAGTGGGCATCGCGCCCTCGAATCCGCGGGTTTCCCAGGGTACTCGCAACGCGGTGTGCTCATGGGGTCTCAAGGGCCAGGGCGGTTTTTTCGAGGCGACGAAATCCGTCATTCCGGATCCGAATATCGGTATATTCTCGAAACGGTACAAGCCGTTTCTGCTGTCTCTTAACCACAAGACCTGAATGGAAAACGGACTGCGGTTTATTCCGTAAACAACGTGTAAAAAACAGCAGGCTCAGCTTGAGCCTGCTGCTCCCGATATTTACTCTATAAGGTTATGTACCGAAGTCACCGGGTTTACCGAGGTTCTTTATTGGAGGAGGACATTGATCAAACGAGTTAAGATACGCCCTCATATCGGCGACCGCTTGACCGTTTGGCAACGAAACGCCGCTCATCGCAACGTCCACCTCCCCAAGTTCCTTAAAAACACGGGCGCCTTTGCACGTGAGATCGGGATCAGGATATCCAAATCCCTCAACGGTATGACAACCCGCGCAAGTGTTATTGAACCTGACTTTACCATTAGCCTTGTTTGCGCTGCTCCGTGACACGAATCCTTTTGGTTTTGTAGCACACAGCCGTTCCTTAGCCGTTGCTACTTCTCCATTCGTGAAATTTATTTTGTCATTATTGAATTTGTCGAAGGTTACTTCTGCGTGGGGCATTGTTATTGAACTGCGTAGATCACAGATATGATAATAGGCTTGATCCTCGAACACTGCGCCCTTCTGCCAATCGATTCCATCGAAGTTCTTATTGACATCTTGCGCTGGACCTTGGGCGACGTGGCAGCTCCGACAGAATTTAGCGTAGACGTTTTTATAGAGGAACCTTTCTCTAAAAAATCGCGCACACGCGACAGGTAACGGTCTCGTCGCGCAGCCTAGCGGATTGGGGTTTGTATACCAACTAGCTTTCGGAAGGTGGTTCGCGTTAAACACCGTGTCGAAAAATGGAGGACCATCATACCATCCTTCCACCAGTTGTTTGACAGAGAGTTTTCTATCCCCAACGCCTGCATCACTCCATATGAGTCGGTTCAAGCGTCTAAACGCCTCCTTCTGTGCAGTCCGCGTAGGCTTGCCAGGCCAGTCTTCGAAGGAGTCTACATCGAAAGGCAGATATTGACCGCCCGACGGATTACCGCCGGCAGTGGTGAACCCAAAGTGACAGGCGTAGCACGACTCGGGAACGGATTTAGGCCCTTCACTATCCAGGGCCAGCTGGTTGAGACGATGACCATCAGGAATTTCATTGATGCGATTACCGTCCTTGTCGTAGACAAAAAACGCGACGATCGTGCGGCCGCTGAAATTCATCCGCTCCATGGCGACGGTGGCAACAAGTTGGGATTTACCTTTGGGATCCAGGTAATTATCCACATAGCAGGCCGCACGTCCATTATCCAGGCAAAACATATTCCGCCCGAAGCCCAGATCGCCGGCATTGATGAATTTGGCGTTATCGACGAAGCTGCTGCCGACAAAACCGTTGACCTGTCTGAAGCCAGCAAGGGTTGACCGATCGCAACCGGAATCGACTTTGCCGTAGTACGTGTTGAAATAACCAGGATCCGGATTTCCACCCGGATTGCATTCCGGCACGGCAGCATCGGCTTTTGGGGCCAGGCGTCCACCTTCGGTGAGAAACCGTAGCGGCGTTGCAGTCAAGTGATCGATATTCGCTCCACTACTGCCCGTCGTCTCGACCCGTATGCTGTTGTTACCCGCGGCTAGCCGCACGATGACATCGGCCGTTTTCCATGTAGTGAATCGATCCGTGTTCGGAAACCTAAGACTGGAGACCGCTAATTCTTCATTGACCAGAATGTTGAGCGGCCGAACACCTCCAATCTGGGATCCGAGCGCATAGCGAAATTTTAGGGCATAGTCACCACCATTGTCAGACGGAATCGTCCACTCAACAGAGCCTTCTCCAATAAAATCGACAAAACCGGCGCCAGTAAAACCCAGATGGTTACTCGCAACTGCAAAATTGGGACTGCTCAAAGCATGCTCTGCCTCAAAAATAGTGGCCTCTCTGATCAGTTGGATGAAATCGACGCGCGCGTTTTCACCCGCGTGGCGTGTACCTGCGATAGTCAGCGTGTCTCCTCTTTGAAGTTTCACACCGCTGATTGTGCGTGCCGTAAAGGCTTTTTCTGTGGGACCAGCGGTATCAAGCTCCTGGCTTAGCACCCAGCTAGCCTTGGTAATCCCATTCACCAAGAGATCGAGATTGGCAATTCCATCGTCTTCATCCAGGTAGTTCACCACAACGCTATAGACGCCGCGTGAGCCCCTAAACTCCGTTGAGGCAGTGCCTGTATCCCCTGATGCGTCCAGTAGGCTGATGAATTTCCCACCCGAGGCGAACTCATTGTTCTCAACGAGATAGGTATCCAGAATAAAATTCTCTGCTTCGATTTGGGTCAGCGCATGAGCTGCCTGCAAAGACAGGATGGGGAGTATTGTCAAGGCTACAACCGCGCGCCACAATGTTTTGAGACGTATACTTAAATACGTGTTGCTAACACATCGGTAGATATGCATCATTTTCTCCTATTCAACGTACTGCTGATGTATCGCTCGATTAAATCGACGCAGATGTCCGCTCGATACGAATTTCTTACAATTGCGTTTTAGACACTGCATTACCAGGACGATTCGATATCTCCCTCCCCGATAAAATCGACGAATCCCGAGCCAGTGTACCCGTCGTGGTTCACCGCCACCTCCATCGAACCGTCGTGGACCGCCTCCTCGGCCTCGAGCAACCGGACCGCGTTGCCCGTGGTGGGCCCGGTCACCGGCTTGAACGTGTCATCGATCGGGGCGAGGCCGGGGTTCAGGGGTTGACCGCCGGCCAGAGTGGCGGCCGAGGCCGACGCCAGCGCCAGCGCCAGGGAAACCAGGCAGGTAGAGACGAGTCGTAATGCCGTCGCTGCCCGGTATGAATGCTTCGTGTCCATGATTCCTCCCGGCGACAGGTTGGATCGAGGTGATGTGCCCAATCTATTGCGGTCGCCGGGCAATTTCCGTGAGAAAGTTGCGCGACCAGGTGTGAGATTGTTCACGCTTTTATTATCGGACTGCCTTCCATAACCGGTGTTCCG
>JAYENI010000274.1:0-4787 GCA_034722015.1 Pseudomonadota bacterium
CCCCCGACCCGTGTGAAAACAGGGCGACCCGGTCCGGCCCGTGCTCGGTGGCGATCTTCTGCATCCGCCCGGCGACGAAGTCCAGCGCGTCGTCCCAGGACACCGCCTCGAAGCGCTGACGGCCCTTGCCCGTGACACGCAGCAGCGGCCGCTTCAGCCGGTCGGGATCCTGGTAGGCCCCGAGGCCCCCGGTGCCTCGCGTACACAGGCGCCCCCGGCCGTGCAGGTCGCCGGACACCCCGACGATCTTCCAGGGCTGTCCGTCCTCGACATACACCCGGCCCGCGCACTTCCAGAAACAGATGTCGCAGACCGTCGGTGTGGATACGACCTCGCCGTCGCCAGGCAGCGGGCGTTCCGCGCAGCCGCCGAGCATCAGGGGCGGCAGGGCGCCACCGGTACCCAGCAGGGTGGAAATCTTGAGGAATTCTCTTCTCTTCACTCGGGGAGTCCCGGTTTCTCAGTTAACACCCGACATCATACCGACGGCGGCGGGAACGGGCCGGGCACCGTGTATCCGGCGAAGGCCGGGATCAGGGCATCACGGTCCGGATTCTCACTCGCCTTCGACGTCACCACCGGGGGGGTGACGAACGTGGTTTCCTGTCTCGGAATGATGTAGAAATCGGGTTCGGGCTCGTCTTCGATAAATGCGCTGGTCGGGAAGAGCGCCAGCACCACCGCGAGAACCAGGGCGGTGACCATCAGTGGGACATCGGGCCGGCACAGGGGTTTGTGATCTTCTCTCCAGAAGACTATCTGTAGGTGGTGCAGGCCGTAGCTCCCAACGATGGCGATTACAGTGACCAGGAGCACGGCCGATCCCAGGTTGATATCCAGCAACTGGTCGAGGCGCCACACCCCCCGGTAGTCGGAGGCATAGAAATCCTCCCATACCGGAAACAGATCGCCGAATACCAGGCTGCCGGCGAAGAAACCGACCAGAAACACCAGCGCGTCGATCTTTCCGGTAACGACCGAAGCCGCGGCGGTGCCGGGACAATAGCCGCCGGTCACCATGCCCGCCCCGAACAAAAGGCCGCCGACGACCATCGGCGCGAGGAAGGTCGGGAGCAGATACACCTTCGAGATGTCGATGAAGCCGATCAGGCTCAGTCCCCACAGCCCCAGCGCCGCCGTGGTAATCGCCGAGAACATGACCACCGGGACGTCGATGTCCTTGAGATAGAACACGCGCGATCTTGCGGCTGTCCGTAAAACCGGTCCGTTGCAGGATGAACCCGAAACCGAATCCCAGGATGGCCGCCGCGATCAGGTTCGAATCGGCGGACAACATGCCGGTCTTGGCGAACGGTGCGACCATGTAGACTGGCGACTGGTCGATCATAGCCACTGCCTGCGCACGAACCAGGCAGTCGCAAATCCGCCCGTGAAGACGGCGATCATGAAGGCCCAGGAACCGACCGCCAGTTCCGCCCCGCCGACCAGTGCGAGCCCGCTGGTGCAACCTCGGGCCAGACGCGCGGCGAAACCGATGATCACTCCCCCGAGCAGCGCAAGCAACAGGCGCCGGGAATCCCGGATTCCCGGCCCCCTCAGGATCTCGATCCGCAGGTCCCTTCCCGTCAGCGCCGCAAAGAAGGCCCCGGCCAGCGTGCCGACCAGCATGTAGATCAGAAAATCGTCCAGCGGATTGGCGTGGTCCGCGAAGTACCGTGAGAGTACTCACTTTTCGCCGTCAGCCCGGGAAAAATCCGGTCCTGTATCCAGGCCGCGATGCGTGTGAGCCCGCCACTGATACCGATCCCGCGCCCTGAGACAACGAACGTCAGGATCATGATCAATCCGAGGCCCACCCCGCCCATGACAGGCGCCCAGCAGTACCGCTCTTCAATCGGTTTCACGGTCCGGCCTCCTCGCCCTTGAGCAGTGCGTAACGGGATACCACCGTACCACGTACCGGCAATTCACAGCGATCATTGTAGAAATTGCGCAATCTGGTCTTGATCAGGATCAAACCGTGCGGATTTGAAGAATTATGACACGTAACGGAACTGCTGCTGTTCTCGTTTTCATCTGGTCCCCAGGGGACCGCGACCGCCAATTCGACCCACTACTAATAACCAGCGCCGGTATCTCGTGGATCGGCCGTTCCGCTGTTGGCTCTAGTACAATCCAGCGTGTCGGTTGCCCATATCCCCACGCTCACTGGACCTTCCTCGCTGCATGTCCCCTTCCTCCCGAAAGTTCGCACTGTCTCTGGCCGTCGGGCTGCCTTTGGTTCTGGTGTCACTGCTCTTCGTCCTGGTGTCGCCGGGCATCTTCGCACCCGTGGTGCAACCGGTCCGCAACCTGCTTGTGGATGGTGTTGCCCTGGCGGTGTCGACGGCGTTCAACGGCCGCCTCGTTATCGGTGAGCTGACCGGGTCGTTGCTCTCGACACCGAGGTTTCGCGACGTCGAACTGCGCGACGCCGCCGGGACGCCGGTCCTGATCGTCGACGATCTGAGGCTCGATTACGATCTCGCGGAGGTATTCCGTGGTCGGATTCGGGTCCGGGCCATCGAGATCCTCGGGCCGCGGGCCCGGCTGGAACAGGAAGGCGACGGGCGTCTCAACATCGTCGCGATATTCTCGAGCCCGGGGCCAAAACCCGAAAGGTCCGGCGGTGGCCTGCCCGTTGCGATCGCGTTCGACCGTGTGGTCCTGAACGATGGCCAGGCCGAGTTGTCGCTCGCGGCGCTGCCGGGTGTCCGGGAGGTGAGGGATCTGTCGGCCGAACTGCGTGGCGATCTCGGTGACGCGGGCATATTGCTGGAACTCGTTCACCTCGGCGCACACGCCCTGCCGGGCGATGTGCGTGTGCACGACCTTCGCGGGGGGATCTCGCTGGCAGATGGCAGCGTGCGGCTGGATCAATGGCGCCTGGAGACCGGACAGTCCCGCGTCACGCTAAACGGGATCGCGCCGGGCGGGCCGAGCCCGGCGGACCTGCGTCTGGGACTGGACCCTCTCGAGGTCGGGGACATCGGGCGACTGATCGGCAACGACACCCTCCAGGGGACGCTGACGGGAAACGTCGCGGCCATCGGTCCCCCGGCGTCTGTTGCAATCGACGGTCAGATCGGGGTCGCGCGCGGTGGGATCGACCTTGAAGCCACGGCGGACCTGACCGGGACCGAGCCTGCCTATGACGGCGAACTGCGCATCGACGCATTCGACCCGTCCAGCCTCTATCATCGGCCGGCCTTCGAGGGTGCGCTCAATGCCCGTCTGCGGATTTCGGGCGCGGCAATCGCAGGGGGCGGGACTCGAACGCGGATGGACCTCGATGTCTCCAGATCCCGATTCGGCAAGATAGCGATCGAACCCTCCCGGGTGCGGTTCGACCTGGATCCCGAGGGGCTCAGGGTGCACGAGTTTGATTTGCGCACCAGCGTTGCCGACGTCACTGCGCTGGGCGGGATCATGCGCTCCGGCGACGCCACGCTGAGCTACACGGTTGCGGCGCGGCTGGAAGGCCTGCAACCCTATCTTGGCGAGCCTGTCGGCGGGATGATCGACGTGGAAGGGAAGGCGCAAGGGCAATGGCCGGAGGTCGCCACCCGCGGCAGTGTGGCCGCGGATTCTCTGACCCTGGGTGACAGGCAAATCGATGAGCTGCACCTCGACTACAGGTTTGCGATCCCGGTCTCCTCGCCTTCGCTGCAGGTCCTGCTGACCGCGAGCGGAGGGCGATTCGGGGGATACGACATTGAATCACTGACAGCCGAGGCAAGCTCGACCCGGGAAGGTTCCGGTCAGCACAGCCGTTTCGACGTGGCGATGCATCAGTCGGACCGGTTCGGGGCACGGGTCGCGGGCACCCTCCACTCCGCCGATGACCGTCATTCATTGACGCTCGAACGTGTGGAGGCCAACGTCGAGGCGCGGCACTGGGCCGGCGCCGGGCCCCTGAAAATCGGTTTCGCGCCCGGAGCGCTCTCGATCTCCCCGTTTCGACTGGAACACGACGAGGAGTCGGTTTCACTGTCCGGGGGGTATCGGGACGGTAGCTTCCAGACCCTGTCCCTGGCGCTCGAACAGATCGACCTGGATGCGTTTCGCCAGGCCCTCGCGTTACCGGAATGGGTGAGCGGACGCCTGAATCTGCTGGCGCGTGCCGAGGGTCCGTTCGACGACCCCGAAATACGATCAAAGGCCGATCTTTCTCCGTCACCCGGGAGTTCGCCGCCCCCTGGACGCGTGGACGTGCAACTCGGGTATTCGGATGGGCGTGCCACCGCAGTGGCTGCACTGACACAGGACGGGAGAACCACCGGCAGACTCGAGGTCGGCTTGCCTCTGCGCGGGGAGATTACCCCCCTGCCCGTCGCGGAGCGGCTCTCGGACGGACCGCTGGCGCTGCGGCTTGACATCGACCAACCCGATCTCGCGGCATTGTCGCGGACGCTTGCGGGCCCCACCGGGTTGACCGGTACGCTGACGGGGCAGGCAGTGCTCGAGGGCACCTGGGCGGCGGGCACGTTCGAATCCAGCCTGGACATCCAGGGGCTCGGGATCGGCAGTGCGGTCGCGGAATTACGCTCGTCGCCTGGTCTGCGTGCGGACTTCCGGACCGCCGGGGACCTGCCGGAACTGCGCGAGGCGGTCACCGCCGGATCGGCGGGTGTGGCACTGCACGATATCGCGCTGTAGACCCCATCGCTGACCGCAGACCTGCCGGGGTCCGGTGCGGACAGCGATCTGTCCGTCTCGGACCTGAAGCTGACCGGCGCCGCGGAGATCCGTCCCGGCGAGTTCGCCGCCAGCGTGGATCGTTTGGC
>JAYENI010000275.1:0-4783 GCA_034722015.1 Pseudomonadota bacterium
TCCTATCAGCGGGTTGCCGGCCCTTCTTTACACCAATAACCGAGGCCTGGACAGTAGCATGTTGTGGTTAAGCGAGATTCTCATGAAGCACCATGAGCTTGATTCGTTCAATGATCTGATTGGAATTGTGCGGGACAAGGGCCAGCAGGGAGAGATGTTCTTCAGGATGGATGTCCGCCCCCCGTTCCAGGACACCCCGGAAGACTGGGAAGACCGCCTGGAAGGGGCGTTCACTTCGGCCAGAAAATCCTGAAAGGCCCGGGTTTCCGGCGCGAACCGCCCTACCGAAGGCAGCCCCCGGCATAGCACAGCATTGAGGTATCACCATGCAGTTCTGGCAGGAAGAGAAAGACGACACTTCACCTTACACGGTGCCGGACGACATCGTGGACCTCTCGTTCCGCGTTGCCTGTCAGTCGCTGCCGCTCGACCACGCTCATGCCTTGTCCAGCGCCCTGCTCGACGCGTTACCCTGGTTACGCGACGAGACCGGGGCGGGTATCCATTTGATCCACGGTGCCGAATCCGGAAACGGATGGATACGCCCGGACGGACCGGAGGATGTCCTCTGCCTGTCGAGGCGCACCCGCCTTACCCTGCGACTGCCGGAAACGCGCGTCGGGGACGCCTCGCAGCTCTCCGGGGAAACCCTGGACATCGGGGGCAACCTCCTCACGCTCGGAGATACGAGCGTGCGGAAGCTCAGTGCACTGACCACAATATTTTCGCGCTACGTCGCCGTGGAGGACGCGGACGTCGATGACGAAATGGCGTTCCTCGAGGCCGTGACGACCCTGCTGGCCGACATGGATATCCGGGCGCCAAGGATGATGGCAGGACGTCTCCATACGTTCCGACTGCCGGGAGAATCCCTGGCCGCTCGCAGCCTGATGCTGGACGGTCTCGAGGTCGAGGAATCGGTCAGGCTGCAACAGGAAGGTCTTGGTGCCCGGCGCATGCTGGGCTGCGGACTGTTTCTGCCCCACAAGGGCATCGACGCGGTACAGAAACCGAACTCCCAGCGTTGAGCTTTCGCCTCCGCGCCTGCGCACCTCCGGTTGCGGTGTTTGAAATATTCAATAAAATTGCGGTCACTGTAATTTTGAGAGGAGCGCAAAAATGTCCTTTACCGTAGACGGCAAGGAAATCGAAACGACCCCCATGGGGTTCCTGGTCAGTATCGAGGACTGGAGCGAGAACGTGGCGCTGGTCATCGCAAAGGAAGAAGACGTCGAGATGACGGACAAGCACTGGGACGTCGTCCACTATCTTCGTGACGAATTCATCAACAATGCGGGCAACCAGCCGAACACACGCAGCATGGTCAAGGCGATGGCTTCCAAATGGGGAGAGAAGATCAACGCGAAAGACCTGTATGCCCTGTTTCCCGGCGATCCCAGCAAGCAGGGGGGACGCATCGGTGGCCTGCCCGAGAGTCGCAGAAAGGGTGGCTACTAGTCAGGGCCAACCCTGAACCAACCGTACCCATAAGGTGATAGTGACGCACAATTCCGTGTTTCGGTATATTTGGGTGCTGAGCTTCAGGGTATTCGATCACATTCAAGGCGAAACGCAGAGGTGCGCAACATGAGCGACAAACAGGAAATGATAAAGCAGCTCCTGGAAATGCAGCGCAAGTTCATCGAGTACGAGCATGAGAACGGCGTCGCGATGAAGGACTATTTCACGCCCGAATCAGGTCATCCGCTGGACGGTTACCGTCAGAAGTACAACGATCTGGCCGTCAAGCTGGTGGACGTGGCGCACGAGGAAGTCGGCTCCCACCGCTGACAACCCGCAAGTAACCAGGGCATCGATGGTGGCGGGCTCACGGCCCGTTCACCGGGGACAAAAAAGACCGCGGCATATCATCGTCCGCGGTCTTATTTTTTATTCCCGTAACGGCATCGTTCGCCCTGACCGCATGTCAACGAGGGGCGGCTTCACCCTTCGAGGTGCCTCTCACGTCCCGCCGTTCAGGCGACCACACATCACGCCGCGCCGATTCGGATGTAGTGCTTGCGCTGATGTCGACGCGTCCCGGCCTTTTGCACCACCACGCCTTCCACGACGCCCAGACCGTCGACTTCCCGCGTTTCATAGGCTTCGTTCACCGGTTTCAGGAAATAGCGTCCCTCCTCGATGATCAGCTGACGGAAAATAAACTCGTCCTGGTCCTTGGCCAATACGTAACTTCCACTTTCGATCACACCCGCCGGATCGATGACGATGACGATTCCGTCCTCGAACTCCGGTTCCATACTGTCACCGAGCACGCGCAACGCAAACGGTTCACTCGATGCGCAACCACCCATATCCATTGCCGATCTCCCGGGTTTCCCACTTTGATACGGGGCATTCTAGCAGGCCGCCGGAAAAGTCCCACCCCGCACCTGCCGGACCTTGCCGGTCTCTGTCGCAGATTCCGGGTTCCGATCGACACAGACAATATTGCGCCGGCGTAAGTGTCACGGACTGACACCCAGGGATCTGGCCTCCCCCTCCAGCACCCTTTCCTCCTGCTGCAGCGCCCATAGATGCGCATACAGGCCGCCGGCCTCCAGCAGTTCGGCATGGGTGCCCTGCTCGGTGATCGACCCCCTGTCCATGACAAGGATCCGGTCCGCATCGATGACCGTGGACAAGCGGTGGGCAATGACCATCGTCGTGGTTTGCTTCGACACCTGTCCGAGCGATGAAAGGATGGCCTGCTCGGAACGCGAATCGAGGCTCGAGGTCGCTTCGTCAAAGACGAGGATACCCGGCCTCTTCAGGATGACCCTGGCAATCGCCACGCGCTGCTTCTCCCCCCCCGAGAGCTTGAGACCGCGTTCGCCGACAACGGTGTCGTACCCGTCCGGCAGCGAGGCGATGAATTCATGGATGTCCGCCATTCGGGCGGCTTCCTCGACATCCTCTCGCGTGGCCTGCGGGCGGGCATAGTGGATGTTGTAGTAGATCGTTTCGTTAAACAGCACCGTATCCTGGGGAACGATGCCGATCGACTGCCGCAGACTTTGTTGTGTGCATTCACGGATGTCCTGGCCATCGATGAGAATCCGCCCGCGATCGACGTCGTAGAATCGGAACAGCAACCGGGCCAGCGTGGACTTGCCCGCGCCCGAAGGACCGACGATCGCGACCTTCTTTCCGGAGGGGATCGTGAAATCGACCCCCGACAAGACCTCCCGCTCGGGCTGGTAGGAAAAACTCACCGCCCCGAAACGCACCTCCCCCCCCGTCACGACCAGCGGCGGCGCGCCTCGCCGGTCGCGGATGTCCGCGGGGCGGTCGAGCAGACGCAGGATCAGGTCCATGTCGGCGAACGCGTAGTGCATGGCGCGATAGACCACGCCGAGAAAATTCAGCGGTATGAACAATTGCAGCATCATCGTGTTGACGAGGACGAGATCCCCCAGCGTCATCGACCCTGCCTCGACGCCCTGCGCGGCGAATATCATGACCAGTGTCACGCCTGCGGCGATGATGAAGCCCTGACCGAAGTTGAGCACGGACATGGTCGTGTTGCTCCGGACCGCCAGGTCCTCCCATTCGTTCAGGGTGCCGTCGTAGCGCCGTAACTCGAATGCCTCATTGGTGAAGTACTTCACCGTCTCGTAATTCAACAGGCTGTCGACCGCCCTGCCGTTGGCCTCGGAGTCCAGCGCGTTCATCCGATGCCGGAAGTGCATGCGCCAGTTCGTGACCGACAGCGTGAACCCTACGTACAGCACCACCGTCACGAAGGTGACCAGGGCAAACCGGGCCGGATAGCGACCCAGCAATATCGCCGCAACCAGCGCGAATTCCGCGACGGTCGGGACGATATTGAACACCAGGTAGTTCAGGATGGAACTGATGCTCTGGGCACCGCGCTCCAGGTCGCGGGCAATGGCGCCGGTGCGTCTCTCCAGGTGATAGCGTAGCGAGAGGCGGTGCAGGTGCTCCAGGACACGCAGGGACAACCGGTGCATGGCGCTGAATCGCACGCGCGCAAACAGGACGTCGCGCAACTCGTTAAACAGGGATTGCACCCCGCGCAGCGCGCCGTAGGCCAGCAGCAGCACCACCGGCAGCGCGACCTGGGCGTCTCCTGTGCCCTCGAGTGAATCGACGATCTCCTTGAGGACCAGCGGGACGCCGACCGTGGCGAGCTTCGCAATCAGAAGACAGGACAGTGCGACAATGACACGGCCACGGAAATCCAGCAGATAGGGAAGCATCCGCCGGAGGTTCCGCCAGTCCATGCGGTTGCCGTGAGGGGCACTTGTCCGTCGGTGGGGAGGGGGCATTCAGTCAAGCGGTACCAATGGCCAGTACGGCAGAATACCATTGGAGATGCGGCGACCGGGATAATCCGGACGGAGTGAACTGTCGTGACCGGACCGCCCCACAAAGCAGGGCGGGTTCTACCAGGGCATGAAGTTGCTCATGAAACCCATCGGCCGGGCAACGCTGTCCGTCATGACCGTCATGTGATGGCGCATGGCGTCATTGGTGGCCGTCATGGTGCGCATGGAGCTGTCCATCGACCCCAGCCTGGCCAACATTGGGTTCATGGTATCCAGCTTGTCCGACATTTCCTGCATGCTGACGACCATCGTGTCCATGCTGCGTGCCATGCGATGCATGTCATAGGTCAGGCTGTAGACAAGATAGAATCCGTATGCTGCCAGTACAATGAACGCGAACATGGCGGGATAGATTACAATCTCCCACCGCCTGGCACTGCGCTCGAAACACGCCACGAACCGCTCCATCGGTTCGAGCTGCTGGGGCCCGA
>JAYENI010000276.1:0-20518 GCA_034722015.1 Pseudomonadota bacterium
GGCCAGTCGGTCTCGAGCATCCGGTACGCCCGCGACGCCCCTGGGTAAAGCGTCGCGACCCTCGCCGACAGGAAGCCGCGATCATCGCCCGGCACCGTGTCGATCATCTTTCCCATGTGTCCCCCTCCTTTATTCGCTTCCTCGCAGGATCGGCAGCTTTCCCTTGACGATCCTGCCCGCCGACAACTTGGCAAAGAATTCCAGGTTAGGGAGCATGCCGAAGACCTGGGGGGCGACCAGGTCGGCCTCCTCTTCCATCAGCCGCTCGCCCACCGATCCGGTATGCAGGGCAGGATTTCCGCTCTCGGTGCCCGTGCCCTGCTGGCGCATCACGTAGCGCACGCGCGTCTTCGGCATGTTGTCGGCAAGAAATTTTTGCGTCGCGCCGTCGATGACCCGTAACGCGATGGTGTTGTTCAGGTTGGCCAGTACCTGGTTCGCCCTGGCCGGGCTGCCGAGCCGCGCGCTCAGGTCCTCGACCGACTGGGTGGCCATGAATATCGTGAACCCGGAGCCGCGCGACTTGTTGAGTAGCGCGATGGCCGGCTCGGCGAGGACCTCGGCCGCCTCATCGATGAAGATGTCGACCTGCCGGTTGTCGACCCCGTAGTTGTAGCGGGCGCCCGCGGTGGCGGTGAGTTCGGCGACGAACATCGAACCGATCGCCGCGCCCACCATCGGGTCGCTTAGCGAATCGAGTCCCAGATAGAGCGTCTGCCCCAGATTGATCACCCGCTCGATGGTGGTGTAGTCGCGCCGGTCCGTTTCGTCGCTCAGGTCCGGCGAGAGCAGCGAGGCCAGTTCCCCGGAGGTGAGCATCGTCATGATCGGCAGCAGCGAGGCGACCATCTTCGCGAAATGCGTCCTGTCGTGTTCGTACATCGTGATCAGTCCGCCGAGGTCCGGCGACGGCGCGAAGTCCTCCAGGTGTTCGCGGTAGTAGCGGATCAGTCCTTTGGCGATCGCTTCCCGGCGGCGCGCGCCGCCGGTGAAGGTCCCGGCGCGATCGCGCCAGTCGGGGTCGTGCCTCGCGGACCAGGACTCGATCGCCTGGATCACCAGACTTTCGACGCCGGCGTCCAGGTACCGCCGCAGGGAAACCAGCGTCGGGCGGCGGTTCACGAGCAGGAGTCCCTGGACGATGTTGTTGAGCGCCATCATGCCGAAGGCCTTGAACGGGTCGGACCCGGTCTCGCTCGGGATCAGCGCGGCGATGCGGCTCGCCACCTCCGTGCCGCGGTTGAAGCGGCGCAGCGGGTCGATGCGCGCGGACTCTTGCGGAAACGCCGGGTGGAAGTTCACGAACCGGCCGGGGTCTCCGACGAATTCGCAGGCCCGCCGCGCGTTGTCGCGAAGCGCCCGGTCGCCCTTGGGATCGACGATGACCACCGCGTGGCCGGCCAGGATCGACTGGGTGATCAGATGGTCGAACAGGCGCGTCTTGCCGCTGCCGGTGGTGCCGACGATCAGCACGTGTCCCGCGGCGTGTTCTCGCGGCAACGACAGGATGCCCGCGCCCGTGCCGAGTCCATGGATCCACCCTGCCCCCATGCCGGTCAGCGACTTCCCGGGCAGGGCCCGGTGCTTGTCGTGTTTCAGGATCTCGTGTACGCCCTGGGCATGTGGCTGCCCCCAGTCGAATCCGTTGCCGAGCCAGATTCGGCCCGGGTGGCGCATTTGTTGGCCGGCAAGTTTCCCGAGCGAGATGAACCGCAGTCTTCCGCCGCGCAGCCGGCGCTTCGACCACCAGATCCCGAACGCCTTCGCGGATCGCGCCAGGGCCATCGCAAGACACAGTGCGCCCGTCCAGATCAGCGGATCGGGCGGCATCTCGTGCATGACCAGCATGATCCCCGCCGCACCCGCCGCGCCGATCCAGCCCAGCATCGCGCGTGCCTCGTAGTTGGTCCGGTACCTCAGTGCATAGCGATCCACCTACACTCTCCCCGAGATCATGGGAATCAACGCGCGAGACGGACCGCGCGGCAGATAGAGCGCCAGGCGCTCGTCCGCTTCCCTGACCTGCAGACCCGGGTGCATGGGATCCATGTCGATCCAGCCGTCGGCGTCGAACAGCGAGAGGATCTCTTGCGGTTTCCCGTAGGGCTCGAGCGGTTCGGGATAGAACAGCACGACTTGCCTCCCCTGTATGCCGAGGGCCGACGCCGCCCGTGTCTCGCCGTCGAGAAGATCGGCGACGATCCGCGCCACGAAGGCGGCCGATTCGCATTGGCCCGCGAACTCCCCGAGTGCCTGGCGGAGATCGTCACTCACCGCTTCGTCGGCCGGTGCGTCCGTCTCCCGCCGTGACACGTTCGCATCCGACGGGGAATCCGGTTCGCCGTCTGGCCGCGACCCGGGTCGATCGACACCGTCGCGGGAAGACACTCGCGGCAACGCCGCACGTTCAGTGGCCCCGTCCTTGCCCCCGACCTCCCCGGACACCGACTCGACCCTGGTCGTACCAAGAAGGTCTCGAATCCGAACCGGACGCAGGGCGTCGTAGGACTCGTACTCGACCGGCTCGGGTCGAATCTGCCAGAGATAGAGGATGCCGGTACGGGTCTCGAGCGGCGCGGCATAACCACTGTCGACAAGGATCCGCGCGAGCGCCAACGGGTTCTTTCCCGACCACGGGACACCATCCTGGGCGATCCTTTTCTCGATGTCTCCGACCGCCCTCGTCCAGACCACGTACGCGTCACCGTCGATCACCCAGACGACCGCACCGGGTTCGTTGAGGGTCCAGACGCCATCCTCCACCAGACTGCGCAGGATGTCCTGGAGATACTGCGCGACCGATTCTCCGGCGCCCATCGCGATCTCGTCGTCGCGAACATTACGCGCGTCGCCAGCCACACTGTCACGGTCGGCCTGTTTCACCAGACGACCCAGGAGATAATCGTCGGCGTGCGACGAGAGCGCTCCCTGCATCTCCCGGAGCATGCGCAGGTCCGTCAGTTCGAACCACTCGATCAGTTCGCGGTGCAGAAAGCCGGACAGGCACACCTGTCCGACGGCGTGGTGGCGATCGGGCCGTTCCGTCTCGAACCGGATCCAGTATCGTTCGATCCCGTTGCTCGAGAGCCAGTCGGTCAGGGGCCCGAGGTACGGACTCCACCGATTTCCGTCACGGTCGACGACAAGGTAATCGGTGTACGGCTTGCCGATATCGTGGAGCAGTCCGCAGGTGAATGCCCCCACTCGCCACAGGTCGTCCAGTTTCCTCCTCAGACTCGGATCGTCGTCGTGGACGTAGAGACTCTCCGAGCGCCGCAGCGCGAAGTACGCGACCTCGAGTCCGTGAGCGAGCAAACCGCCCTGCCCCCGGTGGTGTTCGTTCTCGGTGGCGGGTGCGAGATGCACGAAGCGGATGTAGCGATCGATCAAGGGGTGGATCAGCCGGCCGTAGACCTCCCGCTCGAAGCCGAAGGCCCCGCGGATACGTGTAAGCAAGCTGGCGATCTCTGGGGCGTCGACCAGTTCCCGGAAACCGATCGCGGGGATACCCCGCGGAATAGCCGTATATCCCTGGTAGACCTCGTGATCCTCGTCTCTTGCACGCCCGGCGACTTGCCGGGATGGCGACACGGCCTTCAGTACGTCCCTGATCCATTTCATCGAAAAAAGCGTCCCCTCGACAAGTACCGGGTCATTATCGGGGGTCGGAAAAGTCTTCCGTGTCGAGATAGATGGTCGAAACGAAAATCTGCCGCGACGAACCGGGACAACCGGCGGCCCTAGAATCCAAAGACGTTCCCTTGGAGAGACCCGACATGTGGATGAGTGACTTCCCGGTGGCCGCGCTGTGCGCACTGGCGGTCATCGGATGCGCGACCCGCCAGCCGGTAGACCCGGCTGTGTGCCCGATTCCGGAGGCGTCTGTCGATACCGCGCCCGTCTTGGCCGTGCGCTACAACGACGACGGATATATCAATGATTGGGACGTCGGCGTGAACTGGGGCAATGCCGGTCGCGGCGGTGCGGCGTTGAGAAAGCCCGGGTACGTGCAGGTGATACATCGAGGCCGGGGAGAGACCCATGGTTCAACGATATCCGCCGGGGTCGCCGCCGATTCCGCGTCCGTCGGTGCGGGGCAGACCTCTGAGAATCATCCGCCCCCTGCCCCTGGCGAGACACCCGAAGAAACCGTCAGGCGCGCCTGGAAGCAGTTTTGCGATGCGGGCGTCGAGCTGGCTCGAAAAGACTGGGAGAGGATCGAGGCCGCGGGCGGTGTAAACGCCCTGCCCGAAGACCTGGCGCGCGATTGTACGCCGCCGAAATGAGGTAGTCCTTCAAGTTTCGGGAACACCTTGCTACCGATAGTCTTCCACATTTTTATCAGAACAAACGCCAGTCTGAATTCATCCGGGTTTACGGTCACCCCATGGATCGCCCAAGCCGCGGTACGCGCATGGAGTGGGCATTTCATTTACCAGGAAATGTAGTAATTGTATTATACAATCTACTATCTCTATATTAGTGAGGCACCGCGATGGCGATCACCCGGGACGACATCACCCGCGCCGCCGAGACCCTGCTGGCGCGCGGCGAGAACCCGACCCTGGCCGCCGTGCGGGCCGAACTGGGCGGCGGCAGCTACACCACCATCAGCGAGGCACTGAAGGGCTGGCGCGAGCAGCGGGCCAAGGCCAGGGCGCTGGCCGAGGTGGTCCAGATACCGGCCCCGGTCCAGGAGGCCATGAACCAGGTCGTCACCACCGTCTGGACGGCAGCCACCCGGGAGCACGCGGTGACACTTGCGGCCGAACGCGAGGCCCTGGCGGCGGAGCGACGACGTCTGGAGGGTGAACGCCTGGAGGCCGTGGAACTGGCGGACCAGGTGAACCGGGAACTCGAACTCGTTCAGATCCGCGTCCGGGAGATCGCGGCCGATCTAGAAGCCGAGCGCCTGTCGCACGCGGAGACACGCGCCGCGATGGCAGCCGCCGAGGCCGCGACCCGCGAGCGTGGAGAGCGCATCGGGGCGCTGAGCACGGAACTGGAGAAGGTCAGGAAAGGAGAACGTGAGGCGCGAGACGAAGCCGCGGAGATTCGCGGAAAACTGGCTGCACTGAAGGAGGCAGCGCCCAAACAGGACGCCGGTCCGCCAAGAAAGAAATGATCGAATACGAAACGTGTCACGTGAAGTGGGGACCGGTGTTACTTGAGACCTGAACGCACGTATATCCCTGTCGAGAAAATGGTCGAAGTCGGGGATGAGTTGTGGTTGTCTGGAAATTTTTTATATAAAGCCTTTCAGTAACAGTTAGAAAAAGATTAGAAAAACAGTTAGCAAAATGCGTGTAGTGCTATAAGCGACTGATAATTAACTTGAAACATCGTGTATTAGCCCTTGGTTGGTGCTTCGATCTACGAATGGTCGTGCATCGAAATACGAATCACCGTGTGCCGATGTACGAGACAGCGTGCGTCGTATTACGAATCCGCTGTGGATAAAGGTGCGTCGATGTACGAGCCCCGACATTTTGCCGGGTTCTCGAAAGGGGTTGGCCCGGCTTTGGCGTACGATGCGGCAGAGCATGGCGGTAGTCTCAAGTCGGACCCAGTTGAATAGCACGTTCATATGGTCCACGCTGCCGCCCTACCCTGGCTGGCCCGCCAGGCGCCGGCAGGCTTCCCCGGTTCGTCGAATTCGTTCGTACATCGACGCACGCCGCCCCCCTGCCTTGTTGACGCCATATATGGCGAATCGGCGTTCGAATGGCACGGAGATTCGTACATCGACGCGCACCGGAATCAGATGCGGGACTCCGGATCACGAAACACGCGAGCCCGCCTGATCCGTACCCTCAGGAGGACGGTTCGTACATCGACGCACGATATTCGTATATCGACGCACGGCACCCCCCACCCGCCCTGTCGGCGACATGCCTGCCGAATCGTGGTTCGAATGGCACGGAGATTCGTACATCGACGCACGTCGCGATCAATCGCAGGATTCCGGTTCCCGCGTACTGGTCGGATCCGGACCCTCGGGAGCCCGGTTCGTACATCGACGCACGATGTTCGTATATCGACGCACGGCACCCCCTGCCCCGTTGGCGCCATGCCCGTCGTTTCGTCGGTCGAATGGCACGGAGATTCGTACATCGACGCACGCCGGAATCAAACGCGGGACTTCGGATCGCGGGTGTCCGCCGGATCCGGATTCTCGGGAGGGCGGTTCGTACATCGACGCACGGCACTCCCCTGCCCTGTTCGCGCATACCTGAGGATACGTCGGGTGAATGGCATGGAGATTCGTAAATCGACGTACGCCGCGCGATAGCATCCTGATACCGGGGGTGCCGGGCGTCATCCGGCTGCCGATCCCCGCCGGATTCGCGAGTTCTCGTTCCTGGACGCCCGGTGTCTCCGACAACGGTTACGCCGCGCTGCCCAGGGCCGGCGATTCAGCATTTGTTCGGTATGTCGTTCGTACATCGGCGCACGGCATTCGTATTGCGAAGCACGCGCCGTGTTCGGGTGCGTATGGAATCGTGTACATGGTATCGAAGGCGACTCGCGCCTCCGGGACGGTTATCGCATATACGGACTCGGGGAGGCGCGCACCTGGTACGGCGTCAGTCGTCAGCGGTCATTCGCTTCGCAGCACCGGCACACGCTCGACGTGAACCAGGTCGGCGCCGTCGATCTCGAAGGAGTTCAGAAATCCAACCCCGACCAGCTGCTCGAGCGCCGTTTTCAGCTGGCGGCGAAATCCGCTCATTCGCGAGGCGGTCGATCCACTGTATCGATGGATGGTGGCGACCTTCATCGGGTATGGCTTTGCGTGTGACGAGTACAGGTTGAGTAACCACTTTGCCAGTGCGCTGCTGACCTCACGGCGATGCTCCCAGACTACCCGGGTATAGGTCGTGTCGCCGAACAGCGCAATGATGCGAGGCTCGAGACAGACCCGCCAGCTCTTGGAATTGCCCCCCTCCGGTTCCTTCCATGCGAAATAGCGAACCAGGCTGCCGTTGTAGCCGTAGCGACCGTGATCGGCCGAGACGGTCACGCCGGTCGCGCTCAATCGGTGGATCGTGCGACGAAGCCGATCGTAGGCGGGCTTGTTCGTTGGCCAGTTCAACGACTTGAGCATCTGGTGGGCGGTGAACTCGATCTCTTCGCCCAGTGGCGAGATCCTCGAAATATGCAACAGTTGCAGGAAGACGTCTTCGTCGTCCTGCCGGAGTTCCTCGCCCGTATAGGTGATCTCGACGTTGCCAAACGTATCGATCGTCTTTTGTACGAAGTGCTCCCTTTTGCGACGCGAATTGCCTACGGTGAACAATGCCGAGCGGGCGAACGGGTTGGGGATGGCGCGATGGGGGTCCGGCCAGATCGGCAACTGAATGACCGGGGCCAGTTGCCGCGGCTTCGCGTCAGGTGGTTGCATCGAATCGGAAGGTTCGTCGCCGCCACGCCCTGCTCTCTCCTTTGCGTGACTGGCGATCTTATCGATGCGGTCGAGCAATGCGGTCTTCGCGACGGCATCGATCCGCTGCGGGTCATCCGGCGGATCCACCGATGCCCGTATTTCCCCCCTGCCCTTTCTTGTTTCAGCCATGCGGTTGACCGCTGGAGCCTGGAAATTCGTGATTATTCGCAGGTGTATAGTAGATATCTAGAGAAAACGCAAGCGCGTGCTATGCTTTGTCATACACAACAACGAGTCGTGTCCGGTGACATAAGGGAGGACTCATGCGCGTCCTGTCGATAATGAATCATAAAGGGGGTGTCGGGAAGACCACCCTGTCGAAACTCATCAGCGAGTGGGCCGTGCGCCAGGACCTGCGGGTGCTCGGGGTCGACATGGACCCGCAGGCGAACTTCTCCACGCGTTTCATCGATATGATCGAGGAGGACGGCAGGCCGTCTTCTCCCCCGGTCCACCCTGATTTCGACCCCGATGACCGGGAATGGCAAGACCTTCACACCCCCCCGCCGGGATACTGGTCGATCGCTCAGCTGTTTCGCCTGGGCTACGTCGAGCCGTACGCGACTCGTTTCGAGAAGATGATGTTCGTTCCGTCGCACCGTACCGAACTGACGGACCTGCTCCTGGAAGTCAGGAAGGCCGATATCGAGGACGCTCTGGTACGGGTGCTGCAGGACGTTCTCGATGACGAGTTCTACGCCGAGAACTTCGATCTCGCTGTCATCGACACGCCGCCGCAGGTTTCGCCGATCACGGCGGCGGCGGCCCGTGCCGCCACGCATGTGCTGATCCCCACGATGATGCACGAGGACAGCCTGCGTGGAATGATCTCCATGGCCGAGTTGTGGAGAAGCGAGAACCTCTCCAGGGCCAATCGGGAACTCAAGCTGGTCGGCGTGCTGCCGACGCTCTACGACAAGCGTGCCTCGGACCAGCGCGCGAACCTGGAAGAGTTGCAGGGCCACGCGATGCTGAGTCCCTATCTACTCGAACAACCGATGAGCCACATGACGACCTACCGATCCTCCAGCACGACCTACGCCGAACCCAAGTCGTTGTTCGATCTCAGTGAAAAGAACCGGTGCCGGCAGGAGGCCGAATCGATCTGCGACGAGATCCTGCGGAGGACCATGGCATGAACAAGCTGTTCACCAAGCCGAATCGCAGCCGGATCAGAAAGAATGCGGCGGATGTCAGCAAGGCCATCGAGAGTGCCGAGTCGGCGGCGCTGGAACCGCGCTATCGGGACGTGGCGCTGGACGCGATCGAGATGGATCCGGATCAGCCGCGACAAATGGCGCTCGATGCCGACGACGTCATTCGAGGTCGGGTCGACGAATCCGATCCTCTGATCGGGCGGAAGCTGGAGGAACTGGAAGAGATACGCAATCTGGCGGTGACGCAGAAGGCGGTGGGTGAACTCTATGCGCCCGTCGGTTACGAGCGGGCAGGGCAGAGAGTGCGACTCATCGACGGGCATCGCCGCTATCTGTCGCGCATCTACAAGGCGCTGCACATCGATACGGTGGATTCCCTGAGCGCCGTGAAGATGGCGTGCAAGGTCTATCCCCGCAAGCCAGACGCCCACGTGATCGAAGAGATCGCGATCATCGGCAACATTCAACGCAAGGAACTGTCGCTCCGCGAAATGCTCGGCTGGGCCTTCCGGCGGGACGCGCGTAACCGGAATGAGGCCGGGGAGTCTCTCAATGCGGGATTCTTCTCCGACACACTGGGGTTGAAGAACAGCCAGGCGGCCAAGTGGGCGCGGATCGTTTCGGTGGGGCAGGTGGAGTTGCAGCCTGTCATGGACGCGCTCGAATCGGGGCGCAACATTGCCTTCAACGCGGCGTACTCCGCGTGCGCCGAGCCGAACGTGCGCATGCGCAAGGCGCTGATCGAGAAGCTCGCGGGTACCGGCAAGGTGCGTGTGGGCGCGAAGGAGCGTTCGGGCGTATCCCTGGGCCGGGCCACGAAGCTCGATGCCATCCGGATCCTCATCGAGCGCAATATGGAAGAGGATCAATGGGTGGTGTTCGAGGATACGGACTGGTCGGATGCGGCGGCGGTGCAGAAGGCGTTCGGCAGGTTTATCAAACAATGGGAAGCGCGGCATGGCTGACAGGCCAAGACGACACGCCATGCGGCGGCCGGGAAAGCGCACGACGGTCCGCTTGCCCCACAGGCTGAAACAGGACATGGTCCGCCGGATGGTCGATGACGACTACGGCTTGCGTGGAAAGAGCCGCTGGATCTGTGAGGCGGTCGAGCAATTGCTCGGGCGTACCGGTTGGACGGACGAGATGCTGGGCGACTATCTGCTCGAGAGCGACGACACGGACGTGGTGACGCTGACCCCGCATGCCGTGGAGATCATCAACCGGGCGATCCCGGCGGCCATCGAGGAGTATCCGGTGCTCAAGGGCGGGGCGCAGTCCGCCATCATTCGCACAGCGATCAACGCGCGCGTCATGGGGTTCGGAGAGCTGAAATTCCACTGAGTGGAATTTGATACTTAACTCGTTGAATGAATAGCGGAAATACGCGGTATTTCGGGGGCAATATGCGGGGGGCAGGCGGCCTTGTTTCGTTCTCCAGACGGATGTAACAAGAGATCGAATGTCTCACGTGGAACATGTGAACGGGGCAGGCTGGTGACCGTGAATCAGAAACCCCGGTCGATTCTGAAAAGCCGCGCAGCGAAATTAACTGAGGGGCAGGTGCGCCGCGGTCTGGATCCCGTTGGCACGCATTGCTGAGCGTAATGTCTCACGTGGAACATCAAGGCCTGGATTGATGGGCGAATCGACATTCGGCGTCGGCAGGGAAAAGGGCGAGATCGTCGTTCGACACATCGATGTCGAGAAGATCGATCCCGGGCGCTTTCAGACACGCAAGCAGTTCAACCCGGAAACCCTGGAAGAACTCGCCCAGTCGATTCGCACCTCGGGTGTCATACAGCCGGTAGTCGTGCGTCATATCGTTCGCATCGGACGATATGAACTCATCGCCGGGGAGCGTCGCTGGCGGGCCTCGCAATTGGCCGGGGAGTATTCGATTCCCGCACTGGTGCGCGACGACATGGAAGACGAGGCCTGCCTGGTCTTCGCAATCGCCGAGAACATCCAGCGCGATAGCCTGAACTCGATCGAGGAGGCAGCCAGTTTTCAGCGTCTGAGCGATGACCTGGGGATGTTCCACGAGGACATCGCGAAGGCCGTCGGTAAGTCTCGCACCTACGTCACCAACACGGTTCGGTTGCTCAAGCTCGAATCGGGCATCCAGGAGATGATCGTCTCGGGCGCGATTTCTCCAGGCCATGGCAAGGCGATTTTGGGCGCGCCGAGCGCCTTTCGACCGACTTTGGCGAAGCAGATCTCGCGTTACCGGCTCTCGGTTCGCAAGGCCGAGGAGCGGGCCGCGGCCATGGCGCGGGACTGGAAAGGGGAGGGCGATGTATTGCCCGCACGGGACCCGAATCTGGCGTGCCTGGAGCGACGTTTGTCCGACCACTTCGGCCACACGGTCCGGGTCGACTTCAAGGAGGAGGAAGGGAAGGGCGGGATCCTGATCTCCTTCAATTCCCTGGAAGAGGCGCAGGGCATCCTGGAGCGCATGAGACTGGACGCGGAGGGAGACTGATGCGGTGGGCCCGAGTCCTCGCCCTCGCATCTTTCCTTCCGGCGTCCGATCGTTTCGCGGCACCGGTTTGAGCGCAAGGGGGATCGCCCCTTTGGTGAAGTTCCCCTATCGAAATGAATACCGGTCCCTGGCTTCGCGTACGAGCCGGTTGATGGGGACTGACGTTCCCCTGTTCCTCGCCAGAAAATCGATCCGCCTCGCCAGCACGGCGTTGTTGGATCCTGCGTGGTAGCGGTGGACCCCGGCGAGGTATCGTTTGTGCGCGGCCAGGCTGCCGTCGCGGTCCTGGCGTTCACCCCAGTGGTGCAGACCGCGGAAGTGTTCGTCGGTAAAGCCCGCGGACTCCAGGGATGCCAGATTTCGCAGCGTAGAGGCAGGCGTGGGCGAGGCCCCGGCCTCCACGAAGGGCCGTACGGCGTGGCGGTTGCCTCCGAGCCGAGACATCAGGGCGATCACCAGAACGGCGCCGGCGAAGAACGCCAGAAAGGGTTCGACATCGTCCCAGCCCCACCGGTACTTGATCGCCAGCCCCGCGAGCACCAGCGTCGAGATGAGGATCACGGTGTTCGATATCCCGTTTTCGGCCCCGTCCGGAGTGCCGACGGACCCGGCGGTGGCATCCCGTGCGCGACGGGGCGATTCACGCCGAGAGCCAGGCGTGGCGTGCGCAGTAAGCGGGTTTTCGTCTCCGGCCGGCGTTTCCGGTGCGGACCCCGTGCGGGACGCCGCCACCGAACACTCCGCGGTTTCCCGATCAATCCCGGAGCCAGCACAGGCTTCCGTCGCCTTCGATGGCGCTTCGAACAGGTCCGTGAGTTCATCGAGCCACTCGGCGGGCCGGACCTCGACCCCCTGGCTCTCGAGTTCGTCGAGATCGATTTGCGCGTCCTCGTCCGCGGATTGCTCCCGCGGAAAGACGAATACCTCGACGCGCTCCCTGCCTGTCCGCACCGCCTCGACGAGATGCCGGAGCTTCTCGGAAAAACCGGCTGCCTCCACGGCCAGGATCCGGACCCGTCCCCCCTGCTCGACGACATCACCCGTGGCGCAGACGGTCGGCCAATGGTCTCCACCACCGCCGGTGGCGCGCAGATGGGCCAGCGTCATCGCCAGGAAAAAGCTCCGGCCCCGGAACGCGGTGTCCCCGAGAAGGTATTCGATCCGTGGCTCGCCACGAGCGTAGTCGGACAGTCCAATGATGTGGCACCAGTCCGCGAAAGCGCGAGCGGCCTGACCCTGCAACCCAAACTGGATGAGTCCCTTGCTGAGTTTCTCACGGTAGGCCACCGCCCCACTGTCGTCGTGGCGAAACCGGATCCACTGAAGATCCGGTTCACCCGCCAGCGGGAAACAAACTCTCGCGGCGTGGCTCCCGCTCTCCATCAAACGACCTCCATGGTCAAACGGACCTCGCGCGCCCTCAGCAACTCGGCCGGCAGTATGTCGGCCAACGGCCAAGGACTGCGAACCGGAAGGTCGTCGGGATCCAGGCGGAATACCGCCATGTTCTCACCCCTGTACCTGCCCTCGAGCGCAACGGTTTTGATGCCGGGGTGGAGGTCCTCGCCCTCGACCGTCATCCACCAGCCGGTCCGGGTGTCGTCGAAGCTGACGGACACCGCGCCGTAGACGGAAGCCTGGTCCGCGAAGCGCACCGAAAACCCCTTGTCCGATGGCTCCCCGGACGCGGCCGCGGCCGGCAGATCGAGCACGACCTCACGCTGCATCGCCGCGTAGACGTTGCGGATACCCCAGATCTCGTTGTCCCGCCAGGGATCGATCATGTACAGCCCCCCCGGCACCATCGCGTCGATCTGCTCCTCTGGGACCGGGACCAGGCCCTCCCCGGTGATCAGATAACCCGCGGCGCTACGCCTCGACGGGTCGACCAGGACGAGCGCGGGAAACAGGCCGGCGTGGGGAAACTCCGCAACCGCGAATCGAAGCGCCGTCTCCCCGGGGCGCGCTTGCGCATTCGGGAAAAGACGGACCAGGCGGCGAACGTCCGTGTCCTTGACCTTGGGCAGCAAGACCGCAACCGCCGCGTCCTTTCGGCCACTGGCCGCCCTGGCGACCCATCGAGCGGTCGACTCGACCAGGGCCGTCGAGGGTGCCACAAGCCAGACCGTCGACCATTGGGTCGACAGCGCCCGTTGCCAATCAACCGGTTGTTGCGAGGCCTCCTTCTGCCAGGGCAGACGCTGCCTGATCGCATCGGCCACATTTTCCTTGTGCGCCCCTTCGGGCAAGTGATCGTAGACCTGCAGCAATCGATCGATCGTCAGGTAGCCGGTCTTCTTCACCACCGCGTTGCGCACGGCCTGACGGGTCACGCCGAGCGCCGTGGCGATCTGCTGGTAACTCAGGCCCAGCGCCTCGGCCAGTTCCACATCATCCGTCGGGTATCTCATCGGCCCCTCACTTCGACATACGAGTACATGCAATTTACATCAATCGGCAGTATAGTCAATATAATATTTACACAGTAAATAAAAACTAGACATTGGTAACTATAAATTTACGATGTATGCGTGTAATTTACAAACACCCGAAAATCGAGGACAAGCATCATGTCGACCTTGAAGCAAGCCATCGCGGTAACGATGACCATCGCTGCTGGAGCGGCCGTCGCTCACGAGTTGTTTCCCGGAACCTACGCGCCCCTTGCCGCCCGTTTCGATCTGCCGATCAGCGAGGACAGGCTGAGGGCGGAACCCGATGCCTATATGAAGTACCAGGAGGAAAAGATGCGGGCCCGGTATCGGCGCACGCGCGTGCAACGCTCGACGCTGCTCCGGGCGCACCGGGAGCTCGGGCAAACGCTCGTCGACCTGAAGGCGTGTTCCGGTTCGATCGAGAGCTGGCTGGCCGAAGCCAGGGCGGCGTATGCCGGTAACCCGGAAGAGACGTCCTACGCGCTGGCCGGAAAACGCTACTCGTCCAACAATCTGACGCTTCAAGTCGCCTCCCTGCTCCAGGAGAAGGAGAGCGCCAGCGTCTCCCTGGATCGAACCGCAAAGGCACGTGGCCAGCTCGCCGACGTGATCGCCAGGCTGAACGGCGCCATGATTGCCTACGAATCGCGCCTCGCGGTACTCAGGTCGCAGCAGGCCATATTCGACGCCAACGAAATCGCCGGGGCACTCCTGTCCGACCCCGTCCCGAAGTTCGATTCACTGCTCGAAGCAGCGGACGAAGTCGCCGATCTGGTGATTCGTACCTCGCGCGAACTCGATGCGGGATCTTCGGTCGACCCGAAGAACGGCGGATCGCCCGCTTACGACAAAGCGATCGAGTATCTTCGGGGCTAGATCCAGGGACGGCCGGCCGGCCGCGCCATGCCCTCGGCGCAGCCGAGGAATCCGATGTCCAGACCCTGCCTCCTTCACCGGGTCCCGGCGGCCGGGACCGCAGAGAGATTTTCGCTGTACGGGAACCGATCATGAAGCGTCGTCCGACAAGACCTTACGAACGAACTGAAAAGGAGTTTTATCCCGATGCGGACCGGAACATTGTGCAGACTCGTCATCCTCTTTTCGTTGGCCATGACGCTGGGCGCATGTGCATCCTTGAACGATCACGATACGAGGCAACGCCAGGAAATGTGCATCACCGGGAAAATCACGAACAGCATCGGTCAGGTGACCGGATACATCGAAGAACCTTGCGAATAGCAAAGATGCTATTGGGTCCGGGATGAAGAGAAGAAACCTCGGGGCTCCACCTCACCTCCGGAATCGATACGACGCAGGGTTGTCGGAGCGTTTCCGGCACACTCATTTTCTGACAGGCAGGTCCAATGGACAATGATCTTCTACTGGCGATATCGCACTGTCCCAATGTCTCTCGATGTAAGGAATCGCCCGAATCGGGCGGTCACCCGTGCCAGGCGATCGTCGGGGTTCAAAATGGCCGGCCACTACAACGGCACCAGGTTCCCGAACCATGGAGCGGAAGAATTTCAGAGGCCCCTATGCTGTTTCTGAGTTCCAATCCATCGATCAGTGACGCGGAGATCTATCCCACGTGGGGATGGGATGCCCCGGCACTCGAGGACTTTTTCTCGAATCGGTTCGGGGGCGGGGAAAAGGAGTGGATGAGCGAAGGGGTGAGAACTCTCCAACATGACGGTACCTGGTCCGCCGCGGTCATGTTCTGGTCCTCCGTGCGAAAACGAGCGAGAGAGGCGTTCGGTCGACCCGTGCGCCCGGGGATCGACTATGCGTTGACGGAGATTGTCCACTGCAAGTCCAGAGGTGAAGTCGGCGTGCGGGAGGCCGCCGGGGAGTGCGCGACCCGCTACCTCGATCGCGTCTTGAGTCACGCGGCGGCCCGGGTTATCGTCGTGCTTGGTGACGTCGCGCGCCAGGCGATCGAGACCTTCTACCCCGCAGAACGGGCAAGCAACAATGTGCGGGTCGTACGTATCGGGGAGCGAAACCGGCTGCTCGCGTATCTACCGCACCCGAATGCCCGGAAAGTGAGGACTTTTCCGGGCGTGTATTCCCCCGACGAGTTGGCGAAAATCCGGGGGGCTCTCGGGTCCGCGACGGAACAACCTCCGGGGCCGATCGGCATTCGGGAAAGCTCAAGATTCAGGCACAGCACAATCGAGGCATCCAGGATGACGACAGGTGACGAAACGGTCCAGATACTCCGCGAGTTGCAGAAACTCGGCTTCACCGACGATGAGTTTCGCCAGATGCATCACATGGGCGTGAGTATGGCGCAACACATAACGTATTGCGCCGGCAAGGAATTTCGGCAAGGCTCGCCTAACGAAATTCTGTTGATGAATCTACGACGGGTGCTGCAGCGCCGGAAGGCAAATGACTGACAGGTCCCTGTCCGACTTCGGGTCGATTTCGGTTGGCTGGTGTCCGGGGCCACACGTCGGATCGAGTCGGCACGGCTCCCAATCTCATCGACTATGCGCCATCCACCGGTTGGGTTTTCGACTGGAACGAATGGCGCAATACCGTACAGATATTCATGCGCGTCTGTTCCCCAACAGGAGTCGAACCGGCCGATCACCGGAGCTCCCGGTCAGGCACTTCTCCAGTTCGGCCATCGCCCTGTCGTGAGGATCGCCCGTCCGCGGGGCATCGATCGTCGCCTGAACCTCCTGCTCGAACCATCGTTCACGAATGCTACTCGTGCGAGAAGGGGATCCAGCAGTCTCGAGAGCCGATAGGCAATCCAATTTTATGGGTGTAAGGACAAACCCATAGTCCCTGCCGCGGGCTTCTACCATTCGTCGTCCTTTCCCTACCGTTCATTCTCAGACCAATCGGTATGTCGTGGCATTTTCAACCCCCCCTGCGATAGTTTCGAATCACGGTTTCGCGTGACTTCGAGTGGAGTTCAGTGACCGAACGGGCCCCTTCGGGACAGCCGATCGATCGATGGCAAGGAAGCGCTGCCGGCCGGTAGAGCGGGTTGACGGGGCGGGACCGGGAACACCCAAGCTGGAAGAAAACGATACCCGATGCGTGGACCGGGCTTCGGGGCGCCTCATACAAGGAACGTATTGATGAGAGCATCAACGACACATGGAAATCGACTTCCGTTCTCGAGGGATGCGGCATACCGCACGGCTGTGGTATCGGTCATCCTGTCCTTCGCGTTGACCACTTCAGTGGTGGCAGCGAACGACGCGCCCTTGCTCCAGGGCACCCTCTGGGAGTCCGTCGGGCGGGGCCATCGAATCGATCCCTACCTTCTCTACTCCGTGGCGCTGGTCGAATCACGCCGGCACCGAACGAGCGATCTGGTCTCACCCTGGCCGTGGACGCTGAACTCGCCTGGAGGTCCGCGCTACTTCGACAGCCGCCGCGAAGCGGAAAATGCACTCGCTACGATGTTGTCCTCGCATCCGGATTTGTCGGTCGACATCGGGCTGATGCAGATCAACACCCTTTACCACGGTCACCGGGTCGATGACCTCCAGCAACTGCTGGATCCCGAAACCAATCTGAGGATCGGCACAGCCATCCTGAGAGAGGCGATGACGTCCGCGCCGGATCGACCCCGACTCGGTGTCGGCCGATACCACTCGTGGACGCCGGACAGGGCGCGGGAGTACGGCGCGCGGGTGTGGGACATCTACGAGCGGATTCGTCCCGCTACCCGTTATGCCCTGTATTTCCAGGATACGTTTGACAAGGAGAGTCAATGATGAGCAACCAGGCCATCGATGTCGCCGTCGACATCGCCGCACAGATACGTGAACTCAACCTGTGCTTCCTGCACGCGATCCGCCGGGTGGGAGATACCCGCGAGGTGGCGCTGCGCTACGGACTGACCGACGAGGAAGTCGCCACCGTACGCGGGGCGAGTGTCGAGGAGGTCCGCCGGATGGCCGCCCCGGGGGTGCTGTTGTTCCGCCCGCGCGGGCGCATCGTGAAAGCGGTGCTGGACGCGGAGGCAAGTATCGACGGCGCGCTGCTGAATGCCCTGTCGAACGGTTCATCGGGTGGGAACCGAGGACTGTCTCCAGCAACCCGGTCGTACGCGCCGAGGCATCGGTCCTGGCGATCGAACTGCTGCGCTTCGGTCTACGCAACACCATCGTGGCGATCGAGAGTGGATTGGCCATTTCCGCGGTCCGTAAGTTTCGGAAGATCCTGCGCGACGACAGACCATGTTCCGGCGCACTGCCGGAATCCGCTTCCATCCTGCGCTCACGCCAGACGCAGATCGAGGCGACGATGCTGGTGCTGATCTATCGCCGGTACGGGGGCGGGGACGTCCATCGCAGCACCAACGTTCGGGCGCTGCTCGATGCGTATCGATCGTATGTGTCCTTGCGCAAGGATTTGAGGGGTGCACCGCCGAGGCCGCTGCTCGATGTCAACGAGGCATGGGTGCTGGCCCGGGATCTGAGGACGGGTGAGTTGATGACCGAGCGCTGCCCTTCCTGCGCGACAGAATACGTGCGCGCCCATTTGCACGCGCAGCGCGTAGCGCCCGGGTGTCCGGTTTGCGGGATCCGTTATGGCAAGGCGAGTCGCGAAGGCAAAGTTCGGAATCAGGGTAACACCTGAGACTGGCATAGAGTTTCTCGGCGGTTGGACGATCCACCGCGCGATCCAAAATGAACCGCCGGAATTGAACGAAACGCGCATTTTTCTGTTCCAAACCCGCTTTCGTGTCGGCTTACGCTGGTGTTCTTTCGGGCCTGGCGCGTCCGGAAGGAAGGACATGGAGCCGAACGGAATGCTGGTGGAAAGGGCAGCGTGCCGATGGACAGCGACGGGATGGCGGAAAACCACGACATGGATACAGGAACCTACAGGAGCGCGATCAGCCGCGAGGATGGTTGGGTGCGCGGCCTGAACAGGCGCCGCATGCGGGTTGGGCGGCAGGTACTGCGCCGGGCCACCGGCCTGGACGGGTTCATCGAGCGGTGTAGCCAGGGCCGCAAGGACGAGAGCGTGGCGTGAAGACCGCCGCGCACATCGGATTCCTGGCCGCGGTGTGGACGGCGGTCGCGCCCGTATGCGCGAATGACGGCTTTTACGAACGCGCCGGGGAAGGCTGGTTCTGGTACGAGGACCCGCCTTCGATTCCGCATGAGGCGCCGCCGGAAGTGTCGGTGGAAGTGCCGGTTCAGGTCGCCGTGGCAGCCCCGGCGGAGTCACCCACCGAGTCCCCGGGTCCGCCGCCCCTGTCCGCCGCATGGCTCAAGACGGCGCTGCCGGAATACCGTATGCGCGCCATCGACGAACCGTCGCAGG
Source organism: Pseudomonadota bacterium (assembly GCA_034722015.1). Lineage (GTDB taxonomy): Bacteria > Pseudomonadota > Gammaproteobacteria > JAJDOJ01 > JAJDOJ01 > JAJDOJ01. Next base: position 18,829 of record JAYENI010000276.1, read on the forward strand.
AGAACGTCAGGGCCTATCTCTATCTACAGCGGGTGACGCTGGACAAGTCTACGGAGTTCGCCCGTATGGTCAAGACGGTCACCATCGGCGACCCGTATCTCGACGAGATCGCGCGCCAACCCAGCGCCAACTATGCCACCCACACCCTGTCCAGGTCGCGGGCCGGGAATACCGCCGAGGTGCTGGGCCAGGTCGCACGCCGGGTCGGACTGTTCTTTTTCTTCGCGTCCGACTGCGATTTGTGTGACGCGCAGGCCGAGGTGCTCGAGATTCTGGAACGCAATCACGGGTTCACGGTCAAGGCGATCTCGCTGGACGGTCGGCCGCTCAAAGGAGGGCGTTACTCCGGGTATGCAACCGACCGGGGCCAGGCGCGCCGGTTGGGCGTCGTACGGACCCCGGCGCTCTACATGGTCCGGCCCCCCGGTACGACGCTGCCGATAGGGCAGGGCGCCATGGCCGCCGACGACATCGAACAGCGAATCCTGATCAAGGCGATGGAGCAGGGCTGGATATCGCGGGAGGCGTTTCAGCGTACCCGGCACTACGACGAAGGGTTGCAGATCCTTCCCGACAGCCCGGCGTTCGAGGAAACGATCTCGGACCCGACACGACTCGTCGAGTACCTGCGCGCGCAGGCGGCAAGGCCATAGGGAAAAAAGGACGATGGAGTTTGTAGGTAAGAAGCGGATCGCGGCCCAGTGCCTCGCGATCGCAATCCAAGTTTTTAGCGCGGACCGGGCGGACGCCTCGCTGCAGGACCAGATCGACACCGTGTTCGACAGCATGGTCAATACCACGACCCCGGGGACGTACGAGACGCAGATGCGCGGGGTGCTGGCGGGCGGTTCCCTGCAGATGCGCAACCGGATCGTCAACCGGAACGCGGTCGGGTTCGTTCCGCCGAGCATGGGCGCGGGATGCGGCGGCATCGACCTGTACGGCGGTTCGTTGAGTTTCATCAATCTCGATCAGTTCGTCGGGCTGCTTCGGGGTATCGCATCGAACTCCACCGGCCTGGCGTTTCAGGTCGCGATCAACGCGATCGACCCCTTGATCGGGCAGACGCTGGAGAACTTGCAGAAGAAGGTGCAGCGCCTGAACGAGTACATGGGCAGTTCCTGTCAGCTCGCCCAGGGCGTGATCACCGACACACTGGGGGCCATCACGGAAAAGGCCCAGTTCAACGAGGGTCTGATCGCCATGACGGAGGGTGCGGCGGGGGACCTGTTCTCGGGGTGGGGCGACGAGGACGGGACCGATGCCCCGACGCAGGCGATGAGCGCCAACGCGGCCCGGGTAGCGCGGGAAATCACCGGCAACCTGGTCTGGCGCAACCTGAAGAGGCAAGACGTCTCGAGCTGGTTCGTCAGCGGGGGCGACGACGCGTTGCTCGAGGCGATCATGAGCGTGACCGGGACGGTGATCGTCGGCGAACTGGAGGCGGCCGCAGACGGGGAGGGGGATTCACACAGGATCACGCGCCTTCCGCCCGGGAGCATCGAGCTGGACGACCTGCTCGTCGGGGGCGAGGTCGAGGTCTATCGCTGCGACGACCGGGATGTGAATGCCTGTCTGAACCCGACGCCGACGATCATGGAGATCGAGGGTCTGGTAGCGAAATTTCAGAAAACGCTGACCAGTGCCACGGACGATCCCGGCCTGGTGACGCAGCTTCGCCTGAATCTGG
>JAYENI010000277.1:0-20505 GCA_034722015.1 Pseudomonadota bacterium
GCCAGGCGTGCTTCAGGGTGGATCGCGCCCTCGCGAATCCCAGCCCGAGCCGGATCAGTCCGTACCAGGAGCTCGGGCTGAGGACGACTTCGCTCAGCAGGGCGTGCACCGGCAGGCGGCCCAGGGAATCCACCGCGGCCAGGACGCGCGTGGGGACCGGCGTGGCCGGTGCATCGGAGATCGCACGTATTGCCGCAAACGGCACACGGGACTCCCTCGCGACGCGCGCCACAGAAGCGCTCTCCATGTCCGCGGCAACCGCCCCCGTCCGTTTCCCGAGTTCGCGCTTGCCTTGCTCCGTGTCGAGGACATGCCCCGGGTCCGCGAGCGCCCCGCCAGCCGCTGCCAACGTTTCGCGCAGGGACTCGCTCCATTGAGGGTCCGGGAGCGTTCGCGCGCCGTCGGTCCCGATCAGCGACTCCGGCACCAGCAGGGCGCCCGGCGGCAGTCCGTCGACGAGCGCCGCAGCCGTTCCCCAGGAGAGCAACGCGTCTGCGCCGGCCTCAAGCAGGCGCCGGGCACCGGCCTCGGCACGCCCGGCGCCCATGCCGGTGAGGATGGTCTGTGTGTGGGCATCGATCCGTACCGGTTCCCCGGCCCTCGAGCCGCCGGGCAGGATCGTGGAGATCTCCGCCGCGAGCGCGACGACCACCCCCAGTCGCTCAGCGATGGGCACTCTCCCCGGATACTTCGCTGGCGTCGAACACCCGCGGCGGTGGGGCGGACGGCAGGCCGGTGGCCGCGATCTCGAACAGCAACCGGATCATTGTGTTGTTGCCGGCGGTGACCCGGCTTGCCGCGACGGTGGACTTGACGCTGCGTCGGGTGATCTTTACCTCGGCCCCCGAACGGAACTCGGGGCGTCGGTTGATCTTGCGCAGCGTCAGAACGGCCATGCCCAGCGCCCACAGACAGAAATTGCGTATCCCCTTCTCACCTGACGGAATGAGCTGTGTATAGCGCAGTGCGTTCGAGAGATGTTCCCGCGCCACGGCAACCAGCTCCCGCAGCCCGCGGCCGAATGCAGGGTCGTAGTGTTCGGTGTCGAGTTCGTCCAGGTCGAACCCCTCGGCGTCGAAGACCGTACGGGGCAGCCAGCATGCCCCGCGGTCGAGGTCGTCCCAGATATCCTTGAGGATATTGGTCATCTGCAGACCCTGCCCGAACGATACGCCGAGGCGCATCAGCTCGTCCTTGCGGGTGGCGATTTCGGGCGAGTAGTCGCAGTAGAGCAGGGTCAGGGTCTCGCCGACGATCCCCGCCACGAAGTAACAGTAGCGATCGAGGTGCGTGAGATCGTCCAGTCCGCGTAGCGGCCGGGCCGCCTGAAACTCCACCATGCCGGCGGACATGATCCGCACGCACCGGTCGAGAATGCGGCGTTTCCCGGCACTGAATCCGTGTGTGATCTGGAGGACACGCGGGGTGAGCCGGATGAGTTCGTGTTCGGCGGGAATCGTGCTTCCCGAGAGCAGCGGCGCGAGTTCCGCGGCGAGCCCTGCCGGATCGCCCGATCCGGCGACGGCGTCGACGAACCGCTCGCTGAAATGCCGTTTCTGTTCCAGATCCAGTGCAGGCTCGTCCTCGATCGTATCGATGATGCGGCACAGCAGATAGGCATTGGAAACGACGCCGGCCAGATCCGGGGGCAGCTGCGGTATCGTCAGGGCGAAAGTTCGCGAGACCCCGTCCAGGAGATGGGACTGCAGCGCCGCGTCGGACATCGTCGCCAACGCGTCCGTTACCGGGCTGCCGGTTGCGTCGGGGGTGTTTCTCGACGTTGAGAGATCCATTGTGGCTGTGGTCGGTTAATCGGGGCCGCCCGACAGGGGTGGCATGGGCCATCGGCCGGAGGGCGTAGCATCATATCAGTTCAGCCATGTACGGACATCCCGGGCGCTTAGGCGATTGCCGGAGAATGACATACCAGATTGCGCCGGCTTTTCGTTCGTCATCAAGGCGCGACAACAGGCGCATAGTTGAGCTATGTAACGGTTGTCGCAACACAGAGGACGGATGAAAAGACAAGCAAGATGGTATGTCAATTGACAGAAATCGCCTTAGTGTCCGCTACGGCAAGACGGCCGGTGAGTGGCGTCGATGCGCGTCGGTTTCGGCATGGCTCACTGGATCGATAGTGGCATTGTGAACACACTGTGGTTTCGGTGGTCACACAGAACACGCTATAATTCCGTAAATTTTGATCATTGACCCCCGCGGGGTCGACCACGGAGTCATCTATGAGCGTCCCGATACGACAGCAGTTCCGGGTGGCGACACACATCCTGAAGCAGAAGTTGAAAGGAGAGAAGCGCTATCCGCTTGTGTTGATGCTGGAGCCGCTATTCAAATGCAACCTGGCCTGTGCCGGGTGCGGCAAGATCGATTATCCCGACGAGATCCTGGACAAGCGTCTCAGCGTGCAGGAGTGCCTGGACGCCGTCGACGAGTGCGGCGCGCCGATGGTGTCGATTCCCGGCGGTGAGCCCCTGATCCACAAGGAGATGCCCGAGATCGTTCGCGGTATCGTCGCGCGCAGGAAGTTCGTCTATCTGTGCACTAACGCGATGTTGCTGAAGAAGCGCATGGACGACTACACCCCGTCCCCGTACCTGACGTTTTCCGTTCACCTGGACGGCATGCGGGAGAATCACGACTCGTCGGTCTGCCAGAGCGGGGTTTTCGACCGCGCCGTGGAGGCCATCCGGCTTGCGGTGGACAAGGGTTTTCGTGTGACGGTCAACAGCACGCTGTTCCAGAATGAAACGGCGGAGGAGGTCGCGGATTTCTTCGATTTCCTCATGGAGCTGGGCATCGAGGGTTCGACGATTTCGCCCGGGTTCAGTTATGAACACGCGCCGCAACAGCAGGTTTTTCTGCAGCGGCGCGCCAGCAAGCAGTTGTTCCGCGACATCTTCCGTATCGGCAGGGAACGCCGACGCAAGTGGCGCCTGACGCACTCCAGCCTGTATCTTGATTTTCTCGCAGGCAACCAGAGCTATGAGTGCACACCCTGGGGAAATCCCACGCGCAACGTCTTCGGTTGGCAGAAACCGTGCTACCTGCTGGTCGACGAAGGGTACGCGCCCAGTTTCAAGGCGCTGATCGAGGAGACCGACTGGGACAGGTACGGCACGGGCAGGAATCCCAAATGTGCCAACTGCATGGCGCACAGCGGTTTCGAGCCGACCGCGGTCAACGACGCCGTCGCGCACCCGATCAAGGCCCTGAAGGTTGCGTTGAAAGGCCCGCGAACGACCGGGATGATGGCGCCGGAGCTACCCAATGTGTACGAGCACGCGGGGTCGAACGACGCCGACGTCCCGGTCGAGGATTTGGGTGCCAACCGGGAGGCATCCTGACGCCAGCGCGGCGTCGCACGATGGCTGACGAGACCAGTCGCCCGGGGCCCGCTGTTCCCCGGGCTTGCAGTGGTGCACCTCTGATCTGATCCCCACCCGGTAACCTGTTCATGTGGCTTTCGCTTGCGGTGGCCTCACTGGCACTCTGGCTCCTTGTCCTGTTGCTTCCGTGGCGTCCATGGACGTCCGCGCCCTTTCTGCGGGCCGGGGCGCCGGACGATCGCGCCGATCTGTCCGGTGTGACCGTACTCATCCCGGCGAGAAACGAGGCCGCCCACCTCCGGGAATCGCTGCGATGCGTCGTGGAGCAGGGGGCCTGGAAGTCCGTTGTGGTCGTCGACGACCAGTCCGACGACGACACTGCGAAGATCGCGCGCGAGGTCCTCGGCCGGCGGGGCGAGGTCCTGACGGGCGAACCGCTTCCCGACGGCTGGAGTGGGAAACTCTGGGCGCTGCAGCAGGCCGCCAGACACGCGGATTCACCCTGGGTTCTGCTACTCGACGCCGATATTGCGCTTCGGCCCGGGATAGCGACGGCGGCCTTGCGCATTGCAAGGAAGAATGGCGCCGATCTGGTCTCCCTGATGGCGACGCCCGCCATGACCGGGTTCTGGGACCGGCTGCTGATGCCGGCGTTCGTCTATTTCTTCAAGCTGCTTTACCCGTTCCGGCTCGCGAATTCCCGCCTTTCCCGGATCAGTGCCGCCGCGGGCGGATTCCTGCTCCTGCGAGCCGAGGCGCTCGATGCCATCGGTGGGTTCGCGTCGCTGCGGGATGCGCTGATCGACGACTGCACACTGGCCGCGCGAGTAAAGCGGGCCGGGCACCGCACCTGGATCGGGCTTTCCCGGGACGTCATCAGCCTGCGGCCCTGCCGGCGGTTCGGCGCCATCCGGGAGATGGTGGCGCGCACCGCGTACACCCAGTTGCGTGACTCCGTGATGCTGCTCGTGGTCTGTACCGGGGTGATGGGTCTCGCGTTCGTGGTGCCGGTCGCGGCCATCATCGCCGGTTCGCCGGCGGTCCGGGTGGCTGGTGGTGGTGCCTGGATCGTCATGGGGATAACCTATCTCCCCGTGCTGCGGTTTTACGCACTCCCGGTGCTTTGGGCGATGACCCTGCCCGTGGCCGGTGTGTTTTACCTGGAAATGACATGGGCGTCCGCGGTTCGGTCCTGGTACGGCAGGCGAGCGAGCTGGAGGGGCCGGACCTATTCGAGCCGGCAGGATGCCGTAAACCGGAGCGAGTCCGGACGTGTAGAAAAGGTTAGTGACCGGTGACCTGTGCACCCGGTTGGGGAGAGGCCTGGCTGCGCGAACGAAACCGGCGTTCCAGCGGGTCTTTATTTTCGGGGACTCCTTGTCAGGTCCGTCGTCTCCTTTCGCCGTTTCAAAGGGTCCTGTCTGGCAAGCGTCGATACTGAATTCTGGAACAAATCAAACTTAGGCGATTTCTGTCAAATCACATACCATCTTGCTTGTCTTTTCGCCCGTCTTCCGCGTTGCGGAAACGGTTGAATAGTTCGACGATGCGCCCGTTGCCGCGCCTTGAAGACGAACGATAACCCGTCGCAATCTGGTATGTCATTTTCCGGCAATCGATTTATTAAATAATAAAAAACAATATGTTGAATAAACAATCTAGAAATTACTTTGGAATGAACTGTCGTCCCGTGTTTGATGGGGCGATGCCCGATTCGCCAGGCGACGCGGCACAGGGGCGTCCCCTGTGATGCGCATTCCGATAGCGGTGGCGTTAGCGTGCATTGCGCTTCACCTGTCCGCAGCGACCGGCGCCGGACCTTCCGCGCGATCGGTGGTGGAAACACTGCAGTCGGGGCTGCTGGAGTCGATGAAGCAGGGTATCGAAGCGGACTTCCCGGCAAGATACGCGCTCCTGGCACCGGTCGTAACGGAGACTCACGATTTCGATACCGTTGGCCGACTGGTCATCGGGCGGAAATACTGGGGCGCCTTGCAGGCGGAGCAGCAGCGCAGTTTTCTCGATACCTTCCGTGAGCTCAGTATCGCAACCTATACCGACAACTTTTCCGCCTGGTCCGGCGAACGGTTCGAGGTGTTGAGCGAGGAAAAGACGCCGCGCGGGAACCAGCTCGTGCGTACCGGTTTGACCAAGGCCGACGGTGAGCAGGTGTTACTGGACTACGTACTCAAGACTCGCGACGGGGACTGGCTAATCATCAACGTGATCGCAGACGGTGTGAGCGACCTGGCCCTGAAGCGTTCGGAGTACACACAGGTACTGGACGATCGGGGCTACGATGCCCTGATCGAGATGCTGCGGGGGAAGATCGCCCAGGCCGCGAAGTAGTGCGTGCCCGGATAGCGATGCCTCACTCGATCCCCGAGCGCAGGACACGCGAGGGGGGCGAAAGTGACAGCGTCCCGATCTCCTTCCACCCTGTCATGTTTCTGCAGGATAAACGATGTGACTTTCAGGTTTGGGATCCGGAGACGATCGATGACCGGAGTGGAGCGTCAACCTGGTGAAACCGCGCCCGGCCCGGCATTCCCTGCCCGGATGCCCGGGTCGCGCGTCACTCGCCGGCTATGGGCGTGCCTGCTCCCGCCCCTGGTTCTCCTGGCGGGTTGTTCCACGTCACCGAAATCAGGTCCCGTCTACGATCCCTGGGAGAACTTCAACCGCGACGTTTACAAGTTCAACCGCGAGCTGGACCGCGTTATCCTGAAACCGGTCGCGGACGGATACGTCAAGATCACCCCGCATTCGGTCAGGAAAAGTGTCGGCAACTTTTTTACCAACATGACCGGGCCGAACGTCGTACTCAACGACCTGCTGCAGGGCAAGCCCGGTCAGGGGTTCGAGGACACCATGCGATTCGTGTTCAACTCGACCTTCGGCATCGGCGGCCTTTTCGACGTTGCAACGGAAAAGGGACTGATTCAGCACGAAGAGGATTTCGGTCAGACACTGGGCGTGTGGGGGTTTCCCCCCGGCCCCTACCTGATGGTGCCCCTGTTCGGACCGTTCACGACCCGTGAACTGCCCGGCGCCGCGGTCAGTTACTTCACCTATCCGCTTTTTCTCGTAGACGACCCGAGAATCACCCTGCCGCTGGCCGGACTCGGCTTCGTCGATCTGCGGGCCCGCTCCGAGGCCGCGTTGCAGTTCGTGGACGAGGCCGCCGTAGACCCTTATGTATTCACGCGCGAGGCCTACCTGCAACGCCGGCAGTTTCTCGTTTACGACGGTAATCCCCCGGTGGAGGATTTTTTCGACGAACTGGAAGACCTGGACGAGGAATGGCTTGACGGGCCCGACCCGCAACTGGAATCCCTGGAGTAGAGTGAGGTCCGGTTTCCTGCAAAGCAGCAGCGGCATCGTGCGGGGTTGCGGAAAGTCATCGCATCGGGATGCCGCTTTGGTAGAATGCGCCGCCAGACAGGAATCGGGATTGACCGGGTTTCACTGACAGGGTCCGCGCTTGCCGGGAACCCGGGGAATGTATCGATGACAAACGAGGATCTGAAGGAGCGACTCCAGGACAAGGTCTCCTGGACTCGCGTGTTGTACATGGTGCTGTTCGCGATCATCTATAACATCGCCGAAATCGTCCTGGTGGTCGTGGTGGTCGCGCAACTGGTTTTCAAGTTCGTCACCGGTTCGCCCAACGATCAGCTGCTGGTGTTTGGCGGGCAGCTCTCGCGCTATTTCTACGACATTTTTCGTTTCCTTACCTTCAACCAGGAACAGATGCCGTTCCCTTTCAGTGAATGGCCGCAGCAGCCCCGCCTCGGTGCGGACCGGGGTGAAGGAGAGGGCGGTGCGTAGCGCACTCCTCGTTTTCGTCGCCGGCTGGGTGGTCTGGTTCTGGCTGGACAAGGAGGGGCCGTTCTACACGATGGCCCGCAACCTCCCCTCGGGAGACAGCCTGGCCCGAGATTTCCAGATTTTCTTCGACCTGCTCAGGTCCGGGGATGTCGGGCCTGCCTACACGTATTTCTGGTCCGCACACCCTTTTGTCAGTACGCTGGTCGTCGCCGGCGCATACTGGCTGGCGGTGCCTCTGTTCAGGTACGGCTCCGGCGCCCTGCGCAATCGGCGGCGCCGCAAATCGCCCGCAGCGGCTCCCGCCAGATCGAAGTCCGCTTCGGAAGATGACGCGGACCCGTCTCCCGGTGAAGACTCTTCCCGGATTCTCTGAAGACGTGCGCGCGCGATCCATGCCAATGCGGCTGGCGGTATGGCTGTGCCTTGTGGTTTTCGCCGTTTCGCTCGACGCGGCCGAGGTCACCATGAAGAACGGCGACCGGATTTCCGGTGACGTCCAATCGCTGGACGGCGGCAAGCTGAAGCTGAACACGCCCTATGCCGGCACCATCGAGATCGACTGGACACAAGTCGAGTCGATGGAATCGGAAAAGACCGTAAAGGTCCTGCTGGACGACGGCACACTGATCGACGCCGCGCAGCTCGGTGTGAGGGAGGGGAACGTACGCGTGGTGTCCCCCGACGGCAGTCAGGGGGACTACGATCTGCTCGAGCTGACGTATATCAATCCCTCCCCGGAAGTGCTGAACCAGTGGATCTTTTCCGGCACCGTGAATCTCGGTGGAAACGCCACCGCCGGCAACACCGCGACGAGGTTCCTGCACTTCGACACCGAACTCCGTCTCAAGGACAAGTACCAGCAGTTGGCGCTGGGCGGGCAATATAACCACCAGAGCGACAGCGGCGACGACACCGTCGACAACATGCGCGCCTGGTTCAACTACAAGTGGTTCTTTCACCCCGACTGGTTCTTCGTCCTCAACACGGATGCCCAGCGCGACCCCTTCAGGGACCTCAATCTACGGGCCTTCGCCGGTCCCGGCATCGGCCACAAGGTCTGGGAGTCGGATCCGCGGAACCTGTCGTTCTCACTGGGCGTGAATTTCGCTCACGAGGATTTTTCCACCACACCGGTCAACAACTACGCGGCGGGTCGGTGGGCGCTGGATTTCGACCACTACCTGTTTACCAGCAAGCTGCAGATCTATCTGCATCACACCGGTCTGCAGAGTCTCAAGGACGGCGAAAACCTGTTACTGCAAACCAGGACCGGGCTGAAGATGCCGCTGATCGACAAGTTCAACCTGAAGCTCGAGTACGAGATCGACTACGACAGGGAGCCGGCGCCGGGCAAACAGCCGACGGACGTGAAATACAGCCTGTTGTTCGGATACGACTGGCCCTGACCGGTCGGGCATCGAGCCGCGAGAAGTGGTTCCCTTCGTTTGGTCGCTGGCGCGACAGGAACGATTTTTTTTTTATTGTGGGGAGAAATGACGTGTTGATAGTGAAAGGACATGCTCGGGGAGATATCGCGCGGGGCAGGCGCTACTTTTCGATTCCGGCGGCTTTGGCTACGGCGGTGTTGTTGTCCGTTATCGTGGCGGTGGCATCGGCGACGGACGTCACCGCGGTGACGGTCGGGCAGTCGGAAATTCCTGTGGAAGAGCTGGAGTGGCTGCTCAAGCCACTGACAGTGGAAGAACTGGAGGTCGAGGCCGACGCGTGGCGCGACCTGCTGGGCGAGAACGTTTCCAGAATCGGTGACCTGCAGATCGAGCTGATCAGGCGGAACCGCGAGCTGGAGGCGGCCACGGAAGCCGAGAAGGCGCAGAATGATACCGACCGGCCGGATAGCGCCGCCGCCGGGCAGGACCCGAAAGAAACCGTCGAGGAGGCGCGTACGGAGGAAGTCGAGGAACAGAAATCGGAAGAACTGGAGCAGTTGAACAGCCTGCGTGAGGAACGCACGCAAATCGTCGACAGAATGAGGCTGGTCGTGGACGCCTTCGAGGAAAAGGGCGGTGACGCGGGGAAGGCCGAGATCTACCGCAAGTATATCGATGCGGCCGCCGGGCTGAAGGTGGACGTGACTGACGCACAGGCGGCCTGGGCGACACTTCAGGGTTGGGTGCTTTCGAGTGAGGGTGGACTGCGCTGGGCGAAGAACATCGCCCTGTTTCTCGGTATCCTGATCGCCTTCTACCTTCTTGCGCGCGTACTCGCCAAGGGGGCGGGGCACGCGCTGGCGGCGACTCCCGGCGCATCGGAACTGCTGCGCAAGTTTCTGGTGCCGACCATCCGGCGGCTGACGATGATCATCGGGCTCCTGGTGGGCCTGGCGGCGATGGGGATCAACGTCGGCCCCCTGCTGGCGGTGATCGGCGCCGCGGGCTTCGTCATCGCTTTCGCTCTGCAGAGTTCCCTGGCCAACTTCGCCAGTGGGATCCTGATCCTGGTCTTCAAGCCCTTCGACGTCGGGGACGCCGTCGACGCGGGCGGCGTGGCCGGTACCGTGGAGTCCGTTTCCCTGCTCTCGACCCACATCCGCACCTTCGACAACAAGGCGATGATCGTGCCCAACAACGAGATCTGGGGCGGGGTCATCACGAACATGACGGCGACCGGCAAGCGGCGCGTTGACATGGTTTTCGGTATAGGCTACGACGACGACATCGAAAAGGCGCAGAAGATCCTGGAAGAGATCGTCGCCGCCGAGGCGCTGGTGCTGGACGACCCGGCGCCCGTCGTCCGCATGAACGAACTCGCGGATTCCTCGGTCAATTTCGTCTGCCGCCCCTGGACGAATACCGGCGACTACTGGGAGGTCTACTGGAACGTTCAACGCGCCGTGAAGGAACGGTTTGATGCGCAAGGCATCTCGATACCTTATCCTCAGACCGATGTGCACATTCACGGGCTACCGGCGCCCGGTCAGACATCTGATTCGTTTGCGTCAGGAGACCGTGGATAGCCATTCGGCGCTCGAGGACCAAAAGCTTGCCGGAAGGACTCGACATGATACGACGCATATTGCTGGGTAAACCGTTTCTGATCCTGACCGGGCTGATCGCCGTCTACGCGCTGGCCGGATTTTTTCTGGTCCCGCACCTGGTCGATCGTCAGATCGTACGGATCGTGGACGAGGACCTGGGGAGGGACATCGAGATCGGTGATGTCCGGTTCAATCCCTTTACCCTCCGGTTGACCATCGAGGACCTGCGACTCGACGAGTTGCAGGGCGATAAACTGGCGGGTTTCGATCGGCTCAGCGTCGATTTTGCCGTGCTGTCGAGTATCGGGTCACGCGCCTGGACGCTTTCCGAGATTGATCTCGTCGGTCCCTGGGTGCGCATCGAGCGCGCACGAAACGGCGACCTCAACCTCGCGCGCCTGGTCGACGACGCGGCCGGCGAATCGCCGGAACCAGAACCTGTGGAGGCCGGTCCGCCACCGCCGCTGCTCCTGAAGACCATCTCCATCACCAACGGCAGGATGAGTGTGGCGGACTACACGGTGTCCACGCCGGCGGACGTCGTGGTAGCACCCATCGATCTCACCATCTACAACCTGTCGACCCTGCGTGAACGCGAGGGACCGCTGGTCGTGGCGACGAATCTCCCGGCGGGGGGCGTATTGGTATGGCGGGGGGACGTGACCCTGCAACCGCTGTGGTCCGAGGGGTCGATCTCGGTCGAGGGCTGGAAACCGAGCAACGTCTGGCCCTTTCTTCGCGATGCGGTGAACCTCGAGCAGCCTGTCGGGACCGTCGATCTGGACGTGCAGTATCGATTGCTGCTGACTGGCGACGAGGAGGAGATCAAGGTTCAGGATCTGCGCCTCGCAGTCAACGGGCTCGAACTCAGAGAGCGGGGCGCCGGGGAGCCGATGCTGCGGCTCGACCGCATCGAGGTGGCCGATACCGATGTCGACGTGATCAGCGGCAAGGTCAGGGTAGGCAGCGTCGCGGTCGGTGATGGAAGCGTCCTTGTCGACATCGACCCGCAGGGCAGCCTGAACTGGGGGCGTATTCCCGCCGGGAACTCCGGCGCAGCCGATGACGACAGTGCTTCGGAACAGGAGCCCGGGACGGAACCGGAGGCCGAATCCGTCCCCTGGGAGGTCGACCTGGCGTCTTTCCGGCTCGAGAACCTCGCGGTCCAGGCCCGGGAACGTTCGGGACCGGTCCCGCTGGATGTCGTCGTGGGCGGCGTCGACGTATCCCTGAACGGCCGGCTGACGGCCGGTGACGAAGGAACCGTCGGCTCGATCGGGAACATTCGCGTGGACATTCGCGACACGGCGCTCAAAGAGGCCGGCGCCGGGGACCCGCCGTTTGCCGTCAGCACCGTCAGGCTCGACGGCGGGATCGTCGACCTGGGCGATAGCCGGCTGACATTCTCAGAGGTTTTAATCTCCGGCGGCCGGATCCGGACCTTGCTGGACGAGGAAGGGAGACTCAACTGGGAACGCATGTTCGTCGCCGGTTCCGGCGCGGAGGTCCCGGAGACCAATGGGGACCCGGCCACAGGCAAATCGGCCGGTACGCCATCGCCCTGGTCGGTGGGTGTGGACACGGTCAGGGTCGAGGATTTTTCCGTCGCGCTGTCGGACATGGCACTGAAAGACCCGCACGTGGTAACGGTCGCGCCGATCGGTGCGACCCTCAAGGGTCTCAGCAGTCACCCGGATGACGAGGTCACCTTCGAACTCGATCTCGGCATCGAGGAAGGCGGGGCCATATCGGCGGTGGGTTCGGCCTGGCCGATGAAGCCGGTCGCCGAGCTCGATCTCGAGCTGAAGGGCATTGCGCTGGCGCCCTTGGCGCCCTATGTGAGCGCCGCCACGCGGATGCAACTCGAGTCCGGCGAGATATCGGCCACTTCCCACATCCAGTACGGAACCGAAAACCCAGGCGCGCTGCTCGCGACGGGTTCCTTCGAGGCGAACAGGTTACTGGTCATCGAAACCGATACGGGCGAGACCTTGCTGGGCTGGGAAAAACTTTCAACGAAGGGGCTGAAATACTCGATGGACCCCGATTCGATGTCCATCGAACAGGTGGTGCTGGACCGTCCGACGGGCAAGTTCGTGATCAACGAGGACCTGACGACGAACTGGGAGCACGCCCTGGCCGAACCGGAAGGCGCGGAACGCAAACCGGAGCCTCGGACGGAGACGACCACAAAAGTCGAAGACAAACCGGCAATGCCGGTGAGTGTGGGTCGTGTGAAGGTCGTCAGGGGTTTTCTCAACTTTGCCGACCTGAGCCTGATACCGAAATTCGGGGCCAAGATCGACAAACTGAACGGCTCGGTGTCCGGGCTTTCGACCAAACCGGGCGCCCGGGCATCCGGACTGCTGGAGGGCCGGGTCGATGAGTACGGCAGCGCGAAGATCGAGGGCAAGCTCGAGCCGCTCTCCCCCACGCAATACACAGATGTCACCATGGATTTCAGGAACGTCGAGATGACGAGCCTGTCGCCCTATACCATCAAGTTCGCCGGACGCGAGATCGACTCCGGCAAGCTCTCGCTCGATCTCGAGTACAAGATCGACAAGAGCCAGTTGCAGGGTGAAAACCGAATCGTACTCGATTCCCTGACCCTGGGAGAGAAGGTGGAGAGTCCGGATGCCATGAACCTTCCACTCAACCTCGCGGTTGCCTTGATGAAGGATGCGAATGACCAGATCGATATCGGCCTGCCTGTGTCCGGTGACCTGGCTAACCCGGAATTCAGTTACGGTCATCTGATCTGGAAGGCCCTGGCCAACCTCATCACAAACATCGTGGCATCGCCGTTCCGGGCGCTGGGTGCGATGATGGGTGTGGAGGGCGAGGAGTTGGAGCAAGTGCTGTTCGAGGCCGGTCGCAGTTCGTTGCCACCCCCCTCGGCAGAGCGTCTCGGGATGGTTGCCAAGGCCCTGACGCAGCGCCCGCAACTGGTGCTGGAGGTGCAGGGCCAGTACGATCCCGGGCTCGACGGAGAGACCCTGCGTCTGGATGCGGTACGGCGTGAGGTTGCCACACGGCGCGGCGTGAAGCTCGAACCGGGCGAAGACCCGGGACCCGTCGAGTTTACCGAAGGCAAGACGAGGCGCGCCCTGAAGGCGATGTTCATCGACCGCTACTCGAAAAACGACTACAAGACGCTCAAGGAGGAGGTGAAAAAACGGCTGGAAACGGCGAAGCAGGTGCCGGAAGGCCAGTCGGCGGGTGGTGAATACTCGCCCAGGGAGTTGCTGTTCAAGGAGATGTTCGATCGCCTGGTCGAGGGCTGGCCCCTGGAAGACGAGGCCTTGAAACAGCTCGCCGATGCCAGGGCGGCCGCCGTTCAGGAGGAGCTGACGACCCGGGGCGCCATTGCGGCCGAGAGGATACAGATCAAGGCGTCCGGCGAAGGCCCCGAAGGCGCCGAGGGCGCCGACGGGCAGGTCCCCTCGAAGCTCGGGCTGACGGTGAAGTAAGGCGATTTCTGTCAAATGACATACCATCCTGCTTGTCTTTTCGTCCGTCCTCTGTGTTGCGACAACCGTGACATCGTTCGACGATGCGCCTGTTGTCGCGCCTTGATGACGAACGAAAATCCGGCGCGATCCGGTATGTCATTTTCCGGCAATCGCCTAAACGCATCGTCCTAGATGAACGCGGCGCAACGCGAGCGCTACAGTCGTCAGATCAGACTCCCGTGGATCGGGCAGGAGGGACAGCAGCGCCTTCTCGACGCCAGGGTCCTCATCGTCGGCATGGGGGGGCTGGGCTCGCCCGCGGCCATGTACCTCGCCGCGGCCGGCGTGGGCCGGCTCGTCCTCAGCGACTTCGACCGGGTGGACGCCTCCAACCTTCAGCGCCAGATCATCCATCGGACATCGGACATCGGTTCGGGAAAGGTGGAGTCAGCGCGTGACACCCTGAGAGAGATCAACCCGCAGGTCCGGGTAACCGCGATCGACTGGCAACTCGAGGGTGGCGAGCTGGAGACCGAGGTGGAAAAGGCTGACGTGGTCCTGGACTGCAGCGACAATTTTCCCACCCGATTCGCGCTCAACGCGGCATGCGTGTCAGGGATGACGCCCCTGGTGTCGGGCGCGGCGATTCGGGCAGAGGCGCAGGTCGTCACTTTCCTGCCCGCGGACCCGGGGAGCCCGTGTTACCGGTGCCTCTACGAAGAGGGGGACGAGGCGGCGGAGACCTGTGCCGCCGAAGGCGTCGTCGCGCCGCTGGTGGGTATCGTCGGTAGCATGCAGGCGATGGAAGCGGTCAAGATCATCGTCGGCGCGGGCCGGACGCTTTGCGGGCGGCTCCTCCTGCTGGATGCCCTGTCCATGGAGTGGCGCGAGCTGCGTCTGCCCCGTGCGCCGGACTGTCCGGTGTGCTCGCGGCGTTCGTGACCCGGGCCTCGAATGTCAGGGAAACCGGGTGGCGGATTCCGGCTAGACTCGTAACTTGGGCGATCGCCGGAAAATGACAGAAATCGCCTTAACCTTTCACATGCAGGTAACAGACGGAGCACCATGTACCTCGAATATTTCGGCCTCAATGCTAAGCCGTTCCAGCTGACACCGGATCCCGAGTTCATCTACCTGAGTCCCGGCCACGCCCGTGCGAAGGCCTACATGGATTACTCGATCTGGAACCGCGACAGCTTCGTCGTCATCACCGGGGACATCGGGTCGGGCAAGACCACCCTGATCCAGCTCCTGCTCACGGAAATCGATGACCGTGTCATCGTCGCCCGGATCCACCAGACTCAGCTGAACGAGATCGAGTTTTTTCAGGCGGTGCTGGTCGCCTTCGGTTTCAAACCGTTCGATGCGGGCAAGGTCGAACTCCTCGACATGCTCAATACCTTCCTGATCGAGCAGTACCAGGCCAATCGTCAGGTCGTGCTCATCGTCGACGAGGCGCAGAACCTGAGCCCGCGCGTGCTGGAAGAGGTGCGCCTGATGACAGGACTGGAAACGCACAAGGAAAAGCTGCTCAATCTGATCCTGGCCGGGCAACCGGAACTCAGGGAGCTGCTCGACGCACCGGGGATGGAGCAGCTGAACCAGCGTATCCGCTTCCGGTTTCATCTCGAGGCGCTCAACGAGGAGGAGACGCGGGAGTACATCAATCATCGCCTGGATGTGGCGGGAAATACCCGCGCCGAGCTGATTCCGGAATCGGTGATTCCTCTGATCCATCGCTATTCCGGGGGTGTTCCGCGCCTGATCAACTCGCTTTGCGACACCGCGCTGATCGCCGCCTTCGTGGACGAGAACGCCGATATCACCGAGAAGACCATCGAGGACGCGATCCAGGAGTTGCAGTGGTCGCCCTACAGCGAACGCGGACACGGCATGGCCAACAGCCTGCCCGACGCGATGCGTGGCACCGACCACGGGGGCAAGCGCCTGGAGGTCGAAAAACGGGCGGGCGTGAAGCAGGACGTATCGCTGGACAAGGACACGATCACCCTCGGTCGCCTGCCCGGCAACGACGTCATGATCGAGGACACGGTGGTCAGTGGACACCACGCGAAGATCATGATCGTCCACGGTACGGCGTTTCTCGAGGACCTGAACAGCACCAATGGCACATTCGTCAATTCCGAGCGTGTTCGCAAGTGCGTGCTGAAGCACGGTGACGTGATCTCGCTGGCCCGGTGCCGCATTTTATATATCGATGAGGCTGTTGCTTCTCAGGAGGCCGGGGATTCACGACCCGGGAAGACGCAGGTTGCCCCCGTCGATGACGGATCCGCCGGCGGCCCTGATCCGGAATAGCCTCGGCCGCGATTTGCGTCGCCTTTGGCGGGTGCCGGGGCTCTGCCTAGGCACCGAATATTTTGGCGCAGCGAGTCACCAGTCGCTAGGCCACATCCGCCATAACCCGCTCGACCTGCAACGGGTAGAGACCATGCTTTGCCGCTTCCAGTATCGTGATTTCGCCAATTCCGTCTTCGGTATAGCCGATGTGAATATTCCAGTTCAGGGACTCGTCACGCACGATAGCACCTTTGGAAAACTCCATGTAAAGCGTGTCATCCTCTTCGTAGTAAACTATTTTCACTGCTTCGTCCTCTTTTGCCAACGAATCATTACCGTCTTCACGATCAAAGCCTGTTCGTTTATCACCGCCGCACACATAAGATTATCAGAGCATGCCGGGAAATAACGATAAATCCAGCTATGTGATGGGTCTCTGGAACGATATTCACCCTCTTCGATCAGCTGTTTGACTTCTTCCAGAGTTATCGACCTTTTGGCCATGGATTCGATCGCATGGTTGGTTAGCCAGACATTTTTATCGAATCGCTTGCTATGGAACGATTCACTCATGGCTGTCCCGCAGGGTGCTGCGAGTGATCCTGATCTTGCCAGTGAGAAGGTCTTGCATGAGTGCTTTCATTGGAGGATCCTCGGCGCCGGACGATCTCCTTCAGCGTGTCATTGAAATCCTGGCTGTATGATCCGCCGGACTCGACCGCCCTGCGGGCAACGGCTAGCGCTTCCGCATGCCTGCCCTGGTCCGAGAGGACCTGGGCCAGGTTGTTGTATGCGATGCCGCTGCCGGGATGATGCCGGGTCGCGGCACGCAGGGCGGACTCGGCACCTGGCAGGTCGCCCGACGCGTAGCGCGTATTGGCCATCCCGACCAGCGCCCCCAGGCTGCCGGGCCAGCGCGTGAGGGCCCCTTGATAGGCGGTGGCCGCCGTTTCCTGCCGTCCCGCCTGTTCCAGTCCCTCGACCGCACGCAGATAGGCCGTCTCGCCCGCCGTCGCCGGCACTCGCCCGGGCGGGAGGACGAGCAATCCCCAGTACCCGCTCCTCGCCCAGGTGTTGTCGAACACGGTTGCTGAGAGCCGTTTGGCCTCCGAGGTCCCGGTGTGAAGCGTCACGGTGTTCGCGGCACCGTCGTAGCCGATCGCCACGGCGTAGTGCCAGACCGGGACCCATGACAGCCCGAGATTCTGCAGGACGATCACGGGATTGCCGGCTTCGAGTTCCCGGGTGAGGTCGGCGGGGCCGGACAGCGTGAATGCGACCCGGTCGTGTCGCCGCGCCGCGGCCACCATTGACGCCTGCAGGCTCCCCTTGCGAGCGGGCGAGTAGACCTCTCCCACCAGTGCCTGCGGGGGTACGCTCTCACCGCTCCATCCGAGCACCATCGCCAGGGCCGCGGGCCCGCACTGCCAGGTTTCCTGGGGGTGGAAGGGTACGCCCGTTACCTCGGTTGCGCCGGCGTCGGTGTGAGCGACACTATCGACCCGGGGGGATGGCGGGGTCGCGCAGGAAGACACCCACCCGCAACATGACAGCGCGAACACGAGGCGCCGGCGGTACGTCGGGAACACGACCGATGCGTCAGCGGTTCACGAACGGGAAGATGTTGGTGAGCCCGAGCAGGTCCGTGATCAGCAGGACGATAAAGACGAACACCAGTGCCCCGACGATCGCACCGACCGCGTTACCGCCCGCGGGAATCCGGTCGATTCGTTCGGCGAGACGGCGGACTTCGGTTTCGGTCAGGCTGTCCGCGCGGATGCGAGCCTCCAGCGGATCGACGCCCTGCGCCCGCAACGCGGCGCCGACGTCCTGTCGCGCCAGAAACGAATCCACACGGGCACGCTCTTCGGACGGTCCGGCGCCTTGTTCCAGGACGGAACGGGTACCCAGCATCGCGGCATTGACGCCGGGCGCCGGCAGGAACGCGAGCAGCAACGCCAGAATCTGCATCCTGATGACCAAACCGGCATAACGGCGCAAGAACGGCATATTGTTCTCCTGTTTCAGAACCCGGGGGGAGCGAGACGCCTGCCGTTGACGGGAGCAGGCTAAAGTGATTCTAGCAGGCCGTTGAAAAACCCCCAGGCGGCACCGTTCGGCGTTAGAATCGGGCGCCGAATGCTCATTTACTGCGTGTAAACTGCGCTTCCTCGCCCGGTCTTGCCTTGCCTGGCGCTCACCTGAAACCTTTTCGACAGCCTGCCAGGTGCTGTTCCTGGTTTTCTCCCATGGCGGCGTGATCCGGCAGGGGACGCCGGTTCCCGGTTCGCCGGGACCGTTGCGGGTTCAGGTCCGGATGCCGATGCCCTTCCTCAGCAGGTAGAGGCTGAACACATACAGCGCACCGATGAAGGCGAGGATGATGACGAACGACACCGCGGGGTCGATGTCGCTGACGCCGAGCAGCCCAAAGCGAAAGGCGTTGATCATGTAGAGGATCGGGTTCAGCTGCGAGACGGTCTGCCAGAACGGGGGGAGCATGTGGATGGAATAGAACACGCCGCCAAGGTAGGTCAGGGGCGTGAGGATGAAGGTCGGGATGATGGAAATGTCGTCGAAGGAGCGGGCATAGACTGCATTGATGAACCCGCCGAGCGCAAAAAGGAACGCGGTCAGGACGACGACACTGATGGACACGGCCAGATTGTGTACCGGCAGGTCGGTAAAGAACGTCGAGACAACGGTCACCGCCGCGCCCACGGTCAGTCCCCGGGCGACGCCGCCGGAGATGAAACCGAGCAGGATGATGTAGTTCGGCATCGGCGAAACCAGCATCTCCTCGATCGCCCGCTGGAATTTGGACCCGTAGAACGAGGACACCACGTTGGCGTAGGAATTCGAGATCACCGCCATCATGATCAGCCCCGGCACGATGAAATCCATGTACCGCTGCCCGTCTATGTCGTTGATCTGCGACCCGATCAGGTTCCCGAAGATGGCGAAGTAGAGCGCCGTGGTGACCATCGGCGGGACCACGGTCTGTACCCAGATGCGGATGAAACGCAGAAACTCCTTCGTCAGGATGGTGCGCAGCGCGACCAGTTTCTCCGCGGTTGTCATGCCCGTCGGTTTGCGTTCGTTCACTGACTGTCGTTCCGGTTGGCGAGCCGGCTCATGAAGAATTCCTCGAGCCGGTTGGCCTTGTTCTTCATGCTCAGGACCTCGATCCCGGCATGGGTGAGATCCGCGAACAGCTCATTCAGCTTCGCGTCCCGGTGTACCGCGGCTTCCAGGGTGTGGTTGTCCAACAGACGGACGTCGTGCCCCCCGAGTTCGGGCAATTGATCGAGCGGTTCTCTTAGATAGAGTACGAAAGTCTCCTCGTGCAGCCGCGCCAGCAGGTCGCGCATGGCGGAGTGCTCGACGATCCGCCCCTCGTCGATAATGGCGATCTGACGGCAGAGGCTCTCCGCCTCCTCGAGATAATGCGTGGTGAGGATGATGGTCGTGCCGGCCTCGTTGGCCCGTGTGAGAAACTCCCACATGGAACGGCGTATCTCGATGTCGACGCCCGCGGTCGGTTCGTCGAGGATCAGCAGGCCTGGCTGATGGATCAGGGCGCGCGCGATCATCAGGCGGCGCTTCATTCCCCCCGACAGTTCGCGCGCCTGGGCGCGCCGCTTTTCCCACAGGCCGAGCTGGTTCAACACGTCCTCCGCGGCGTCGAACGCCTCCCGCCGCGGGATGCCGTAGTAGCCGGCCTGATTGACCACGATCTCGACGACCGGCTCGAAGACGTTGAAATTGAACTCCTGGGGGACGAGGCCGATGTTACGCCGGGCCGCGGCAAAATCGGTGTCGATGTCGCGGTCGAAGATGAACACCTTGCCGCCGCTCTTGTTGATCAGCGAGCTGACAATGCCGATCGCGGTTGACTTGCCCGCGCCGTTCGGTCCGAGCAGGGCAAAGAACTCCCCCTTCGGCACCGTCAGGTCGATGCCTTTGAGGGCCGTAAGGCCATTCGCATAGGTCTTGCGCAGGTCCTGTATTTCGAGTGCTGCGGTCATTTGCCTTGGATGTAAGGGAGAGGATCGCGCGGCTGTCGTGTATCCGGATACACAGCGCGCAACGCCGGGGGACGGATCCTAGCATGCGCCGCGGTAACGGCAGAAGGGTGCCGAACGCAAGGCAGGATACCGCCGCGCACGCGGGCGCGCGCACGGTGGTGATCAGAAGGTGCTGACGGGAGAGTGGTTTCCCTTGCCCCGCGTCAGTGCTCCGGCCCGAGTTCGCATGTCCTGCACTTGAACAGCAGCGAGTACATCCAGCAGCCGACGCACCGGCGTCCGCGCGTCGCGCCAACTTGTCACCGCCACGCTTTTCAAAGACCATGGACGGCCTCATCCAGCAACCCGGCGGCAGGCACATGGACTCATGACGGCAGCGATTCGTCCCTACGAAAAAGAAGCGTTCGACGATGCGGTCCCGGTGTATGTGCTGGACGAGACGCGTCTGCGGACGTGGGTGTCGGAGCGGGGAGATCCGGTGGCGCGCTGGGTCGAGTCGCTGGGTTTCGAGGCATCGCCCGGGAAACTCCTGCCGGTCCCGGGAGATCAGG
>JAYENI010000278.1:0-2363 GCA_034722015.1 Pseudomonadota bacterium
CACCGGTGCAAGATACTCCGCGCGCCAGTCATCCTCCGTGGCCTCTGCGATTCCGTGGAGGATCTTGCGTGTTCGCACGCACCCCCTCAACTCGACGCCTGCCTCGGCATAAACCGCCCCCAGACGCGGCAGGATCCGTTCAGCCACGCCATCAGCGACCAGAAGGGTCTCCATGGCATTGCACACACCGTAACGATGCGTCTTCGCATTCAATGCGATCGCCTCGGCCATCTTCAGGTCGCACGGGTCGTCGATGTAGACATGGCAGATCCCGTCGAGGTGCTTGATCACCGGAATCAGCGATTCTTCGCTCACTCTGGCGATCAGGCCCTTGCCGCCCCTGGGGATGATGACGTCGATGGATGACTTCATCCTCAGCATTTCACCGACGGCGGCCCGGTCCGTGGTCTGTACGACCTGAACCGCCTCCGGAGGCAAACCCGCCTCGGCCAGTCCTGCCTGCAGACATCCGGCGATGGCACGGTTGGAGTGGATCGCTTCCGAACCACCACGCAGTATCGCCGCGTTGCCGGATTTCAGACACAATCCCGCAGCGTCCGCGGTCACGTTGGGTCGCGATTCGTAGATGATTCCAATCACGCCAAGCGGCACACGCATTTGGCCGACCTGGATGCCGGAGGGTCGGTACTTCATCTGCGAGATCTCGCCGATCGGGTCGGGCAACGCCGCGATCTGCCTCAATCCCTCGGCCATCGAATCGATGCGCGCGCCGGTCAGTTCCAGGCGATCCAGCAACGCTTCATCGAGCCCGTTGCGGCGACCGGATTCCAGATCCTTGAGATTCTCCGACTGCAGTTCGCCCGCACCCGTTTCCAGAAGACCGGCGATGGTCCGAAGCGCCGCGTCCTTGGCCTCGGACGAGGCCATTGCCATCCCGGCGCACGCCTCGCGGGCGTGCTCGCCCAGGTCCGTCATGTACACGGACATGTCGAACACCCGGTTCGAGGCATTCGCGCTCATATCTCACCCAGCCGGTTAACCAACCGTTTCACATCCAATTCCCTTACCCACCTCAAACTGCTCAAGCAACAACGCCCCGGCGCCGGAGAGGCGCGAGATCCGGCCCGCGTCCCGTCACGGAAAGCGCCAATTGTAACAGTTCCTGCCACTTGTCGGCCCCGGCATCCGTCTTGATCGTCGCATCGGCGCGGGCGCAACGGCGCAGCAATTCCTCCCAGTGATGGCGGGGGAAGCGTCGCAACGCGTTGCGATAGAGCGCGACGCGCTCGCGAGGGAATCGGGGCCACCCCGGCGGGGGGGCCTCGCCCTGTTGCGCCGAGTGCGCGGCAGCCGCCATTAGCCTCACCGCATTCGCGATGGACCAGAGCACGAGAACCTCCGGCGTCCCCTCGGCATGGAGGATGTCGAGGATCCTGACCGAGCGCGGCACGTCTGCCGCGAGCAATGCATCGGACAAATCGAACACGTCGTAGCGCGCGCTGTCCGCCACCGCCGCCATCAGGGATTCGGCGTCCAGCCGGCCCGGGGGGCGCAGGAGCCCCAGCTTTTCGATCTCCTGGTCCGCCGCCAGCAGGTTGCCCTCGACCCGCGCGACGAGCAACTGAACAGCGTCGCGCGTCGCATCCAGCCCACGGTCGCGAAAACGGGCGGTTACCCAGTCGAACAGCGCCCTGCCCGTCAGTGGCCATACCTGCAGCACGATACCCGCGGTGTCGAGGGCGCGTACCCAGGCGCTGTTCATCGCCCGGCGATCCAGGCGCCCGGTCGTCATGAGCAGGGCCGAGCCTTCGGGCGGGTGATTTGCCCAGGCGGCCAGGGCGCGTCCACCGTCGGAGCCCGGCTTCCCTCCGGGCAGGCGGAGGTCCAGCAGGATCATCTCGGAAAAAAGGGACATGTTGCTCGATTCGGCGGCAAGGGCGCCCCAGTCGAAAGATTTACCGGCTTCGAGCACGCGGCGATCGCTGTAGCCGGCCTCCCTGGCGCGCTCGCGTATCAGGTCCGCGGCGCGCAGCAATTGCCACGGTTCGTCACCGCAGACCAGATACGACTTCGCAAGCCCCTTGCCCAGGCTCCCTGCAAGCTGCTCGAACCGAAGCTTCATCGCGCCGCCCGAGAACGTGCTCGCGCCAAATCGGGGAAAGTCACCTCGCTCACGACGCCATCGCCTGCATTCTCAGCATCATCAGACGCGCCGCGTCCGCTTCCATGTCTTTCAGGATCGTCTGCGCCTCCGCGGCCTTGCCCAGCACCTCGTTCTCGTCGAAGATGAAGTCCCGGGTCACGCTGACGGTCTGCTGCGCCAGCAGCGGTTTCTTGTCCGGACCCTGCACCGAAAACACCACCACCACGAAGAACTCGTACTCCAGCGCCCTGCCACTCTC
>JAYENI010000278.1:2463-4752 GCA_034722015.1 Pseudomonadota bacterium
TCTCGTCGAAGATGAAGTCCCGGGTCACGCTGACGGTCTGCTGCGCCAGCAGCGGTTTCTTGTCCGGACCCTGCACCGAAAACACCACCACCACGAAGAACTCGTACTCCAGCGCCCTGCCACTCTCATTCACCGCCAGGATGCGACGCCCGCTGCGCTTGCTCGAGATGCGTATGACCGACTCCGCCGCCTCGGGAACATCCATCACCTCCGCCCCGTTTGCCCGTAGTGTCCGGCGCAGTTCAGTCGCGAATTCCGAATATTCGGGGACTCCCTCGATATAGGTGCGCGACAGTGGCTCGGGCAATGAAACCTGGCCCCGGAGCCTGAATCCGCATCCCGACGACGACATGATCAACGCGATCGACAGAACGAGACACAACGGCATCCACCAGCGGCCGACATCGCCGGATCGCGCTCCGGAGGGGGAGCATTCAGCGGTGGAATAGCGAGTCAGCATCGACGAAACACCGCGGTCACCGCAAGGGACTCGATCCCACGAGGCGCCTGCCAAGCCCTTACGTTCGGCAGGTTCGATCTCATCCCCATCAGGACGCCACGATATTGACCAGACGCCCGGGAACCACGATGACCTTGCGAACCGACTTCTCACCCAGGAAGCGCACGACGTTCTCGCTCTCCCGGGCGGCCGCCTCCACGGCTTCGCGATCCGCGCCGGCATCGACCGACACCTTGCCTCGAACCTTGCCGTTCACCTGAACGATGTATTCCACGCTCTCCTGCCGCAGGGCGTCTTCGTCCGCCTCGGGCCACCCCGCGTCCAGAATATCCTCTCCGAATTCGAACTCGCGCCACAGGAAGTGAGTGACGTGCGGTGCGATCGGACCCAGAAGGCGCAACACGATCCCCAGACCCTCGCGCAGGACGGCCCGGTCCCGGTCTGTCTCACCGAGCTTGTACATCGTGTTCACCATGGTCATGCAGGCGGAAACCACCGTATTGAACTGCTGACGTTCGAAGTCGTAAAGGGCCTTTTTCAACGTGGCGTGGATCTCCCTGCGCGCCGTGCGTTGCGCCTCGCCGCGATTGTCTTGTTCCGGCAGACCCGCGTTTCCGGCGCTGTGCCGCAAAGCAAGCGCCCACAGTCGCCGGAGAAAGCGGTTCGCTCCCTCGACCCCGTCGTCGGACCACTCCAGGGACTGATCCGGCGGGGCGGTAAACATGGTGTACAGTCGAACGGTGTCCGCGCCGTAGCGATTGATCAGCGCCTGGGGATCGATGCCGTTGTTCTTCGACTTCGACATCTTCTCCACACCACCCGGCGTAACGGGTTGTCCGTCCTCCGTCAGTACCGCCGAGATGACGCGTCCATGTCCGTCCCGCTCGACCTCGACCTCGGCGGGGTTATACCAGTGACGCTTGCGGGATGCGTCTTCACGGTAGTAGGTTTCGGCGACGACCATCCCCTGTGTGAGGAGTCGGGTAAACGGCTCGTCGCAATCGACCAACCCCTCGTCGCGCATCAGTCTGTTGAAGAATCTGGCATAGAGCAAATGGAGTACGGCGTGCTCGATGCCGCCGACGTACTGGTCCACCGGCAGCCAGTATTGCGCCCGCTCGTCGAGCATCGCGGTATCGCAGTCGTGGGAACAATAGCGCGCGTAGTACCACGAGGACTCGAAGAAGGTATCGAAGGTGTCGGTCTCCCGAACGTTCCCGTCGCCGAGATCGAAGAATTCCGCCATTTTCACCAGCGGCGACCCCGAACCGTCTACCATGACGTCTTCCGGCAAGGTGACCGGAAGCTCCGGCGCCGGGGCAATCGCGCCCTCGGCGGTCCTGATGACAGGCACCGGACAACCCCAGTAACGCTGTCTGGAAACCCCCCAGTCCCGCAGCCGGTAGTGAACCTCCTTGCCGCCCAGACCCCGCTCGGACAGCCAGTCCGCGATCATATCCATGGCGGACTCGGAAGTGAGCCCGTCGAACGGTCCGGAGTCCTTCAGGATACCCCGGCCGGTCCAGGCCCGTTCGTCGATACCGCAGGGCGAACCGTCCGCGGCATGCACTACCTGCCGCCTGGGAATGTCGTACTTCGCGGCGAACTCCCAGTCGCGCTGGTCGTGAGCCGGCACCGCCATGACCGCACCCGAGCCGTATCCCATCAGCACGAAGTTGGCGACGAATATGGGTACGCGCTCACCGCTGACCGGATGGATCGCGTCGATGTCGAGCGGTAATCCCTTCTTTTCCATGGATTCCAGCTCGGCCTCGGAGACACCGCCCGCCTGACATTCCCGTACAAAGTCGGCCACCTCCGGGTCTTTT
>JAYENI010000279.1:0-48412 GCA_034722015.1 Pseudomonadota bacterium
GCGTCATCGTCCTTACTCCTCAAACAAGAACCAACATCGGTCCTCTCCGAGTCTGGACGACACGCTCGTCACACGCGTAAATCAGGGATGGAAAAAAGCTGCCGCGAAGCGGTTTAGTTCAACATTGAATGGACGACAAAGTAGGGTGATGTTTTACCCCAAAGTGTCGTATATCATCCGTTTATTGAATAGTAGGTCAGCACTTCCTCGTCTGCATCCACCCTTGGGGCTTCTGGCACTCGATCTGGCACACTCGGGCAATAAAGCTTGCATCACACGAACACCCCACAGGCACCTTTGCGAACCGCTAGACCGCATCGCTAGACTCCTTTATTCGGGCGCTACCCCAAGTGTCTATTGGGAGAGGTCGTAGTCATCGGAAAGTCGCATAGCGACTCCTGGGGAAGAGTCCGTGTGTTTAGCGCGGGGAGTCAAATGGTGGAGGGAGGGGGGGGGGACGAAGAACCCCCGCGAATCCCCTTATTGGAAGTTCCGAAATGGTTCCTAAGAAAATCCCCCGGACAGGAGAAGATCCTATAAGTCTTTGTTTTATTGGTGGCCAGGGACAGAATCGAACTGTCGACACGGGGATTTTCAGTCCCCTGCTCTACCGACTGAGCTACCTGGCCTGTTGCCGGAACGGGCAAGGCCCGTATTAGATCGACTTGCCCCTGCCCCGTCAAGGGTAAAAGGTATGTGCTGACGTCGTGGCGTAGAATCCCGGATATCTCCGCGCAACCGGCAATTTCACTCGCCCCGGTCTTGCGGTATTTCACCAAATCGAGTCCAGCGAAAAACGTGATGTCAGCGCCCACCGAATACCGGCTCATGCCGACCCGCCTCCAGGAACGCCATTTGGACGGGACCACCCGCTGTAACCTGTGCCTGTGGCGCTGCAACCTGCGTCACGGGCAGCGGGGGTTCTGCCAGGCCCATGTCAACCGCAACGGAACCCTGTACAACCTGTCCTACGGCATCATCTCCTCCATCAGCATGGACGCGATCGAGGAAAAGCCGGTGAGAATGTACCGGCCCGGGACACGGGTGATGTCGGTCGGCAGTTACGGCTGCAGTTTCCGCTGCGGGGGATGCCACAACCTGGAGATCTCCTGGGGTGTCACCGCGCTGGACGACCTGGCATGGGGACGCTCCACCGAGGCCTGGGTCCCGCCGGCCGATCTCGTGGCCGCGGCCGTGCGACATGGCGCCGACGGGATCGCCTTCACCTATTCCGAGCCGGCCGTTTGGCTGGAGTACGTCCTGGATACCTGTGAACTCGCCGCGGAGAACGGCCTGTACACCGTATTCGTCTCGAACAGTTTCGTCACGGACGAGGCACTTGAACTGCTGGCCGGGCACATCGACGTGCTGTGTTCGGACATCAAGAGTCTGTCCGACGACTTCTACCGGCAGATCTGCGGCAAGGCGAGAGTGGCCGACGTCCTGGGGAGTATCGAGACGGCGGCGCGCATGGGCATTCACGTCGAGACACGCACCAATATCATCCCGACCCGCAACGACGACCCGGACATGCTGCGGGAGATCGCCCGCTGGATCCTCGACCACCTCGGCGTCGACAGCCCGTGGCACGTGACGCGATTCTTCCCGGCGTACCAGCTCGCCGCGTTGCCGATGACCCCGACAGGGATCATGCACCGGGCCGCGGACACGGCCCGCCGCGAGGGTCTGCGCAACGTCTTCGTCTACGACGACAAGGGGTGCGACTGCGCCGCGGAAAATGTCCCGGTTGAAGTCTGGCTGAACGAGGAGGCTGCCGCCGACGCACACCAGGTCAGGAAATGCGCGGCGGATTGCTGTGGGGAAGAGGGCGTGCTGCTCGCCAAGTACGAGCGGCAGATCGAACCTGCTGCGCCACAACCTGACGAGTCAGTGGGGTGTTGCGATCACGCCGCCCGCAAGGCGTAGCTGCGCAGATAGTCGGCGAAATCCTGCAAGACCGTCACCCCCGTGGCCTCGGCCTGCTGGCACCAGTCCTGCAGCCCCTGTAACAGCTTTTCGTGGCTCGCGTAGGATCGGCCCCAGAGTTCCTGCAGGCTTCGGCGAAACTCGTAGACGGTCTTCACCGCGTCACTCTGCTTCAGCGCCTGTTCGATGCTCTCGCGCGCCGAGGCGTCGATGCGGCTCTCGTCCCGCGCCAGCACACGCCGGGCCTGCAGCAACGCAGACCGACACTGGGCGTCCGCCTTGCCCAACTGCTCGTTGACGACCGGCAGCATCACCGTGGAGGCGTACCTGGCCATGACATGCAGGCGGCTGACGATGACCGCACGCAGCGTGTCCATGTCGATGGTGTGCTTGCCGTTCACGGATACCGGCCTCGGGGCGACCTTCTTGATCCGCGCCAGGCGCAAGACCGACAGGATGCGGATATACATCCAGCCGATGTCGAATTCCCACCACTTGCTGGAGAACTTCGCCGAACTCGGGTAGGCATGATGATTGTTGTGCAGTTCCTCGCCCCCGATGAAAAACGCGAGGTTCGTGATGTTGGTCGAACCGTCGGCGGACTCGAAATTCCGGTAGCCCCACCAGTGCCCGAGCCCGTTGATGACCCCGGCGGCAAATAAGGGGATCCAGGCCATCTGGACGGCCCAGATGGTGATCCCGACGGCCCCGAACAGCGCCACGTCGATCAGCAGCAGGGACCCGATACCCGCGACGGCGTGGCGCGAGTAAATGTGGCGCTCCAGCCAGTCGTCAGGCGTACCCCGACCATAGCTATCGACCGTTTCCCGATTGGCGGCCTCGGCCTTGTACAACTCGGCCCCTCGCCAGAGCACGGTACGGATGCCCCTGGTGTAAGGGCTGTGAGGGTCTTCCTCGGTTTCGCAACGGGCATGGTGCTTGCGGTGAACGGCCACCCACTCACGCGTCACCATCCCGGTGGTCATCCACAACCAGAACCGGAAAAAGTGACTCACCAGAGGGTGAAGTTCCAGTGCCCGGTGTGCCTGGGCGCGGTGGAGAAAAAGGGTAACGGACGCGATAGTGACCTGCGTGAGGCAGAGCGCGACGAGGACATAGCCCCACCAGGGGAGCGTGATCAGACCTTCGGACATGGGCGGTGGTAACTCCTTACTAACGGGCCCGAAAAAGGCACATCGGGCAGCGGAACGACTATAAGAGATGCAAAGCCCGGCGTCTATCGCCGGATGAGGGATCATACCCCCGATGACGGGCGCCCCGCTTGATCCTGGTCACGCCGCGCCGTGTTCCAGCAGAAGGTTGCCCACCCCGTCCACCGCCAGGCTCCAGCCCGAGACGATCCAGGTCGTGGCAACCGGCTCGACGACGACCACCGGCCCCCGCAGTTGCTGCCCGACGCCCAGAGACCGTCTCTCGTAGACCGGCACCGGACGCGGTTCACCGACAACCCGCGTCGATCCGGCGGGGACCGGCGCGTTCCCGGACGCTACGCGACCGCGGGGCAGGTCCGGGGGATGGGCCGCGGCGCTGAGACCCACCCTGAGGTTGACCAGTTCGACGGGGATGTCCAGGGCGTGACCGTACATTGCGCGGTGGGCCTCGTGAAAGGCGTCCCGCGATTTCGCCCCCCCCATCCACGGGATCCGCAGGGTATAGGACTGCCCCTCGTAACGCAGGTCCAGCTGGTCGACCCGCCTGATATCCTCCACGCCCTCGCCTCGCAACCCGGACTCTCCGGTTTCCGCGAGGCGATCCAGTCCGGCCCCGATTTCCGCGTCGCCGGCGGAGTCCAGTAATGTGTTCAGCGCGCGCGAGAGCTGCCGACCGGGCGGGGCGACCAACATGCCGAGCGCCGACAACACACCTGAATGTACCGGCGCGATGGCCCTGCGCATGCCGAGCGTCTCAGCGAGATCGCAGACATGCAACCCGCCGGCCCCGCCGAAACTCATCAGGACGTAGTCTCGCGGATCGATACCCCGTTGCACGGAGATCACGCGCAGCGCCTGCGCCATGTGTTCATTGACCACCCGGATGATTCCCTCGGCGGACTCGGTGACCGAAAGGCCGAGCGCTCCGGCGAGCCGGCTCATCGCACGCTCTGCGGCCGATGGATCCAGGCTCATACCCCCGCCGAGGGCCACCGTGCGCGGCAGACGACCCAGGATCAGGTTCGCGTCCGTCACGGTGGCCTCGGCCCCCCCGCGGCCATAACAGGCCGGTCCCGGCGCCGCACCGGCGGACTCCGGTCCGACGCCCAGCAGCCCGCCTTCGTCCACCCTCGCGATGGAACCGCCGCCCGCACCGATCGTATGCATGTCAACCATCGGGACCGCCACGGGGTAACCCGCGATCCGGCCCTCGGAGGTCAGGCGGATCTCCCCGTCGATCAGCGCCACGTCGGTCGAGGTCCCACCCATATCGAAGGTCAGCAGCCGCCCGCCCTGCGCGCCGGACCCGACATGCCGCGCACCCGCCAGTCCGCCGGCGGGCCCGGACAGCAGCAACTGGGCGGCGTGTCCGGCTGCCTGCGCCGAATCGATTGCGCCTCCATGACTTTGCATGACGCTCAAACGGGATCGTGCAAGGCTCGAGCGCAGCATGGAGAGGTAACCTCCCATTACCGGCCCCACATAGCTGTTGAGCCATGTCGCGATGCCGCGCTCGTATTCCCCCGTCTCGGGGAGCACTGCCGAAGAGCGGGAGACGAAGATCCCCTCCGGAATGGCGTTCTCTATGGCGCGTTCGGGCCCGTCGTCCAGGTATGAGAACAGCAGATTGACGGCCACCGCACGGGGCGCGAGTTCCCGAAGGCGGCGAGCGAGTGCCACCAGGTCCTCCCGGGTCAGGGGATCGAGGACCTCCCCCCGGGCCGACAGTCTGCCGCCCGTCTCGAGACACAGCTCCGGCGCAACGGGCGGGCGCTTCGGCGGCGGCTGGAGATCGTAGATGTCGTCCCGCGCCTGGCGACCGATCGTCAGTACGTCACCGAAACCACGGTTGGTGATGTAGGCGGTGCGCGCCCCCTTGCCCTCCAGCAGCGCGTTGGTCGCCACCGTGGAACCGTGCACGATCCTCAGTCCGTCGGTGTCCAGCCCCATCTCCCGGATACCCTCCAGGATCGCCCGCTCGGGTGCATCCGGCGTCGACAGGACCTTGTGGACCCTCATCCCCGTTTCATCGAGATAGACGAAGTCGGTGAAGGTGCCTCCGGTATCGACGCCTAGCAGTTTCAACGCGTGGGATCTCCGTCAGGGTGAACGGTCCGGTGCCCCGTCCGTGGCCACACATCCCCGGTGGATGTCGCATCCGCGGGCATCATACCGCTCCCCCGGGGAGTGGCGAGCGCCACAGCAACATGACCGGGTGGAAAATCGCGCCGGCTCTTATAAAATGCCACGCTTTCGCCTCGCCGGCTGCTCGGTGACAGCCCTTGCGTCTCGATGAAACCATCATCCGGGTGAAGACCGGTGTGATCCCCTACAACAGGTTCCGTTACAACATGAACTCATGCCGCAAGATTCCCTGATCCAGGCCGAGGACCTGAGCCGCTATTACGGCGAACGCTGCGCGGTCGACGGGCTTTCACTGACTATAAACCGAGGGGAAGTGCTCGGCTTGCTGGGACCGAACGGGTCCGGCAAGTCCACCACGCTGCGCATGCTCAGCGGCAATCTCGCCCCCGGAGCCGGGGAGATCCGCATCAACGGGGTCGACCTCCTGTCCCGCCCCCGACTCGCGAAGCGGGACATCGGGTACCTTCCCGACCGGCCACCGCTCTACCCCGAATTGACCGTAGAGGAGTATCTCGCCTACTGCGCCCGTCTTCACGGTATCGACCGCAAGGACACCGGCCAGGCGGTGAAAGGCGCGAAGGAGCGCTGCGGACTCGGGGCCTCCGGGGAGCGACTGATCGGGAATCTTTCAAAGGGCTACCGCCAGCGCGTGGGGCTAGCCCAGGCCATCGTACATCGGCCCGCGGTCATCATCCTGGACGAGCCTACCGTCGGGCTGGATCCGATCCAGCTGCGCGAGATACGGGAACTGATACGGGAACTCGGGCAAGACCACGGCGTGCTGTTGTCCACCCATATCCTCCCCGAGGTCCAGACCGTCTGCGACCGGGTGCAGATCATCGTCGACGGACGCTCGGTCTACGATGACCCACTCGAGGCCCTGCACGCACGCGACGGCGAAACCCGCTATCTGCTGCGCTTTTCCAACCCGCCGCAGGCGGGGGCATTGGCCGCGCTTGCGGGCGTGACCGGGGTGAAGACGCTCATGAGCGGTGAATTCAGCGTCTCGGTCGAGCAGGAAGATGCCACTGCGGCCCTGTTCGAGGCGGCGCTTGCAGGTGGATGGGGCCTGACCACACTGAGTCCGGAAAGACTGACCCTGGAGGAGATCTTCATGGATCTGGTGTACCGGGAACAGGAACGGGCTGCATGATCTGGCTCATCGCCCGCTACGAGATGAAGCGAATGTTCTACGGGCCACTGGCCTGGGTGGTCCTGGCCGTGGTCCTGTTCATCCTGGCCATGCTTTTTCTCACCCTGGTCGACGCATTCCTTTCCACCATCCAGCCACGCTTTGCCGGGATGGAGGGGGCCCCGGGGGTGACGGATTCGGTGGTGGCCCCGTTGCTGGTCTGGGCCGGGGTCCTGATGCTCGCCGTCTCGCCCCTGCTGACCATGCGCGCGTTCGCCGAAGAGCGGCAACGCGGCAGCCTCACCCTGCTCACCAGCGCACCGGTGGCCCCGGGCGAGATCGTACTCGGCAAGTTCATCGGGCAAGTGCTGTTTCTGCTCGTTATGATCGGACTGCTCGGCCTCATGCCCCTGTCCCTGGTTCTGGGCACGACCCCCGACTGGGGCAAGGTCGCCGCGGGCCTGCTGGGCCTGTTCCTGTTGTTGTCTTCGTTCACGGCCGCCGGACTCTATGTCTCCAGTCTCACGTCCTCGCCGCTGATCGCCGCGGTGTCGAGCCTCGGTTTGCTGCTTTTTCTCGTCGTGCTGTTCGTCGCCGGCAGTGCCAGTGGCGTCGAGGGCGGGGTGTTCTCGTACCTGTCGCATTTCAGTCACTACCTGTCCTTCGTCAAGGGCATCTTCGACAGCGCCGATTTTGTCTATTACCTCCTCTTCATCCTGGGTTTCCTGACCCTGACGACGCGCAGGCTCGATAACCTGAGACTGCTGCGCTGATGCGCATCTGCCGGATGCAAACAACCGTGAAACACCCGTTCGCCGACTCCCCGAACCCAACAGACGCGGGCCCCGGCCGGGCACACAGCTCCGTCGACCCGAGCGACACGCCCGGGTACGGAATTCGATCCGCAAGGGGGTCGGCATGAGGATCACCCGGGGATCCCGCCTTCGCATTCGCCTGCGCAGCACGGCCTTTACTCTTGCCTTCCTGGCCCTGGCGGGCCTGACTGCCTGGATGAGCACGCGCCACAGTTTCCAGACCGACTGGACCGCGGGACAACGCAATACCGTGTCGGAGGAGACCCGCGAACTGCTGGCCCTGATCGACGGCCCCATCGAGATCGTCGCCTTCGTGGGCGACGACACCTCCGTACATCAGCGAATCAACGAACGCGTCGAACGCCTGCAGAGAGAAAAAAAGGACATCCACCTGGATTTCGTCAACCCCGAACGCGAACCCGAACGCGCCAGGACGGCAGGAGTCGGGCGCGGGGGAAAGATGGTCCTCACTGTCGGGGGACAAACCGCGACCGTCGGCGACGTGTCGGAGAGGACGCTGGCCAACGCGCTGCAACGTCTCGCCCGCAGCGGGGACCGCTGGGTCGCTTTCCTGGAGGGACACGGAGAACGTGACCCGGATGACGAGACCAACACCGGTCTGCACCGGCTCGGGGACGAGCTCGGCCGTGGCGGATTCAACGTGCAAAAGCTTAACCTGGTTCGCACCCCGACGATCCCCGACAACACGGCGCTGCTGGTCATCGCCTCGCCCCAGACGCCGCTCATGGAAGGCGAGGCCGCGGCAATCGTTTCATACGTTGACTCGGGAGGAAATCTTCTGTGGTTGATGGACCCGGGGCTCGAACACGGTCTGGATGCGCTGGCGCAGGAACTGGGAGTATTGCCCGTACCCGGGATGCTCGTCGACGCGAATGCCGAGCTGCGCCGTGTACTGGGGGTCCGCAGCGCCGCGATCATCCCCGTGGCCGATTACCCCGGTCACCCCGTCACCAAGGGCTTGAAGCCGGTGACGCTGTTTCCGTTTGCAACAGGGATCGAGCACGAGGCCGATGAGCAATGGGAGACGACGCCGATACTGAAGACCCTGCCCCGCGCCTGGTCGGAAACCGGCTCGATGACGAGCGACGAGGTGATATTCAATCAGGGCACGGGTGACACCGCCGGGCCGCTGGCGATCGGCATTGCCATGGAGAGAAAAACCGGTGAGGCGACGCAGCGCCTGGCCGTCGTCGGCGACAGCGACTTTCTCGCCAATTCCTATCTCGGCAGCGGCGGAAACCTCGAACTGGGCGTCGCGCTGTTCAACTGGTTGAGCCTGGACGACGCGCTGATTTCCGTGGTCCCGAAGACGGCGCCCGATACGCGCCTGGACCTCACCGATTCGCAGATCATCGCGATCTCGGTGGCTTTCGCCGTGCTGTTGCCCGTTACCCTGCTGGCGGCGGGTACCGGGATCTGGTTCAAACGCAGGCGGCGCTGACCGTTTCAGACACTATCACCCGAATGCGCACAGCGATCGCCGGCGCGGGCAGTGCTGCTACAATGGCGCGATGCCTTTGGGACCCTCAGACACGACACCGGAATCCGTCACGGCATCCCCGGTAGACTGTTCACTACAGCCGGGAGACCCTGTCACCCGGGAAGCCCTGATCGCGGATGACAGCACCCTGGCCCTTGTTTCCTGGGGGGACACCGAATGGCAAGGCGAAGATCCCCGGCAGGTTCGGGTTCCCCTGCCGGCCCTGCAACCCTCGGCGCCCCTGGAGGTCTGGCGCAGCAGCGCGCCGGTCACATCGGGACGCGAGGGAGGGATCGGTTACAGCCGCAACGCTGAGCTGATGTTTGCGCACGTCACCGTTGCGGAACCCGACAGCGGTGAACTGGAACGCGCGACGGATCTTGCCTACCGCCGACTCTACGGGTTTCTCGACGCGACGGGATACCGTCATCCGTTGCGTGTCTGGAATTTCTTCAGCGATATCCACATCGAACGCGAGGGACTCGACCGGTATCAGGCGTTCTGCGTCGGCCGGCACCGTGCGCTGGGCGAAGGCATCGACAGCCGGGAACTCCCGGCCGCGACCGTCATCGGGACACAGCGACCGGGCCTGTTGATCTATGTCCTCGCGGCCCGCGCGCCAGGGACACAGATCGAGAACCCCCGCCAGGTCAGCGCGTTTCGCTACCCGCCAGACTACGGTCCGCAAAGCCCCTCTTTCTCGCGCGCCATGTTGAGGCGCTGGCCAGGCGGATCGCACCTGTACATCTCCGGCACAGCCAGCATCGTGGGACACACCTCACGGCACCCGTCCGATGCCTGCGCGCAACTCGCCGAGGTCCTCGAGAACCTGAACACGTTGATCCTCACCGCCCGCGCAGAGGGTGGACCCGAGATTGAACGGGTGGGAGAGCTGTCGCTGGTCAAGGTCTATCTTCGTGACCCCGCCCTGTTTCCGGTGATCGACGCGGAGCTACCCAGGCTCGCCGGCGCGTCGTTACCACGACTGTTTCTTCAGGGCGATATCTGCCGGCAGGATCTGCTGCTGGAGATCGAGGGACTCTACACCGGCCCTCGCCCGGTGATCGTGTGAGCCGTGCCTGAACTACCCGAAGCCGAGACGACCCGGCGCGGCATCGAACCCCATGTGACCGGCCGGAGGATCACGAGAGTGAAGGTCCGGCAACCCGCATTGCGATGGCCGGTCCCGACGGACCTGGCGAAACGGCTGGCAGGCGGGCGCGTGGCGTCGCTGGGGCGCCGTGGCAAATACCTTCTGCTGAACACGACGCGGGGCACAGTGATCCTCCACCTGGGCATGTCCGGCAGCCTGCGAATCGTGGACGAGAAATTGCCACCCGGCCCGCACGACCACGTCGATATCGGGTTCTCCGGTGGCACGCTGTTGAGGCTCAGGGACCCCCGAAGATTCGGCGCCGTGTTGTGGGGCGGCGATGATTCCTCAAGGCACCCCCTGCTTCGCGATCTGGGACCTGAACCGCTGGAAGATGACCGTCTCGGCGCCACCCTCTGGCAAGTCTCACGAGGCAGGCGGGTCGCGGTGAAGAACTTTCTCATGAACGCCCGGGTAGTGGCGGGCGTCGGCAATATCTATGCAAGCGAGGCCCTGTTCGCCGCAGGCATTCATCCCTCCCGGGTGGCCGGGCGCATCGGAGAATCCCGCTATGACCTCCTTGCCGAGGCACTGCGATCGGTATTGAGCGAGGCCATCGAGGCAGGCGGGACGACCCTGCGGGACTTCGTTCGGGAGGACGGTCGCCCGGGCTACTTCAGGATCAGTCTCAAGGTGTACGGTCGCGCGGGGGAACCCTGTACTGGCTGCGGCGGCGCGATCCGCCTCCTTCGACTGGGACAGCGATCGAGCTTCTATTGTCCCGCCTGCCAGCGCTAATGGGCTGCCAAAACCGGAGACAGGCAGCGTACCGACGCGCTGCCGATTCCCCTCGGGTCCGAAGCGGCGGTGACGTTGCCGGTGCGCCGGTCCGCCACCACCGCCTGCATATTGCCCCAGGCATGGTCCTGCAGCCGGGTCCCGTGGCCCTTGGCCTCAAGCGCCGTCAGCGCCTTCTCTCCGAACCCCTGCGGTTCGAACTCGATCGCATCCGGCAGATACTGATGATGGAAGCGCGGCAGCGCGACCATCGACTCTACGGTCCCGCCGTCGGCAAAATCGAGTGCGGCGAGCAGGACCATGGTGATGATGCGGCTCCCCCCGGGAGTACCAACCACCGCCACCCGCTCGTCGGTCTCGAGAAATGTGGGGGTCATGCTGGACAGCATCCGCTTGCCGGGTTCGATGGCGTTGGCGTCGGCGCCCACCAGACCGTAGGCATTGGGGACCCCCGGCTTTGCGGCAAAATCGTCCATCTCGTCGTTGAGAAGGACGCCGGTACCGGGTGGCACGAATCCCGAGCCGAACGGGTAATTGATGGAGAGCGTCGCGGAGACGCGGTTTCCGGCGGCATCCACGATCGAAAAATGCGTGGTGTCCTCGCCCCCGGGTGGCAGCACGACGACTCCCGGCAGGGCCTCGCTCGGGGTGGCACGATCCTGCCGGATGCCGGCGCGCAGCCCCGCGGCATAGTCCGGCGAGGTGAGTTGCCCGCGTGGCATCTCGACAAAGTCCGGGTCGCCGAGGTACTGCGCCCGGTCGCGATAGGCCCTGCGCATGGCCTCCGACACCATGTGGATTCGCGCGGCCTCCCCGCTCGCCGAAACCGGGAATCCCGAGAGTATATTGAGCATCTCGACCAGCACGATGCCACCCGAGGAAGGAGGCGATGCGCTGACCACGCGCATGTCACCGTAACGCCCGCGTACCGGTTCGCGCTCGACCACCGAATACGAGGCGAGGTCGCGCATCGTCCAGATCCCCCCTGCATCACGCACCCCCTTCACCAGCAGACGGGCCGTTTCACCCTCGTAGAATCCGGCGCCGCCTTCCCGGGCCATCATCTGAAGCGTACGCGACAGCTCCGGTTGCCGGACAATCGCGCCCGGTGCCGGCACCTTCAGCGCCTGATCCAGGAAGATCGCGGCGGCATCGGGTGAGACGCGCAGGGCATCCAGCCGAAACGCCGCCATGCGCCGGTAAATCTCGTCGACTTCGAAGCCGTTTCTCGCGAGACGTATAGCGGGTTCCAGGCTCCGGCCGAGGGGAAGGCGACCATAGTGCCCGGACAGGTGAACCAGCGCCGCAGGCATACCCGGAATGCCCGCCGACATCGGCCCGTTCATGGCGAGCGCACGCTCGACCTCGCCGCTTTCGCCCAGGTACATGTCCCGGCGTGCGGCCAGCGGTGCACGCTCCCGGCCGTCCACCATGGTCTGGAATCCGTCCGACGCGCGGTGGATCAGCCAGAAACCACCGCCGCCAAAACCGGAACTGTAGGGTTCGACAACCGCCAGCGCCGCGCTCACGGCGACCGCCGCGTCGAAGGCGTTGCCACCGGCGGCGATCACCTCCAGACCAGCCTCGGTGGCCAGTGGGTGGGCGGTGGCGATCGCGGATTGGCCCGCGGCGGGTACGGTGCGGGTGTCCGCCCGGACCGCAACGGAGACAGCCAGCAGAATGACGAGAAAGGCGCCGGCCAGGCGCCCGATCACGTAGTGGGCAGACATCGGATCAGTTCTTCTCCGCCATCAGGTGCTCGTACTTGAGCATCAGCTGCTCCCTGGTTTCCTCGTGCTCAGGGTCCTTG
The DNA here is from genome assembly GCA_034722015.1 of Pseudomonadota bacterium. Lineage (GTDB taxonomy): Bacteria > Pseudomonadota > Gammaproteobacteria > JAJDOJ01 > JAJDOJ01 > JAJDOJ01. Next base: position 12,393 of record JAYENI010000279.1, read on the forward strand.
GGGATGCAGTCGACCGGACAGACCTCGACGCACTGGGGCTCGTCGAAGTGTCCCACGCATTCGGTGCATCGGGCCGGGTCGATCTCGTAGATCTCGTCCCCCTGAAAGATCGCTTCATTGGGACATTCCGGCTCGCAGACGTCGCAATTGATACATTCGTCCGTGATTGTCAGGGCCATGATCTGGAACCTATTCTGGGTTGCAAACTACGGAATTCTACCAGTCCGGCTGAACCGGGCTTTCAGCGCAGTATTGACAGCGCCGTCCACAAATTCCGAAACATCGCCGCCGAGTGAGGCGACTTCCCTGACGAGGCTGGAGGAGATAAACGAATGCTCTTCGGCAGGGGTGAGAAAAAGCGACTCCAGCTCCGGGTCCAGCCGGCGGTTCATCGCCGCCATCTGAAACTCGAACTCGAAGTCCGACACGGCGCGCAGGCCCCTGAGGACGGCGCTGGCCCCCATCCGGTGGGCGAAATCGACCAGCAGGCCATCAAAGCCCAACACACTGACGTTGTCCAGCCCCCGAAGCGCCCGGTTGGCGAGATCAACGCGCTCCTCCACGCTGAACAGCGGCGACTTCCCCGGTCTCGCGGCCACCCCCACCACGACCCGGTCGAACAGTCTGGAGGCACGGCGGACCAGGTCACTGTGCCCGTTGGTAATCGGATCGAAGGTGCCGGGGTAGATTGCGGTCGTACTCATGGTCGACAGTATTGAACGACGAATCGCCTCAGACAAGTTTCCCGGATGTTTCCGGGGTCGCCCCGGTGTGAGCGAGCAACTGGAAACCGGCGTCGCCGGCCCGCCCCGAGCGCAGGGTACTCCACCCTTCCGGCACACGGGGCGAGACCCGGTTCGCATCGTACTCCAGATACAGCCTGCCGCCCGGCGCCAGGATGCCCCGGTCGTCAATCAAGGCGATGCTGGAGTCCAGCAGGTCGCGAGCGGCATAGGGCGGATCGAGAAACACGATGTCGATCGCCTCGCCGGCACGCCCCAGCCAGGCCAGGGCGTCGTCACAATGTACGTCGACGTTTCCGGCTTCCAGCGCACGGACGGACTCCCCGAGTGCGCGAACGACCCCTGGATGGTTGTCGACCAGCGTGACGTGCGCGGCGCCACGCGATGCGGCTTCCAGACCCAGCGCGCCGCTGCCGGCGAAAAGATCCAGGCAAACGGCGCCGGCGACGCGGTCGCCCAACCAGTTGAAGACGGTCTCGCGAACCCGGTCGGGCGTGGGCCTGACTGCGCCCACGGCCGGAAAGGACACGCGCCGGCTGCGCCACTGCCCACCGATGATGCGCAGCCGGCCTTGCGCGGGCCGGGCGCTACTTCGACGACGCCTCACCGCCGACGATCACCGTCACCATGCTATCGACATCCAGGCGGCGCTTGAACGCGGACGACACGTCTTCCCGTGTCACCGAGTCCACCTTCCCGGGTAGCGTGTCCATGTAATCGAGCGGCAGGTCGTAGAACCCGATCGTCGCGATATAGCCCACGAGATCCGCGTTACTGTCGATGCTCATCGGGTATCCGCCGGTAATGTTTTTCTGCGAGGCCACGAGTTCGCTCTCCGTCGGCCCATCCGCGATGAAGTCCTGAAGTGTTTGCCGGGCCAGTTCCTCCGCTTCGCCGGCCTGGTCCACACGGGTCTGAAGTCCAAGCTGGAACGGCCCGCTGACCTTCTTCGGTAAAAAGTAACTGTAAACGCTGTAGGACAGACCCCTGTTCTCGCGCACCTCCTTGACCAGGCGGGAGGTGAACCCGCTGCCGCCGAGAACGTGGTTACCGACGTACAGCGGGAAATAATCGGGGTCGCCGCGCCGGATCCCCGGCTGACCGATCAGCACGTGCGCCTGCTCCGAAGGGAACGGAATCTTCAGCGTCACGCTTTCGGCGAGCGGCCTGACCGGCGGCAACGAAGCCGCGGCCTTTCCCTTTGCAAGGTTCCGGTCGATGCGTGTGGCGATCGCCTCTGCCTGCTCGCGGTCGAGATCGCCCACCATGGCGACAAGCGCATTGCCGGTGACGTAATACCGCCTGTAAAAATCCCGGATATCGTCCAGCGAGATGCTGGCGACGCTTTCCTTCGTCCCGATCGGAGGACTGGCGAAGGGGTGATCACCATACAGCGCCTTGTAAAAGGCCATTGACGCCACCTTGCCCGGCTTCTGCTCCCGGTTGCTGATCGCCACGGCCAGTTGGTTTTTCAACCGGTCGAAGTCCCGTTTCGGGAAATCGGGCCGGGTCAGGACGGCCTCGAAGGTATCCAGAGCGGGATCCAGGTAACGTGGATCGCTGAGGGTTCTCAGCGACAGCGATGCTATGTCCCGATCGATACTGGCGGAAAACTCCGCACCGACATCCTCGAAGCGACGTGCGACGGCGTCGGCGTCCAGACCACCGGCACCCTCGTCAAGGATCGCCGCCGTCAATCGCGCCAAACCCGGCAGTTTTCCGTCCCGTGCGCTTCCGGCGTCGATCGCCACATTGATGTCCAGCATGGGAAGCTGTGGCGTACCGATAAAATAGACGCGCAGTCCGTTCTCGGCGACCCAGTGTTGAATCTTCGGCGCCGACTGTGCGACGCCGGCCATGGCAAGCAACAGCGCCGCGGACAGGGCGCGTGAAAAGCCGGCCGCGGGACTCAACTCCGCACCTCGTCCGGGGTCTCCGACTGCTGACCCAGCGGCAGGGGATCGACACGGACAACGACCTTCCCGTCTGACCGGAGGTACCGGCGAGCCACCTCGCTCACCTGCTCGGGTGTGACGGATTTTATGCGCTCGACGTATTCGTCGATTATTCGCCAGCCGAGCCCGACGGTCTCGACCGCGCCGATCAGATTGGCCTGGCTGCTGATGGAGTCGAGGCCGAAGATCTCGCCCGCGATCACCTGCGCCTTGACCCTGGCAAGTTCATCCTTGTCGATGGGTTCCTGCCGGATCTTCGCAATCTGTGCGTCGATGGCCTGTTCCAGTTCATCCACCGTGCGTCCCTGGGCGGGTATACCGTTGAGCAGGAACAGTCCGTCGTACCGGCCGTAAAGGCTGTAGCCCGCGCCTGCGCTGGCAGCCACCTCCTCGTCGCGGATCAACCGGCTGCTGAATCTCGAACTTCGCCCACCGTCCAGCACCCCGGACAGGACCTGAAGCGCGTAGGGTTCCCAGTCCTCCCCGGCCGTGCCGAGGATCGGAGCCCGATAACCGATCACCAGGTAGGGCAACCGCGCAGGGGCGCGCACGACAGCCCGGCGTTCGCCCTTCTGGGGCGGCTCCAGCCTCGGTTTGCCCTGCGGGACCGGGCCCGGCTCGAGACCGCCGAACGCCCCTTCGGCCATCCGGAAAACCGCCTCGGGATCGACATCCCCCACCACGACGAGTGTCGCGTTGTTCGGCGCGTACCAGTGCCGGTACCAGTCCTTGAGGTCCTCGAGTTTCAGGTGATCGAGATCCTCCATCCAGCCGATGACGGGGTGATGATAGGGCGCATTATGGAAAGCAGTGGCGTAGAGCTGTTCGTACGCGAGCGCCCTGGGACTGTCGTCGGTACGCAGTCGCCGTTCCTCCTTGACGACCTCGAGCTCCTTGAGGAAGGCCTCTTCCTTCAGTTCGAGGTTACGCATGCGATCGGCCTCCAGCCTGAACGCGATCGGTAACCGCGACTTCTCGAGCAGCTGGTAGTAGCCGGTGTAGTCTCGGCTGGTGAATGCGTTTTCCCGCCCGCCCTGGCGCGCGATGATCGCGGAAAACCGTCCTTCGGGCACGCATTCCGTGCCCTTGAACATCATGTGTTCGAGCACGTGGGACACACCGGTGGTACCGCTCGACTCATCGGCCGCGCCGACCTTGTACCAGACCTGGGATATGGCCACCGGCGCACGATGGTCCTCCTTCACGAGAATCTTGAGGCCGTTTTTCAGCGTGTGTTCATGAATGGATCTGTCGGTGGATTCATCCGCCGCATGCAGGCTGGTCACCGCGACCAGGAGCACGACCGGCAGGAACATGTTTCTCATGAGTGAATGCGTACCTTTTTCAATGTTAGGATAGCCGGGCCTGAATTAATGGACTCGCACCGTGGCATTCAGTTTCAAGCAAAGCAAGGATCCCGCCAGCGGGGGAACCGAAAACGAACCGCGTGCCGCCCCGGAGACGGACTCAGGCAAACGGGGACTCTTCTCCCGTCTGAAAAGGGGCCTGTCGAAGACCAACGCCATCCTCAACGAGGACATAGGCACCCTGATCAAGGGAAAGATCGACGAATCCCTTCTGGAAGAGATAGAGACCCGCCTGTTGATGGCCGACGTCGGTGTAGAGGCAACAACGGAGATCATCGACGATCTCCAGTCCCGCCTGCGGCGAAACCAGATGAAAGACGCGGCTGCGCTGTTCGATGCCCTGGGCGAACACATGCGGGAAATTCTCGCGCCGTGCAACGAACCCCTGAGCATACCCCAGGACCTACGACCGTATATTCTCCTGGTGGTGGGTGTCAATGGGGTAGGAAAAACCACGACGATCGGAAAGATCGCGCGCCGGCTCAGGGACGAGGGGCTCTCCGTCATGCTCGCCGCGGGCGACACCTTCCGTGCCGCCGCCGTCGAGCAGTTGCAGGCCTGGGGCGAGCGAAACGGGGTGCCCGTGGTCGCCCAGGAGACCGGCGCCGACAGCGCCTCGGTCATATTCGACGCCATGGAATCCGCGCGCGCGCGGAATATCGATGTGCTGATCGCGGACACCGCCGGGCGCTTGCATACCCAGACCAACCTGATGGACGAACTCAGCAAGGTCGAGCGCGTGATCCGGAAACTGGATCCCGGCGCACCGCACGAGGTGATGCTGGTTCTCGATGCGGGCACGGGGCAGAACGCACTGAACCAGGCCAGGCAGTTCAACGCGGCGGTCGGTGTCACGGGAATCTCGGTGACCAAGCTGGACGGTACGGCGAAGGGCGGCATCCTGTTTGCCCTGGCGCGCAAGACGGGCATACCGATCCGGTTTATCGGCGTCGGGGAGTCAGTCGAAGACCTGAGAGTCTTCGACGCGGCGGAATTCGTCAACGCGCTGCTGCAACGCGATGCGGGATGACGGCGCCTCGATTACGTCCGCACGCCACTGACCGATCCGCCGGCGCGATGATCCAGTTGCAGAATATCACCAAGCGGTATCCCTCGGGGAACGAGGCCCTGAGTGGCGTCACCCTGGACATCGACCGCGGTGAAATGGTGTTTCTTAGCGGCCACTCCGGCGCGGGCAAGAGCACGCTGTTGAAACTGATTACGGTCATCGAACGTCCGAGCCGCGGGCAGATCATGATCGACGGGCAGAATATTACGCATCTTCCCCGACGACGTATCCCGGCGTTTCGCCGCAAGATCGGGATCATTTTTCAGGATCATCGCCTGCTGTTTGACAGAAACATCTTCGAGAATGTGTCGCTCCCGCTGGTCATCGCCGGATACGGGCGCCGGGAGATCGGACGCCGCTCACGTGCAGCGCTCGACAAGGTTGGCCTCCTCAACAGGGAAAAGGCGATGCCGGTCACCCTGTCCGGGGGGGAGCAGCAACGCGTCGGGATCGCCCGCGCCGTAATCAATAAACCTCTGGTTCTTCTGGCGGATGAGCCGACCGGCAACCTCGACCCGGATCTGTCCGACGAGATCATGCACGTCTTTTCGGACTTCAGTCAGGTCGGGGTCACGGTACTGGTTGCAAGCCACGATATTGCGCTGATCTCGCGCATGCACAAACCAATTTACCGCCTACAACAAGGTCGGTTACTGAATCCGGATGTTCAATACAAAGAACGCGCGACGCTCGCGGCGAGAATCTAGTCGGGGTAAACGCACCCGGCGCGGAGCGACCTCCGCGGGCGATACACCTCTCACCCTGCGCCGGCTTACCGGGTTTTTCCGCGCACACCCGCGCTCGCTGCGCTTCAGTCTGGGCCGCCTGGGCCGCGCCCCGATGTCGTCACTGATGACGATCGGGGTCATTGGCATCGCGCTGTCACTTCCGGCCAGCCTGCATGTGTTGCTCAAAAATGTGCTCGATGCAATCGATAGCCTGGATACGAGTCCCGGCATTTCACTCTATCTGGCGCCGGGCCTGGCAGAACAAGACCTCCTTGCATTGCAAGAGAAAATCGGGAAGCGGAGCGATATTGCATCGGTGCGGATCGTCACTGCCGCGCAGGGGCTGCAGGAACTAAGGCAGGCATCCGGCATGCGGGGCGTCCTCGACGCGCTCGAAGACAATCCTCTCCCCCACACCCTGATACTCAGTCCCGTCGATCACGACGACTTATCGTCCCTGGAACGGACCGCGAACGAGTTGAGCGCGATCTCCGAGGTGGAATCCGTGCAGTTCGACATGGCGTGGCTGAAGCGGCTCCACGCGATCCTCGACGTTGGCGAGCGGCTGATCCTGGCGGTCGCCATGGTCCTCTCGCTGGCAGTGCTGCTCATTGTCGGCAATACCGTGCGCCTGGACATAGAAGGCCGGAAAGACGAGATCATCGTCACCAAACTGATCGGCGCAACCAACGGATTCGTACGCCGTCCATTTCTGTACACCGGGCTGCTATATGGCCTGCTGGGCGGCCTGACTGCGTGTCTGACGGTGGAGATTGCCATCGGCTTCATGCGCGGGCCGGTCACACGACTGAGTTCGCTATATCAGAATATCTACGAGCTGAGCGGCCTGACGCCCGTCGACACGCTGGTCGTGCTGGGTGCCTCCGTCACCCTCGGGCTGGTGGGCTCATGGTTTGCGGTAGGGCGTCACCTCGGCCGGATGGAACCGGAGTGAGCCCGGAAACCGGGCGCGGTTCTCACCCCGGGGATCGCACCTTGCGAGGCGCATCCCTTCTGTGAAGGGCTAGGCAGAACCTTTCGGCCCCGCGATTTACATTACCCGTCATAACGACAAGGAAGTCGAAGACGGAAATTGAGCATGATTATCAGTATCCTTTCCTATTTTGTAGGTATGAGAGGAAAGGCAATTGGTGCGGAACAGGATGTCCGTGCACTGAGCCCCGACTTTGCGAGGCGCTCCGACGCGGAGATCCTTTTGCAGCGCATCTCCAGGCGCTACCCGGTGGCCCGGGTCTGGGAGTCGGAAACGCGTTACGACCTGGCTGACCCACCGCAGCTGCGAGAATACCGCACTCATATAGCACACTTGTATGCCGCCATTGCCGAGGATGGAAAATCGTCATAGCGCGTCGGCACGCGAGTCCCGGCACCGGCAAGTCTGAGGAGCGGGAAACATCCAACACGTCCCGTAACGCCCGAGAACGTCGCGCTCCAGCGGATTCCGAAGTTTGTTCGGCGCAGGCCCGCTCAGGCGGACTGGCTTGCCAGCAGCGGAACGTAGCGATCGAAGAGGAGTACTGAAAACAGCAGCATGAGATAGACGATGGAGTACACGAACGTCTTTATGGCCCGCTGTTTGGTCCTGGCGTTCATCAGCAAGATCGCCTGATACAGAAATCCGGCACCCAGCAGCAAGGCGCCTGCCAGGTATATGGGACCGGACATTCCCGTCAGGAACGGAAGAATCGTAATCAGCACGAGCAGGATCGTGTAGAGAAGGATGTGCAAACGTGTGAGGTCGTCACCGTGGGTAACCGGCAACATCGGTATCCCGACCTGCGCGTACTCCTCTTTGCGATAGAGCGCCAGGGCCCAGAAGTGTGGTGGTGTCCAGGTAAAGATAATCAGAAACAGCAACAGTGCGTTCGGATCGACCTGGCCCGTCACCGCCGTCCAGCCGAGTAGCGGGGGTGTCGCACCGGCCGCCCCCCCAATCACAATGTTCTGCGGGGTCCTTCGCTTGAGATACAGGGTATAAACGATTGCATAGCCCACAAGAGACAGTACAGCAAGAACCGCAGTCAGCGTATTGACCCAGCTCACCAGGACCCATACGCCCACGACGCCGATCGCCAGGGCAAAAACGAGAACCTGCATCGCATCCAGCTGCCCCGACGGTAGCGGCCTCCCCCGGGTGCGCGCCATGATCGCATCGATGCGCCGGTCCGCGAGGTGATTCACCGCGGCGGCGGCGCCAGCGACGAGGGCGATCCCCAGATTGCCCAGGATCATGATTCGAATCGGCACTTCGCCCGGAGCCGCGAGCAGCATTCCGACCAGGGCCGTGAATACCATCAGGGCTACGACCTTGGGCTTGCAAAGATCCACGTACTCCCTGATGCGGGAGTTAACAAGGCGGTTGATAGCTTGAGCTCTTACTAACGGCATTTTCAGCTCTCTCGTGGCAAATTCGTTTTGGCCCGGCTCGATCATCGCAACGTGGCGGATGACCTGCGAAGCAGAAGTACTTAGGCGATTTCTGTCAAATGACATACCAGCCTGCTTGTCTTTTCGTCCGTCTTCGGCGTTGCGCCAACGGTTGCATAGTTCGACTATGCGCCCGTTTCCGCGCCTTGATGACGAACGATAATCCGGCGCAATCCCGTATGTCATTTTCCGGCAATCGCCTTAACGCAACGGATTCCGCTGACTAATTCAGCCAATCCTCGAATACTTGAGCAACCGCTGGATGTCCTTCAGGATGCCCTTGGTCGTGGCCCCCGAATCGTAACGCATCATCACGTTGCCCAGGGGATCTACCATGAAAATCTGTCCCTCGGGGTCCTCACCAAACATCTCCTCTACGGCCTGCCGGTCCGTTTCGGCGACCATCATCCGCGGATGCTCCTCCAGAATCTCAACGACCTGTGCAGTGCCGGGGTCCCTATCCAGGAGGAACAACCGCGCAACCCGGCTCATGTCCTCACCCAGGGCCAGCCGTGCCTGTCTCATCTTGAACAGGCTTGCCTGGCATTCAAGGTCGCACCCGGTTGCATCCACATAAACCAGTATCCACTTCCCCTGCAGTACATCAAGCGTGATTTGTCCACCGGCGTTGTCCGTGATACTGAAGGGAGCCAGCTGACGCACCGGTTGCACCAGCTCCCCATGCGATTTCGGATCAGGCAAAGGTAGCGTATCCCGGAACTTGAACAACGCCGTTGCGACAACGAGCGGGAGCAGGAAAATGATCAGCAAACCCGTGGTAGTCGAAAATCTCACCCTAGATTTCACGATCGGCCTCCTCTGTCTGCGGGGGCGGATCGACGCGTTTGAGGTGCAGGGCCAGATATATCACCAGCAGCACCGCACCCAGCGCAAACCACTGGATCGCGTAGCTGACATGCCGTTGCGGATTTGCTGTCAGACTTACCCAGTTACGCTGGTACCCGGCATCTTCGGGACTGCCCAGTCTCACCGTCAAGGGTAAGACGGGGTACCCGAGCAACTCCGACAATCTGTCGAAATCCAGGTACTGGATCAGTTTGGGCCAGTCACCCTCACCGTTATCCATCTCGCCAATCCGGAATCCCTTTCCGTAGGGCACGTACACCTTTCCGGTAAGGGAAACGGTTTCCGGGGAAATCGAAATATCGGGGTACTGACTGCGGTCCACACCCCATGGGAGCCAGCCGCGATCCACCAGCACGACATCGTCCCGCCCGGACAACTTCAGCGGAGTCAGGACATTCAACCCGACCGCGCCCTGATTCATCTGGTTGTCCAGCAGAAATTGTCGGGATTCCTCGAAGCGCCCCACAAGTTTCAGCTGACGATACCTCAGGCTCTCGGGGTCTGTTACCTCGAGTGGGAGTCTGGAGAGCGGTGTCTCCTGCCTTTCGAGTATCTCCCTGGAGATTTCGCGTTTTTCGTCGGCTCGCTCAAGTTGCCACGCCCCCAGGGAAATCAGCACACCGATAAGCACCAGAACAACCAGCGCTGGAATAAGGGGAAGCGTAAGTTCGTACTCACCAAATCTCATCACACAACGTACCGCAATGTCTCGAAACCTTGATCGGCGGAGGAACCCGGCCCGATCCAATGCCGGAATCAATCCGGGATCAACTTCGGTCCGGCTTCAATCGATGCCGATCCACGTTACATTCGTCTTCGCCACGTGGCACCTGTTACCAGTCGCTTCTCGTGCAGCACCCGATCGGGATACCACCTGGTGAAATGTCGCGATCTGCCACGTTGGTTTATACTGGGCCTTTGATTTCCAGGCGGTATTCCATGCTATTCAAGTTTGTAATTCTTCTTCTCTTCGTCGCGATCGTCTCCAGCCTGATCAGCGGCATGGTCTTCCTGGTCCGTGACAAGGGCGATTCCAATCGTACCGTGAAGGCGCTGACATTCAGGGTCGCGCTTTCACTGATAGCGTTCGCACTGCTGTTTGTCGGCTACTACGCAGGCTGGATCCAACCACACGGCGTCATTCCGCAGTAGCCTTTCCTCTTTCCCCGATGACAGCCGCTTTCCGGCGGTCTGACGGCACCGGTGCAGAAAGCTGCCCCAATGAGCCGGCTCTAGTCGCGCACACGGACAACCAGCAGGATCGGAACCAAGCAGGACTTCGCGGGCGATCGACAGGTGCCGCATGATTGCGGCACCTGCTACAGATCAAGCGGAGCTGGTCCGTTTACGGGTCAAACCCAGTAGACGAAAATGAACAGACCCAGCCAGACGACATCCACAAAGTGCCAGTACCACGCGACAGCCTCAAAGGCAAAGTGATGCTCCGCCGAAAAATGACCCATGATGCTTCGGATCAGTATGACGATCAGCATGATCGTCCCGAGTGTCACGTGTAACCCGTGAAACCCTGTCAGCATGAAAAAGGTCGAGCCATAGACACCGGAGGCCAGTGTCAGGTTTAACTCATGGTAGGCATGTATGTACTCGGTCGCCTGAAACGATAGAAAGGTGATGCCCAGGGCAACCGTCGCGAACAGACCCAGGATCAACTTCTTGCGATTGCCCTCCTTCAGCCCCCAATGCGCCCAGGTCACGGTAACGCCACTGGACAGCAGGATCAGGGTATTGAGCGCCGGGATGCCCCATGCGGGGATCAATCCATATGTGCCACCCATATCCGCGGGCCCGTTGGCCTGGGTCGGCCAGTTGCCTTCGTAACCGGGATAAAGCGTGGCGTTTGTTACCATTCCGGTACCTTCCCCGCTCAGCCAGGGCATGGATAGCTGCCTGACATAGAAAAGCGCCCCGAAAAACGCCGCGAAGAACATCACTTCCGAGAAGATAAACCAGCTCATTCCCCATCGGAACGAACGGTCGACCTGATCGTTGTATGTGCCTGCCTGGCTTTCCTTGATGACCGTTCCGAACCATCCGAACAACATATAGATAAGAATGGCGGCACCGATCGCCATGGAAGTTGACCCGATTCCGGAGCCGATGAGGAACATCGCGAATCCACCCAGCAGAAAAAACAGCCCGACCGAGCCAATGAACGGCCATCGGGTTCCGTGTGGAACGTAATACTCACCTTGTGCATGTGCCATGCTGATTGTTCTCCCTCTTCGTTAACCAGATACGTGGCTGGCGTAAACCACCTGTATAAACATTTCCGGGTCCGCTGAGGACCATCGGGAATTCCCGCTAGTTTCTCGATGCCGTCTGTGTGACGTCAAAGAATGTGTAGGACAGGGTGACTCTCTTGACGCGCTCGGGCAATGCAGGATCGATCACGAAACGAAGCGGCATCTCCCTTCCCTCTCCGATTTCAAATCTCTGATTGGTAAAGCAGAAACACTCGGTCTTGTTGAAGTAGGAAGCTGCGTTTCCCGGCGCAACCGAGGGAACAGCCTGCCCAACCAGTTCGAAGCCCGTCTTGTTTCGAGCGAAAAACGTCGTGTCGTAAACACGTCCGGGATTGACCACCATCGTGGTGACGACAGGGGCGAACTCCATATTGAGGTTCTGGTTCAGCGCGGCCACGAACTCCACCGTGACGGTCCGGTCCTCGTCCACTTCAAAACTGCGGGCCTGCGCGTCGGTCAATTGTCCCGACTTGCCGTTTGCACCTGTAATCTCGCAGAACACGTTATAGAGCGGTACGAGCAGATACCCGAAACCGAACATGGCCAGAACCACAACCACCAGCCGGGTCACCAGCCGTGCGTTCGATTTTTGCTGCGTCACGTGGGTCACAACGATCCCAGATGCAGAAACGCACCGAGATAAAATCCCAGCGCGACGAGCGCCACGATGGCCGCGGTTATGAGCACCCGTTTTCTCGTTCTCCCTGCTTGCTGCACCGGATTCGCACTCCTGGGGGAAACCCGCCCCGAACCGGTGGCAACTCCGGGTTCGAGGCGTATCCCGTTACACTGTATTTCTCTGACTACTTCACTTCCGGCGGGGTCGTGAAGCTGTGGTACGGGGGCGGGGACGGCAATGTCCATTCGAGACCTTCAGCGCCTTCCCAAACCTCATTCGTGGCCTTCTCTCCCTCACCACGGACACATTTGATGACGACGTAGACAAGTATCAGCTGGGCGAAACCGAATATGTACGAACCCACACTCGACATCATGTTCCAGTCCGTGAACTGGAGCGCGTAATCGGGGATTCTCCTCGGCATTCCGGCGAGACCCAGGAAATGCTGCGGGAAAAACGTGAGATTGAACCCGATCATCGTAAGCCAGAAGTGGATCTTGCCCAGCTTTTCGTCGTACATGCGACCGGTCCATTTGGGCAGCCAGAGATAGACACCACCCATGATGCCGATGACAGCACCCGTAACCAGCGTGTAGTGGAAATGCGCCACCACAAAATAGCTGTCGTGGTACTGGAAGTCGGCGGGCGCGACACCCAGCATGAGGCCCGTGAAGCCGCCGAGCGTGAACAACACGATAGAGCCGATCGCGAACAGCATCGGAGTCTCGAACGTCATCGAGCCACGCCACATCGTCGCGGTCCAGTTGAACACCTTCACGCCGGTGGGCACCGAAATCAGGACGGTGGCATACATGAAGTAGAGCTGGCCGGCCAGTGGCATGCCAACCGTGTACATGTGATGCGCCCAGACGATAAACGACAGAAAAGCGATGGACGCGGTGGCGTACACCATCGAGCTGTATCCGAACAACGGCTTGCGCGCGAACACCGGAACGATCTGGGACAGCACACCGAATGCCGGCAGGACAATGATGTAGACCTCGGGGTGTCCGAAGAACCAGAAGATGTGCTGGAACATCACCGGATCACCGCCACCGGCGGCGGTGAAGAAGGCGGTGCCGAAATACTTGTCGGTGAGCATCATCGTCACCGCACCGGCCAGGACCGGCATCACCGCGACCAGCAGAAACGCGGTGATCAGCCACGTCCAGACGAACAGCGGCATCTTCATCAGCGTCATCCCGGGCGCGCGCAGGTTGAGAATGGTCGCGATGATGTTGATCGATCCCATGATCGACGACATGCCGAGCAGATGGACCGAGAAGATCAGAAACGGAAACGCGTCACCGGTCTGCAGGGTCAACGGAGGATACATCGTCCATCCGCCGGCCGGAGCGCCGCCCGGCAGAAAAAGTGTCACGACCAGCATGAAACCCGCGAACGGGAGAATCCAGAAACTCCAGTTGTTCATCCGCGGCAGCGCCATGTCCGGTGCGCCGATCATGATGGGAATCATCCAGTTGGCGAGTCCCACGGCCGCCGGCATGACCGCGCCGAAGACCATGATCAAACCGTGCAGCGTGGTCATGGAATTGAAAAACTGCGGATCGACGACCTGCAGACCCGGCATGAACAGCTCGGTACGAATGATCAGCGCCATCGTGCCGCCGACAAAGAACATCGCAAATGAAAACCACAGGTACAGGGTACCGATGTCCTTGTGGTTCGTGGTGGTGATCCACCGCATGATGCCCGAGGGATGTTCCTCGTGATGGGCGTCGTCATGGGTTGTGACTGCGCTCATAGATTCGACTCCTTCCCGATTGATTTGAACGTGTAGCCCGTATTTTCTCTACGCATCGTGGTTCCGGTCCTGCTCGGCAGCCAGATCGTCGGTGTCTCCGGAATCATCGACTGCACCGGATGTTGTCGTGACTTCGGGATTCCCCGTTGTCGATGCGCCGCCAGCGACCGAGCCCTTCTTTTCGGCGACCCACTTGTCATACTCGTCCTGTTCGACCGCCCGGACCACGATCGGCATGAAGCCATGATCACGGCCGCACAGTTCCGCGCACTGGCCCCGGTAGACGCCGGGTTTCTCGATCCGCGTCCACATCTCGTTGACGAAGCCGGGTATGGCATCACGCTTGACAGCGAGGTCCGGGATCCACCACGCATGGATGACGTCGTTGGCGGTCAGCAGAAACCGGACCTTCTTGTTAACGGGAAGCACCACCTCGTTATCCACCTGGAGAAGGTAGTGCTCTCCCTTGGGCGCCTCGTTATAGATTTCGTCGCGCGGTGTCGCCAGACTGCTGTAGAAGCTGACGCCGTCGTCCAGATAATCGTAGTGCCACTTCCATTGATACGCCGTGATTTTCACGGTCATGTCCGAATCGGCGGTATCCTCGATGTCGATCATCGCCTTGGTCGCGGGAACCGCGATCGCGATCAGAATCGCAAAAGGGATCACCGTCCAGACGAACTCCACCAGCGTGCTTTCGTGAAACTTGGCGGCCTCGTGACCCCGGGACTTGCGGTGCTTCCAGATCGAATAGAACATGACGGCGAACACACCGATTCCGATCACGACGCACACCCAGAAGACCAGCATGTGCAGATCGTAGATTGTCCGGCTGGTTTCCGTCACCCCCACCGGCATGTTGTAGGGCTGTATGGCCAAGGCCGGTCCGGCAACCAGGGATCCGGTCAAGGCGGCGAATAAGGATTGTCGTCCAGTAAGGGCCATTTACCCCCCCTCCTTAACATTAAAAAATTCGTGATTCTGTAAATCCGGGCTCGCGCATTCTTTCAATCAGATACCGCGCGGCGCAGCGCCTTTGCCAGCTCCCGGCGTTCATCGTCGTTCAGGAAGGCACCCACTTCCACCTCCCTGCCGTGGCTGCCAACCGTCAACCGGCCCGGCCGGCCGGCAATGGGCGCCTGCAATCTGACCGCCGCCCAGTGCCTGTTGAACGTGAAGATCCTCTCGGGATCGAGCCGACCACGAGACACTTCGATTTCGTCTTCGTTTACCGTTACCACTTCACGCCACTGCGATCGGCGGGCACACAGATACAGGGCAATCGCAAGGGCCGCAATTTCCAGCCCGGCGAATGGCAACATCGGCCAGTAACCAAGGAATGCAAATGGTGTTACCACGAAAATGCAAACCGCCGTGACTGACAGAAATACGATGATGTTGCCTCGCCAAGAGAGCGAGCTGTTCGGCCTGATGAAAAACGTCACCGGATACCGCGGATTGTCCCTGCCCATCAGGCGCTGTGAAACCTCCCGATCCCGCCACATGCGGCACCTGCGACCCAATGTCGCAGTCAGGCCGGGCGATTTTATACGGGGTACCCCCACATTTACAAACGACATTATTTTTATCCCCTCATAACCTTTTACGAGATACCCGGGTCACTCCCGCCCTTGAAGGCGTTTCCCGGGGCTCAGCGGCTGGCGCGAGGGCCAAACCCGACCTTGATTTCTCTTCCCCCGCCCGGGGTTCCCCGAGGGGATGACAGGGCCGGAGCCCAGGCGTGTCCGTAGACGATCTCGTAGGTGGCGGGCAACCGACCCTCGGCGTCCCGAAACCTGTCATAACCTCGTTTGAGGGCCTCCAGACTGCCCTTTCCGGTCAATCCACGCGATCGCCCGCGGGTATGATTGAATGCCCCGATCGCCTTCAGGTCGCGCATCAGGTCGGTCAGATCGCTGAAGGTCACCGTGATCCTTTCCATATCCATGACCGGGTCGGAGAACCCGTTCTTCACCAGAAGATCGCCCACCAGATGCATATCCACAAAGGCATTGACGTGGGTGTTGTCGTCGATCCCGCGCCAGCTTTCGCGCAACTCCGCCAGTGTGTCGGGCCCGAGCGAGCTGAACAGCAACAGACCGTGCGGGGCAATCACCCGCCGAAGATCGGATACCACTGCGCCGACGTCATTGCACCACTGCAGGGTGAGATTGGAGAACGCGAGATCGAAGGAGCCGGGCGCAAACGGCAGCGCTTCGATGTCCCCGCACACGACCTGTGCTCGCCGGGACCAGGGAAACCTGCTGCGGGTTCGCGTCAGCATCGTCTCGGCGATGTCCAGCGCCACGATGCGAGAACGTCGATACCGGTCTGCAAGTGCGCGTGTCGCCTCGCCTGTACCGCAGCCTGCATCGAGGATACACCCGGGTGCGATCCTCATCAGATCCAGGCGGTCCATGAGCCGGCGACCGACCTCGCGCTGGAGCACGGCGGCCTCGTCGTAGGTCCCGGCGGCCTGCTCGAAACCCCGGCGCATCCTTCGCTTGTCCAGATGGTACCTGGGTTCCGCCAGCACTACTCGATCCTCCGACGCACCACAGGAACGCTTTCCTTCGCGCTCCCGGCACATATGATATTTCGTGCCGTATGCGCCTCGACTATCATGTGGAAGACTTCGTCGCAGCACTCGGTATCCGGGTTCCGGCGATTGAGGGGGCAACTGACGTCCGATCGGGTTCTGCGTCCACACCCTGACTACGGCACCCGGCACGCAATCCATAACAATATGATTTATAAAGACTAATTGGAGCCGACACAGGCTCATCTCTATCACCAGACCATGGTAACCCGCACATGACGACCGACATCCTGTTCATTGTTTTCGGGTATCTGCTGGGTTCCGTGTCATCGGCGATCATCACCTGTCGGATCATGGGACTCCCTGATCCCCGGGAACAGGGCTCGGGAAACCCCGGCGCGACCAACGTGCTGCGCACCGGAGGGAAATCGGCGGCGGCCATCACGCTGTTCGGGGACTTGCTCAAGGGGTTGATCCCGGTACTCCTCGCAAAACATCTCGGCGTGGACGACCCGATTCTCGGTGCGGTCGCGCTCGCTGCGGTCATTGGACACATGTACCCGATATTCTTCGGTTTCAAGGGCGGGAAAGGCGTTGCGACGGCTCTGGGTGTCCTGCTCGGCATCGACTGGTTGGTCGGCGCGATCTGGGCGGCGACCTGGCTGGGTGTCGCGTTCCTGTCCCGCATCTCGTCCCTGTCCGCGCTGACGGCAATGGTGCTGACACCGCTGTACACCTGGCTTGTCACCGAATCGATACCCCTCACTGTTACCGCGGTGATTCTTGCATTGATCGTGATATGGCGCCACCGAAGCAACATCATGCATCTGATCGAGGGGACGGAAGGCCGCATATGACCGGTGACCACGCAAACATGGACCAGGAAGCCCGTCGGGCACCGGTAAACGGACCCTGCGCTCAGGCGATTTCTGGAAATTTACATACCAGCCTGCTTGTCTTTTCGCCCGTCTTCGGCGTTGCGGAAACGGTTGCATAGTTCGACTATGCGTCCGTTCCCGCGCCTTGCAGACGAACGAAAATCCTGCGCAATCCGGTACGTAAATTTCCGGCAATCGCCTCAATTGTCCAGTCGCGACAGTTCGCTGAGTGGCCATCGGGGACGGACGCGGCTTGCGACACCGTCCCGCTCTCCGGATTGCAGCCGCAGGGCGCCGGTCAGCGCGACCATCGCACCATTGTCGGTACAGAATTCAGGGCGCGGATAATAGACGCGCTCTCCCCGGCCCGCCGTCATACGGGACAGTGCCTCGCGAAGACGCCGATTGGCGCTCACCCCACCCGCGACAACCAGGTCAGTCAGACACGTCGTGTCCAGTGCGCGGCGACACTTGATCACCAGCGTATCCACAATTGCCTCTTCAAACGCCCGCGCGATGTCGGCCCGTCCTTCCCGGCCTGGCGGGCTGTTCCTGAAGGTGGTGAGCGCATGGGTCTTGAGTCCGCTGAAGCTGAAGTCGAGCCCCGGACGGTCGGTCATCGGCCGCGGGAACCGATAGCACCCGGGGTTGCCCTGCGCAGCGATCCCGGCCAGGGCCGGACCGCCCGGATACCCGAGCCCGAGCAACTTGGCTGTCTTGTCAAACGCCTCACCGACGGCATCGTCGCGCGTCTCACCCAGGACATCGTAGTCTCCAACGGCGCAGACGCGAACCAGCATCGTGTGCCCTCCGGACACAAGCAGTGCAACAAATGGCGGTGCGGGAGGCGTCTCTTCCAGCATCGGGGCCAGCAGATGCGCCTCCATATGGTGTATCCCCAGAACGGGTATACCGAGCGACCATGCCAGGCCGCGGGCAGCACAAGCGCCGGCCAGCAAGGCACCGATCAGACCGGGACCCGCGGTGTAAGCGACTCCATCGAGGTCCTCCCGGCGACGTCCTGCTGCGGTAAGCACGCTTCGCAACAAGGGGATGAGCTTGCGAACGTGGTCCCTGGAGGCAAGCTCGGGCACCACACCACCGTATTCGGCATGCAGGGCCGCCTGGGAGTACAGCACATGGGCCTCGAGCCCGTGCTCCTGACTGTATAGCGCCACACCCGTTTCATCACATGAGGTTTCGATCCCGAGGACCAGCATATTCGTCTACCTTTGGGCCTTTTACATTCTGCAAGGCCGTCAGTATAATTCGCATCCCTCAAAATCATGGCTGGATCAGCGCCAAACCCAGGTAACCGCATGCCCAATATTCGTGTAAAGGAAAACGAACCCTTTGATGTCGCAATCCGGCGCTTTCGCCGTGCTTGTGAAAAAGCCGGCGTACTCACCGAGGTGCGTCGCAGGGAATTCTACGAAAAACCGACCACCGTCAGGAAACGCAAGGCCGCCGCGGCAGTCAAGCGGCTTCTCAAGCGCCTCTCGAAGGAAAACGCCCGTCGCGTGCGCCTTTATTGAGTGGCGTTACCTGAGTCACCCCTCAACTGCTGATATCGATGTCAGATCTGAAGTCCCGCCTGCAGGACGAAATGAAGGCCGCCCTGCGCGCCGGAGAAAAGGAGCGCCTTGGCACGATTCGCCTGGTAATTGCGGCGGTCAAGCAAAAGGAAATCGACTCCCGCACCGAATTGGACGATAACGGAGTGCTTGCCGTACTGGACCGAATGGCAAAGCAGCGACGTGAATCGATCTCGCAATTCGAAATGGCCGGACGCGGCGACCTGGTCGCAAAAGAACAGACCGAGCTCGAACTTCTTCGGGAATTCATGCCTTCGCCTCTGACAGAACCCGAGATCAACGCGCTTGTCGCTGCCGCCGTCGAAGAGACGGGGGCGTCGTCCATAAAGGACATGGGCGCTGTCATGGGAAAACTGAAACCCGCCCTGCAGGGGCGCGCGGATATGGGCGCGGTCAGTGTAACGGTCCGCAACCGCCTTTCAGGCTAGTTCCCGAACCGCTGCAGTAGCGACATGGGCATGGGACGCACGTCCCGACCCGACGAACAAAAAGCCGGCGCAATCCGGTATGTCATTTTCCGGCAATCGCCTTACCCGGATCTCTCGCATATGAACGACCGATTTCTCAGGGCGCTACGCCGTCAGCCGGTAGACGCCACTCCCATCTGGGTCATGCGGCAGGCGGGGCGCTATCTCCCCGAGTACCGTAAAACCCGCGCCCGCGCCGGCGACTTCATGACCCTGTGCAAGACGCCGGAACTGGCGTGTGAGGTCACCCTGCAACCGCTGGAACGCTTCGATCTGGATGCGGCCATCCTGTTCTCCGACATTCTGACGATTCCCGACGCAATGGGGCTGGGGCTGGGATTCACGGAGGGCGAGGGTCCCCGTTTTGCGAACCCCGTTCGCGACAAGGCGGCAATTGACAGGCTGGGCGTGCCGGATCCGGAAACAGACCTGGGTTACGTGATGGACGCGGTGCGGGTGATCCGGAGGGAGCTGGCGGGACGCGTGCCCCTGATCGGCTTCTCGGGAAGCCCATGGACACTTGCGACCTACATGGTGGAAGGCCGCGGAAGCAAGGAGTTTCCGACGATCAAGGCCATGATGTACGACGCTCCGGATTCTCTTGGCCGACTGTTGCGCGTATTGAGCGACAGCGTCACGGAATATCTCGCCAGCCAGATTCAGGCCGGTGCCCAGGCAGTCATGATCTTCGATACCTGGGGCGGTGCCCTGACCCCCAGGGACTACCGCCGGTTTTCCCTGGAGTTCATGAACCGGATCGTAGGTGAGCTGTCGAGCCGACCCGATACGGCTGACACGCCAGTCATACTGTTCACCAAAGGCGGAGGTGCCTGGCTGGAACTGATGGCCGACACTGGCGCCGACGCCCTGGGGCTGGACTGGACCGTCGATATCGCCGATGCCCGCCGGCGAGTGGGGAACCAGGTGGCACTTCAGGGAAACCTCGACCCTTCGGTGCTGTTCGCCGCCCCCCCTCGAATCCGGGAAGAAGCGGCCCGTGTCCTGGAGGGGTTCGGTGAGGGCGAGGGCCATGTCTTCAATCTGGGCCACGGGATCAACCAGCACGTGCCTCCCGACCACGTGGCCGCCCTGGTCGATGCCGTTCACGAACTCAGCCGTCCCATGCATTCGAGCGCATCAGGGGCCGGCTGACCTCATCCTCCCGTAACTCGCGGCCGAGAAAGCGGTCCCCTCACCCGGCGAGTCCCTGTCCGCCAAGTTCCTCGAATCTCCGCCTGGCGGTCTCGAGGGACGCGCGCACCATAGGCCTGCCGTCCACAACGCTGTCCGGGGAATGGTGCAGTTCGGAAGGAGAAAAGACCAACGTCTCGACCTCTTCCCCGGACATGGAAAATGCGAACCCGGGGTAGTTTCTGTAGGAGCCCCGAAATCGCAGTCTGCGCTCCACGCTGCTGTAATGGTATCGGGCATCGATGAGCCGCAACAGGATGTCTTCCGCTGCGTCCGAGAAGGCGTGGAGACTGATGACCGCGTGTCGTCCGGCCGTACTGTTCAGCATCGGACCTACGAGTCGCGGATTAAAATCGCGCAGGAACTGCATGGCGGAAATCGCGGCCGACCATAGATTCCGCTCGCGCCGATAGTCCTGTTCGGTAAAAAACAGCTCCCTGTGCTGCCGGATGGCCTGTTCAATCTCCTCGTTGGCGGGTAGCGAGCCCCGCCCGTATCCCGCCCCGCTGTGTTCTGCGGCCTTGCGCTTGGCCAGTTGAAAGTCCCGGATACCTTCGTCCAGTATGAGACGCGCCGCCTCCTGCGCGATCAGTAGCCGGGTACGATGACTCCATTGATTTGCCATGGGATTCCAAAGCTATTCGTCGACCGGCCGCGCCCGTCGCAGGATACAGGCGTTTGTGTCCCCGGTCTGGTCCGGGATACGAGACGGCAGTCAGAAAAGATCCTGGCCCGAGGTACCGGTCCCGCCGTATGGACTCTCGACCGGACGCCGGTCGACCGACCGATGCTCGGGCACGTGGTCGGCCCTGAAGGTCTCGAAGATGGCGCCCTTGACACCACTGCCCGCAAGGTCACCGGTCTCCGGGTCGATGCGCACCGTCACCATCCCATCGGGTCGGGACATCGAGTGCTCCGGACTGCCGTCAAGGGCCTCGCGCATGTAATCCATCCATACCGGCAAGGCTGCAACGCCTCCCGTTTCCCTGGCCCCGAGCGTCTGGTTCTCATCGAATCCGACCCAGGCCACCGTGACGAGGTCCGCGTTAAACCCGCTGAACCAGGCGTCGTGCTGGTCATTGGTCGTCCCGGTCTTGCCGGCCAGATCGGAACGCCCGAGTTCCATTGCCTTTCGACCTGTGCCGCGGCGTATCACGTCCCTCATCATGCTGACCATCTGAAAGGCATTCTCCGGGGAGATCACGCGTTGCGCCATCAGCGGTCCACCAACCTCCGCAAACGCGTCACCTTCACCCATGCTACCGGACACCTTACCGGTCGTTCCGTTCTCCACCGCTGATTCATACTCGCAGGTGTCCGGACAGGCGACAGAAGGGTTCGCCTCGTACACGGTCTCACCCTCCTTGACGATTTTCTCGATAAAATAGGGCTCCACCCTGAACCCGCCATTCGCGAAAACAGCATACCCCGTCGCCAGCTCCAGGGGCGTCACCTCGCCGCTACCCAGTGCAATTGAAAGGTTCCTCGGGAAACGGTCGGTATCGAATCCGAACAACTTCCCATGCTCCAGCGCATACGCCACCCCGATCTGGCGCAGCATGCGGATGGACACGAGATTACGCGATTTTGTCAACGCGACGCGCAGGCGGGTCGGACCGTGGAAACGACCGCTATAGTTCTCCGGTCGCCACGTGCTTTCGAGCTGGCTGTCGCTGAAGACGACCGGCGCGTCGTTGATGACACTTGCCGGGGTCATCCCCTGTTCCAGCGCAGCGGAATAGATGAAAGGCTTGAAGCTCGAACCCGGTTGCCGTCTCGCCTGGATTACCCGGTTGAACTTGCTGGTGTAGTAGTCGAAACCGCCGACCAGCGCAACAATGGCGCCATCGTTCGCATCCAGGGATACCAGTGCCCCGGCAACACTGGGAATCTCGCTCAGGCTCCAGGCACTGTCTGCCTCCCGGCGCACGCGAATGATGTCACCCGGAGCCACGACGTCCAACGCCTTTGCGGGTGTGTCTCCCATCCGTGTGGCATCGATATAGGGGCGCGCCCACGACAAGCCTTCCCAGACAATGGTCACCCGCCCGACGCCGTCGACGAACACCTCGGCTTGCTGACCGTCGGTCGATAGCACGATACCGGGCAGCAGGCCACCGCTCGGTTGATACCCGGCCAGCGCGTCAACCAGCGTCGACTCGCCGTTGAGCTGTTCGGGATCCAGCTTGCCAATCGGCCCGCGGTAGCCGTGCCTGCGACCATAGGCGACAAGGCCGTTGGCGAGCGCCTGTTCTGCGACCGCCTGGAGCCGGGAATCCACCGTCGTATAGACCTCGTACCCCCCGTTGTAGGCATCGGAACCGAAGCGTGAAACCATTTCGGCCCGTGCCATTTCACCCAGGTACGGCGCCTGCACGTCGGAGGCCGCGCGATGCAGCCTGGCAGTCACCGGAGACGACTTTGCCTCGCTGTAGTCTTCATCATCCAGATACTTCAACTCCAGCATCCTGCGCAGCACATAGTCCCTGCGCAGGATTGCGCGTGTCGGATCCGTGACGGGATTGTACGCCGAGGGTGCCTTCGGCAGACCCGCGATCATCGCGATCTGAGCAAGGTCCAGTGCATCCGCGTTCTTTCCGTAATACACCTCCGCCGCCGCACCCACGCCATAAGCCCGATGCCCAAGGTAGATCTTGTTCAGATACAGTTCGAGGATCTCTTCTTTCGTCAGCTCTCGTTCGATGTTCAGGGCCAGAAAGATCTCCCGAAGCTTGCGGATATAGGTGCGCTCCCTGGTAAGGAAAAAGTTTCGGGCCAGCTGCATCGTGATGGTAGAGCCACCCTGCCCCTTTTCACCTGTTCGCACCAGTTCGATTGCCGCACGGAGTATGCCGTGGTAGTCGACTCCGGGGTGCACGAAAAACCTGTCGTCCTCTGCTGCCAGGAAGGCCTGGCGCATCTGTTCCGGGATCTGCTCGAAGCGTAAGGGCTTGCGGCGTTTCTCTCCGTACTCGGTGATCAGTCCTCCGTCCCGGCTGTAGACGCGAAGCGGAACCTGAAGTTGTACGTCTTTGAGGATCGAAACCGGGGGCATCCCGGGGGCGAGATAGAGGTAGGCGCCGAGCGCAACGATCATGCCGATGACAGACAGCACAAAAAACGCGATGAAGCCGCCACGGACGATATTTATAAGGATGGCCATGTCGCCTAGAATTATATCAATCCGAAATCGGGGCCGTAAAAAATATCGGCGTCCCCGAGGAAAAACGGGATTTTGTGTCTAAACTACTATGTATTCAGGGTTGGCACCTCTGCCGGAATAGAAAGCGAAGAACTTTCCAACTACACCGACCTTTTAGGATAAAGCCTTGTTTTTCAGATCAAAGAAGATACCCCTAGTGGGTCTCGACGTAACGTCGACGTCTGTAAAGTTACTCGAACTGAGCCAGTCAGGGTCCAGGTGCCGGGTGGAGCATCATACAGTCGAACCCCTTCCGCCCAATTCGGTCAACGAGAAAAACATCTCCGATGTCGACGCAGTGGCAGAGACGATTCGCAGGGCGCTGA
This sequence comes from Pseudomonadota bacterium, assembly GCA_034722015.1. Classification (GTDB taxonomy): domain Bacteria; phylum Pseudomonadota; class Gammaproteobacteria; order JAJDOJ01; family JAJDOJ01; genus JAJDOJ01. The sequence goes on from JAYENI010000279.1 coordinate 36,416, forward strand.
AACGTTCCGGCACCAAAAACCGTAACTGTGCCATGGCCGTCTCGGGATCCGCGGTGATCACCAAAGTCATTACGATGCCTTCGTCGCTCGGTGAAAACGAACTCGAGGCCCAGGTACAACTCGAGGCGGATCAGTACATCCCCTACGCGCTGGACGAGGTCAATCTTGATTTCGAAATCCTCGGCTCGACTGAGGGCAATCCGGAAACCGTCGATGTGCTGCTCGCCGCATCTCGCAGCGAGAACGTCGAAATGCGCGTCGCCGCCGCCGAGGCCGCCGGACTCACGCCCAAGGTAGTGGACGTCGAGCCCTATACGATAGAAAACGCGTACATTCTGCTGGGCGATCAGGTTCCCGAGGAAGGGTTGGGAAAGTCGGTCGCCCTGTTCGACATCGGGGCGACGATGACCAGCCTTGAGGTACTGAACGATCAGAAAATGATCTATACACGGGAACAGGCATTCGGCGGAAAACAGCTTACCGAAGAGATCATGCGCCGCTACGGGCTGACCTACGAGGAGGCGGGACTGGCCAAGAAGGAAGGCGGACTTCCGGACAACTATGTCACCGATGTGCTGGATCCCTTCAAGGAGACGGTCGCTCAGCAAATCAGCCGGTTCCTGCAATTCTATTACTCCGCCAGCCAGACGAATAGCGTAGACCAAATCGTGCTGGCGGGCGGGTGCGCAGCACTCCCCGGGATCGACGAGATGGTCGAAACCCGTCTCAGGATTCCTACGAATGTCGCCAATCCCTTCAGCCGCATGTCGACAAGTGGCCGAATCAATGGCCAGAACCTTAGCGACGATGCCCCCTCGATGATGATTGCCTGTGGTCTCGCACTGAGGAGTTTCGACTGATGGCGCACATTAATCTGCTGCCCTGGCGCGAGACACAGCGAAAGAACCAGCAGAAAGAGTTTCTTGCACTGCTGGGGTTTGCGGCGGTGACCGCCGTAATCGCCGTCGGGCTCGTACACATTCACGTCAACGGCCTGATCGATCATCAGGTACTGAGAAACAAGTACCTCGAGAACGAGATCACGATCCTGGACAACAAGATCAAGGAGATCAGAAAGCTCGAGGCAACACGAAAGGCGCTTGTCGAGCGAATGAGCGTAATCGAGAACCTTCAGGCCACACGACCGGGCATCGTGCACCTGTTCGACGAACTGATTATCACGCTGCCGGAGGGAACGTACCTGACTTCCCTGAAGCAGACCGGCAGCAAGCTGGCGATCAAGGGCAAGGCGGAGTCCAACGCACGGGTATCCGCCTACATGCGCAATATCAACGGCTCGGACTGGGTACAGGGTTCCCGTCTGGACGTTATCGAGACACATGAACAGGACGGGCTTCGGGTCAGCGACTTTTCCTTGCAAGCCAGCCAGACCTCTCCCGAAAAGAAAGCGAAGGCCGAAAAGGAGCGTTGATCGTGGACTGGAACGAAGTCAAAAATCTCGACCTCTCTAATATCGGCACGTCTTCTCTGCCCATTCGCATTGTCGTCATAGCGCTTATGTGTGCGGCGATCGGGTTCGCCGGGTACTGGTTCGACACGAAAAAGCAGATCGTCGATCTCCAGGCCGTAGAGGCCACGGAAGTCGATTTGAAACAGACATTCGAGACCAAGCAGAAGAAGGCGGCGAACCTGGAACTCTACAAGGAACAGCTTGCAGAGATGCGCCGCACCTTCGGCGCCCTGCTGCGGCAGTTACCCAGCGAGACCGAAATTCCCGGCCTGATCGTCGATATTTCCCAGACCGGATTGTCATCCGGCCTGGAAATCGAACTTTTCAAGCCGCGGCCTGAGGTGAAGAAAGATTTTTATGCCGAAAAACCGATAGAACTCAGGGTCAAGGGGAACTATCACCAGTTCGGGGAATTCGCCAGCGGGCTTGCTGCCCTGCCCCGAATCGTGACCCTGGAAAACGTTGAGTTGAAGCCCGGCGAACCGATGACGATGTCGGCAACGGCCAAGACCTACCGGTATCTGGAGGGTGGCGAATAATGGGGGCGAAAGTGATGAAGATCAAGGATCGCCGTGTATCGGTCCGCATGCGCACGCTCTCCCTGCTGGTCGTCTCCAGCGTTCTCCTGGTCGGGTGCGGCAGGGACATGTACGACCTCGAGCAGTATGTCGATGAGGTCAAGGCACGCAAACCTGCGGGAATCGAGCCGGTACCCCAGCCAAAACCCTATGTGAAATTCGAGTACGAGGCAAACAACAGGCGGGATCCTTTCGATGCCAGTGTCCTTGCCACTTCGGAACTCATAGTGAGTAAACGCCCGACGAGCGAAATTCACCCCGACGCAAACCGCCCGTCCGAATTTCTCGAATTATTCCCTCTGGACACCCTGAGAATGGTGGGAACCATGCAGCAGGACGACGCACTATGGGCCTTGATCCAGACTCCTGACACAACCATCCAGCGTGTTTCCACGGGAAACCACATGGGTCAGAACTACGGGAAGATCGGTGGCATCAGCGAGTACAGCATCGACCTGACCGAGATCATCCCGGACGGCTTCGGTGGCTGGAGGAAACGTAACCAGACTATCGCACTGAGCGAGTAGTTCTGGAGAGGCATGTCAATGAAATCCGATTACCCGAGTCCAAGGACAGTCAACATGACAACACCGGCGCACATCACTTCCTCCCGATCGGCAAGAATTGCACTATGTTCCCGTTCGGGAACCGGTGGCGCAGGGTCGGGCTGGAGGGCTCGCGCGCTGGTGTTACTGGCCGGATTGTTCGCGTTTCACGCTGCCGCGGCCGAAACCGTGCTCGAGGACATCAAATATTCGTCGATAGCCGGTGACAACGTTCAGATCGCTCTCAGGTTCTCGTCGCCCCCTCCGGAAGCCGTATCGTTCGCGGTCGACAACCCGGCGAGAATTGCCCTGGATTTCTCTGACACCCGCATAGGTCTGGACAAGCGATCGGAAACCGTCGGTATCGGAGCCGTGCGCAGCATCAACGCCGCTGAAGCAGAAGGGCGTACGCGTGTGGTCATCAACCTTTCCCATCTCGTAGGATATCAGCAGGACATTTCCGGTAACGAATTGATCCTCACCGTGGGCGAAGGCGGCGTGCGGTCCGCAGCCGTGGCGGCCGGAACCACCACCGGCGGCAGCACTTACACCGGAACTGGCGGCGCCCCGACGGTTACCGGCGTCGACTTTCAGCGGGGAACCGCAGGCGAGGGCCGGATCATTGTCACGCTTTCCAATCCAAACGTCCCAGTGGATATCAAGGAGCAGGGCGGAAGAGTCATCCTCGACGTACCGGAAACCGCGCTTGCCAGCGGACTGCAGCGACGCATGGACGTTGTCGACTTCGCGACCCCGGTTACGACCATTGACGCCTACAAGGAAGGCCGTGACGTACGCCTTGTGATTTCCTCCCACGGAGACTGGGAGCATCTTGCCTACCAGACGGGCAAGGAATTCACAGTCGAGGTACGGGAAGTTCCCAAGGCCGTCAGCGACGCACGCAAGCAAGCCCTGTTCGAAGGCCAGAGACTGTCGCTCAACTTCCAGGACATCGAGACGCGTTCGGTTCTGCAACTCATCGCGGATTTCACCGGGCTTAACCTTGTGGTCAGCGACTCGGTCGGCGGCAGCCTGACCCTCCGACTGAAGAATGTACCCTGGGACCAGGCGCTCGATATCATTCTGAAGACCAAGGGTCTGGCGATGCGCAAGACCGGGAACGTGCTGCTTATCGCGCCCAGCGAAGAAATTGCGGCACGCGAGAAACTGGAACTCGAGGCTCAGCAGCAGGTCGAGGAACTCGCGCCGACGCACACCGAGTTCGTCCAGGTCAACTACGCCCGGGCCGCAGACATTGCCGCGTTGCTGAAGGCCCCCGAAAACTCGCTTCTGAGTGAACGGGGCCGAGTGGGTATCGACACGCGCACCAACACCCTTCTGGTACAGGACACCGTTCTCAAACTGGAAGAGATTCGCAACCTGGTCGAGCGCCTTGACGTCCCGGTGCGCCAGGTTCTCATCGAGTCGCGCATCGTCACCGCCGAGGATAACTTCTCCAAGGAACTGGGGGTGCGGTTCGGTGTCACGAATATCGGCAGCGGCATTGGGGGCGCGAATTCCAGCGCCATCTCGGGGACGCTCGAGGGCGCAAACAATGCCGTCAACGGCCGACCGGTTTCGCTCAACGACGGCCTGAACGTTAATCTCCCGGTCGTGAACCCCGCCGGGTCATTCGGACTGGCGCTGGCGAAACTGCCGCTGGGCTACATGGTACAGCTCGAACTGAGCGCAGCCCAGGCAGAGGAACGTGTCGAGATCGTTTCCACCCCGCGGGTCATTACCTCGAACCAGACCCAGGCACGGATCGAGCGCGGTACCGAAATTCCCTATCAGGAGGCATCGTCAAGCGGCGCGACCTCCACATCTTTCAAGAAAGCGGTACTCAGCCTGGAGGTCACCCCGACCATCACGCCGGATGACAGGATCTTCCTCGATCTCTCCGTCACCAAGGACGATGTGGGCGAGATCTTCAACGGTGTGCCCAGTATTGACACCCGCGCTGTTCAGACCCAGGTCCTGGTGGACAACGGTCAAACGGTGGTTCTGGGTGGAATCTACGACACGGAGAAACGGGACGAATCCGACAGCGTACCGTTTCTCGGAGACATACCGCTCGTGGGCCGCCTGTTCCGGACCGACTTCAATCAGCTGGACAAGTCCGAACTGCTGATCTTCATCACGCCGAAGATCATCCAGCAGAACGTCGCTGTAGGTCCCTGATCGCCGGCACCATCCCTCCCCGAAAAAAGGCCCCGCCCACAAGGCGGGGCCTTTTTCTTTGGCTGGTCCACGTTACCCGGCGGCGCAAATAGCGGGAAGCTGTCGTTCGGATTGGTCTCCAAATGAATCCACCCCGGGATTCTCTGGCAACGCGTGCGGCCCATTTCCGTTGGACAGTTCTCTATCAGTCTTGCCCTTGCGATGTTCCCCCCGGCAACTCACGGACGGATATACGCGTATCCCGCCTCCTGCAACTCCACGATACGCTGGACGCCAGCCGGTACGACGCCCACACCCTCGACGAGCTCCGGGGTCTTGCCCGATTTGCGCTTGACCTTGTCCATGGTGTTACCACAGGCGCTGAACTTGATGTCTTGCTGACTCAGGCTGGGAACTCGTGAGGACTCTGCGCTTTTCCCGGTAAAGATTCCGAGACCGGGACCATAGGCGACAACCTCGATCTGGACGTTGTCCATCCCGTAGGCCTTCTGCAGATTGACTGCGTTATTGAGCGCGATCTTCTGCGTCCGCGGGTCGTCAGTGCTGATCTGTATCACCACCTTGTGCTCGGCGAAATCGCCGGCGATAGCCGAGAGCGGCATGAAAAGGAACACCGCACCGATCACCCACTTCGACAATTGTGACCGTGACATAGCCTCATCCTCCTGTCCTGTTTCCGACGACTTCAAGGGCCGTCCGGAGCGAGTCTAGCACCAGGAGCGCCGGCGATTCGGGGAATGTTCCGTCGATGCATCCAGGCTGACGTCCCGGTAACGTTTCGAGTATCCGATAACCGGTGCGCCCATCAACATTACTTATGAAGGAACAACTATTGGCATTTCCGGACGAAGGGAATTGGTTAGATTGAATATTCCGCGAGAGTTTCCTGGCATTCGGTCGCGTCCGAATACCGGGAGAGGCATCATGAAGCCCACAACCATTTTGAGTTTACTACTGGCGTTGGCGGGGCATATCGCCACCACACAGGCGCAGGAGCGTATCGTCGGGGGACAACCTTCCTCGATCGCCCGCTGGCCGGCAACCGTAGCGCTCATCAACACGGACAGCTTCTTTCAGTTCTGTGGTGGCAGCCTGATTGCCGCAAACTGGGTGCTCACGGCAGCACATTGCGTCGTCGATGAGGACGGAATCGTAACCGAGGCGTCCGTTATCGGGGTGCTGGCCGGAACTTCTGACCTCACGCTCGCCGAACCAACGACGGAATTGCACCTGGTGACGAACGTCATTCCCCACCAGCTCTATGACCCGGTCCTCACGCGCAACGACATCGCCTATCTGGAGCTTGCAACAAACTCCTCCATGCCGCCTATTCCGCTGTATCTGGGAGCCCCCCCTGTTGGCACGCCGGCCACCGTGGTGGGTTGGGGCGATCTCGACTCACGGGCACGAATCCCGAGCAACCTGCACGAAGTCGAAGTCCCGGTTGTTTCCAATGCGCAGTGCAACGCGCCGACGGCCTACAACGGTCTTATTATCCATTCCCAGATCTGCGCCGGGCTTCCGGAAGGTGGACGGGACGCCTGTGCTGGAGACAGCGGCGGACCGTTGATGGCCACACAGAATGGCGAATTTCGGCAGATCGGGATCGTCAGCTTCGGGGTCGGGTGCGCCCGACCGAACAAGTTCGGCGTCTATACCCGGGTACAGTCGTTCCTGACGGACATAGAACAACTGACCTCCGTGTCGCCACCCTCAGCATCCGGTACCGGGCCGGCACATTCAACCGTCGCCACCGACAACGGGGGAGGCGCGGTCGGGCTACTGGAACTCGCCGCCTGGTTACTCGCGGCCGCTATCCTGGCGATCACCCGATCGGGCGGATGGGGCAACACCCGCATCCGCTCACGCCCGATGCCCGATACGTCCGCGCCGTGTCTTGGGCAGGGGTGAATTTTCCTGGTATCGCAGTCCAATTCCGGCGTACGGTGCGCAATGTGTGCCAGAAACCGTCTGATTGCGCATAATAAGAGACTTCGCGAGTCCCGGTAATCTACCGGATCGCCCCCTGGATCCGTTCGAAACCTTGAAATCACTCCCTCAAAACATCTTTTTCGTTGGCCCGATGGGCGCCGGAAAGACGGCAGTAGGCCGGCAACTTGCCCGCCGTCTGAAACGCCAGTTCCTGGACAGCGACCACGAGCTGGAGCGCCGTACGGGAGTCGACATTCCGACAATCTTCGAGTTCGAGGGTGAAGAGGGCTTTCGATCAAGGGAGAACGCAGTGATCGATGAACTGACCCGAGGCAGAGGCATCGTACTGGCGACCGGTGGGGGAGCGGTGCTTGATCCGGACAATCGTCGTCATCTGGCGGCTCGGGGCACGGTGATCTACCTCTGTACCACCATCGACACCCAACTGGCCCGCACGTCGCGTGACCGTAACCGGCCGCTGCTGCAGACCAGCGACCCGCGGACTCGGCTGGAATCCCTGATGGCCATAAGGGATCCCCTATACAGAGAGATTTCCGACATTGTTGTCAGCACCGACAACAGCCGTATGCCCGCACTCGTAAACAATATCATCAAGCGCCTCGAAACGCTCTGAGCAGGCGTGAGCGGTGTGCATTCCCTGAAATATCCGGGTTAATATCCAGCAATGGAAACCATGACCGTCAGTCTGGGGGAACGATCCTACCCCATCTATATTGGTTCGGGGCTGCTCGCCAGACCGGAACTTCTCCAGCGACACATCGCCGGCGACCAGACCATGACAGTGAGCAACGACACGGTCGCGCCACTGTACCTGGCGCGGCTCGATGACGCGGTAGCGCGATACCGCCACAATACCGTGATCCTGCCCGACGGCGAGCAGTACAAGAACCTCGAAACCCTCAACTCGGTATTCACTGCGTTGCTGGAAAACCGGCATGATCGAGGCACCACACTCATTGCGCTCGGTGGCGGCGTGGTGGGAGATATCACCGGATTCGCGGCGGCCAGCTATCAAAGAGGGGTCGACTTCGTACAGGTGCCGACCACCCTGCTGGCCCAGGTCGATTCGTCGGTCGGGGGCAAGACCGGTGTGAACCACCCGCTCGGCAAGAACATGATCGGTGCATTCCACCAGCCACGTTGTGTGATTATCGACACCGACACCCTGGATACCCTGGATGACCGGCAGATGAGCGCCGGACTGGCCGAAGTGATCAAATACGGCCTGATCGAGGACGAGCCGTTCTTTACCTGGCTGGAACAGAACATGGATGCCCTGATGCAGCGCGACAAGGAAGCGCTCCAGTACGCGATACGGGAATCCTGCGCCAGTAAGGCGCGCGTGGTTGCCGAAGACGAGAGGGAACGCAGCGGTCGCAGGGCCCTTTTGAATCTGGGGCACACATTCGGGCACGCGATCGAGACCGGCACCGGTTACGGGGCATGGCTGCACGGTGAGGCGGTCGGATGCGGGATGGTGATGGCCGCGGATGTGTCTCACCGGATGGGCTGGATCGATGCGGCCGATGTCACACGCATCCGGAAACTCGTGTGCCGGGCCCGACTGCCAGACCGGCCACCGGCCTCCATGGATACCGAGCGGTTTACCACATTGATGTCCGTGGACAAGAAGGTCCGGAGTGGACGCCTGCGGCTGGTTCTGCTGCGCGCCATCGGCGATGCGGTTGTGAGCGAAGATTTCGACGCGAGTGCGCTCAGAGCCACGCTGCAGGCGGCCTGAGGGGCTGTCAGGAAAGCGGTTCCCGAAACGCCCGCTGTAGTGTCGTGGACGAGAGCGACAATCACGGTTCAACGGTGGTGCGACGAACAGGAGAGGTCACTCAATTGCTCGCCTGCCCCCTCCCAAAACCCATTACCGGATTCCACCCGAAGACATAGCACTCGATCGGGAAAACTCCGACGACGGACTGAATGAAAGGCAGGATCCCGCGCCAGTTTATCGAAGACCTGATCGGCAGGGCGGATATCGTGCCGATCGTGGACGCGCGCGTGCCGCTCAAGCGGCGAGGGAAAGAGCACGTCGCGTGCTGCCCCTTCCATACAGAAAACACGCCGTCTTTCAGTGTCAGCCCCGCGAAGCAGTTCTACCACTGCTTCGGATGCGGGGCACACGGCACGGTCATCGACTTCATGATGCAGTACGAGAGGCTGGAATTTCCCGACGCGGTGGAGTCACTTGCGGCGGAACTCGGCATGGAAGTCCCCCGCGAGGAGTACGAGACCGGCAACCGTAAACGCACACCGTACGATGTCCTGCATGCCGCGGCTGAATTTTACCGCCAGCGACTGAAAGACAGCCCACGCGCCATCGAGTACCTGAAATCGCGCGGCCTCAGCGGCCGAACCGCCGCCGCATATGGAATCGGGTATGCCCCCGGGGGTTGGCACACCTTGCAAGGATTGGCGGGAACAGGCGAAAGTGAACTGATCGACGCCGGGCTCCTGGTGCGCAGGGATGACGGACAGACATACGACCGTTTTCGCGACAGGATCATTTTTCCGATCCGTGACCGCAGGGGCAGGGTCATCGCATTTGGAGGCCGGATACTCGACCAGGGCCAACCCAAGTACCTCAATTCACCCGAGTCATCCGCATTCGACAAGGGGTCCACACTCTATGGCCTCTATGATGTACTGCAGGCGGACGCGAAACCGACAAGCCTGCTGATTGTCGAAGGGTACATGGATGTCGTTACCCTGGCGCAGTACGGGGTGCAAAACGCCGTGGCGGCCCTGGGCACGGCCACTACCCAGGCGCACCTGGTCCAGGCCCTGCGTATCGCACCCGAGATTGTTTTCTGTTTCGATGGGGATCGCGCCGGAAGGGAAGCGGCATGGCGAGCCGTAACACCGTTGATGTCCATATTCAGGGACGGTCAGGAAGCGCGTTTTCTGATTCTGCCGGAAGGCGAGGATCCAGACAGTGCAATCAGAATGGAGGGCGCGAAGGCGTTTCAGAAAAGGATCGAAACAGCGCCACCGTTGTCTACATTTCTGTTCGAGCGGCTGGCAGAGGGGATCGACGGGGATTCGGTCGCCGGCAGTGCCAAACTTGCCGAACGTGCCGCCCCCCTGCTCAAACGACTGCCAGACGGCGTTTTCAAAAGACTGATGTATGAACAACTGAGCCACAGGGTAGGCGTCACGATTACCCCGTACAGGCCGGCACCGGGGAGGCGGCGAGAAACCGCGAAGACTCAAGATGGCGTCGTAGCTCCACTGGACAAGGCGCTCAAGTTGCTGCTTCACAAGCCCTCGGTCGCCGCCGGACTGTCCGACCTTGGAGAACTGGAGAATCTCGAGCTTGCGGGTATGCCGCTGTTTCTGAAGGCAGTTGATTTTGCTCGAGTCAATCCCCATTCATCGGGTATCTCGCTCGTTGAGCATTTCCGCGACAGCGAGGATCACCAACAGCTACTAGACTTTGTGAAATGGCAGGCGCCGCCCGACCCAGGTTTCAATATTGAAGCGGAGATGCGGGATAGGGTCGAACACCTCAGAAAGCTGCGTCGTGAAGCCCGCGCCGGCGAGTTGATCCGCGAGGCGAAGCAACGTGCGCTGACGGATGCGGAAAAACGGGAGCTGGGCGACCTGGTCGCAGCAACAACCGGTTGACGTTCGTGCATATTTGAAACCATGGCAATTTGGTTATATACTTAATCGTTTGCCCAACCCGGACACCCATCATTATGTCAGCGAGTGTGATGATTCAGGATCAGCAAAGCCAACTCAAGGACTTGATTGCAAAGGGAAAGGAGCAGAAGTTCCTGACCTACGCCGAGGTCAACGACCACCTGCCGGACAATATTGTCGATCCCGAGCAGCTCGAGGGTATTATCAGCATGATCAACGACATGGGGATCGCGGTGCACGAGCACGCGCCGGATCCCGATGCCCTCATCCTGAATGACAGCACCGCGACCGACGAGGAGGTCGCCGAAGAGGCCGCCGCGGCCCTGGCGACGGTCGACAACGAATTCGGCCGCACCACCGATCCCGTGCGCATGTACATGCGAGAGATGGGCACGGTCAACCTCCTGACCCGTGAGGGCGAGATCAAGATCGCCAAGCGGATCGAGGAGGGTCTCAACCAGGTCCTTCACGCCCTGGCCCAGTTTCCGAACAGCATCTCGCTCCTGCTGCAGGAGTACGACCGTATCGATGAGGAAGACCAGCGTATCACGGATCTGATCGTCAATTTCATCGATCCCGATGCAGATGACACCCCGAGGCCGCCCGCCGCGAAAACCGAAAGCGAGAGCGAAGAGGAGCAAATCGATACGGGACCGGACCCGGAAGAAGCCAGGCGCCGTTTCGATGAGATTCGCAAGATTTACAAGAAGTCACAAACCACGGCGGTGCGGCGCGACACAACGCGCTACGCCAGCATCCGACACGAAGCGGCGGAAAATTTCGTTCAACTGAAGCTGGTTCCGCGGTTCATCGATAAGCTCACCCGGAATCTTCGCGGTTCGATCGACAGGATTCGTCAACTGGAACGCCATATCATGAACCTTTGCGTGAACGAGGCCCATATGCCGCGCAAGGAGTTCATCGACAGCTTCCCCCAGAACGAGACGAATCTGGACTGGGTCAAGGGATTCGTCAACAAGAAAACGAAGTACGGCACGCGGCTCGGCGACCTGCAGCAGGACATCGTGCGCGCCCAAAAGAAACTCGTCGCGCTCGAGACCGATACGAACCTGACCATCTCGGAGATCAAGGACATCAACCGTCGCATGTCCATCGGAGAGGCCAAGGCGCGGCGCGCGAAGAAGGAAATGGTGGAAGCCAACCTTCGTTTGGTGATCTCCATCGCCAAGAAGTACACCAACCGCGGTCTTCAGTTCCTGGATCTCATTCAGGAAGGCAACATCGGTCTGATGAAGGCTGTGGACAAATTCGAGTATCGGCGGGGATACAAGTTCTCGACCTACGCCACCTGGTGGATTCGGCAGGCGATCACGCGCTCCATCGCGGATCAGGCGCGCACGATCCGTATTCCGGTACACATGATCGAGACCATCAACAAGCTGAACCGGATCTCGCGCCACATGCAGCAGGAAATGGGGCGCGAAGCGACACCCGAGGAACTTGCCGAGCGCATGGAGATGCCCGAGGACAAGATCCGCAAGGTGCTCAAGATCGCCAAGGAACCGATTTCCATGGAAACCCCTATCGGTGACGACGACGATTCACACCTGGGCGATTTCATCGAAGACCAGAACATTCGGGCGCCTTCCGAGGC